>CAZHUU010000025.1:0-28295 GCA_964535335.1 uncultured Mycobacterium sp.
GCTGATTATCCAAACCCGCATGAGAGGTACCCGTCCCGACGAACAACGCCGCGACAGCGGCCACCAACACCACCAGTACCCGACCCATCACTTTCATGCCTGACCCCTTAGGTTGGCGGTGAGTCGGGGGTCCCGTCTGCACCGATGTTGTCGCACGACAAATTCCTCATCGGCCACAGCAGACACATAGTTACCAGTTTTTTCAGGAAATTTTCTGGCTTTGCCCCGGTCAAGCCGTCGCGCGCAGGCTCAAGGCGAGCAGCAGCCGCACATCGGGGTCCGCCAGCGAGGTCGACATCAGCTTCTCGATGCGGCGAATCCGGTAGCGCACCGTGTTGGGGTGGACGTGCAGGGCGGTGGCCGCGGCGCCCACATCGCCGAAGCTGTCCAGGTAGATCTGCAGGGTGTCGGCCAGCACCGGCTCGTGCTCGCGCAGCCGGCGCACCCGCGGGTCGATCAACCGCTCGTCGCCGCCCACCAGGGTGACGATCTCGTCGAGCAGCACCGTGGTCCGCGCCTCGGCCAAGGTGGTCACCTGACCGATGGCGACCGGATGTCGCTCGGCGCTGTCGAGCACCCGGTCGATCTCAGCCCGGGCCGCCGCGGCGCCGGCCAGCCCGGTTACCGGCGCCGCGATGACGGCCCGCAGGGCAAGACCCAACTCCGCGTTCAGGGTGGCGATCGTCCCGCGGATCCACGACACCACCGAACTGCTGCGTCCACAGTCGGGCAGCAGCACGTACACCCGCGATCCGTTCTGGGCGACTTGGGCGTCGGGCCGAAACGCGCTGGCGCTCAACGCCATGACCTCGGCCAGCCGGGGATGGCGGCCGCGGCTGTCGAACCCGATGACGGCGGCGCGGCCGTCGGGGACCACACCCAGTTCGCGCGCCAGCGCGTCGGTGTCGACACCGTCGCGGCCGGCCAGGCCGAGCACCTGCTGCACCTGCAGCAGGTGGGCCGACGGCCGGGCCTCCAGCCGCGCCATGATCCGGGCCGCCAGCACCGCCGCCCCGCGCAGCACCTCCTCGGCGTCGTCGGCCAGCGGACGCGAGCCCTGTTGCACCCAGATCGTGCCGGCGAAGGTGGGGCGGCCCGCACCGCCGTCCCGGCCCAGTCGGGTGTCGGTGCGGTGGATGCCGACCGCCATCCGGGGTCGCAGCCCCAACTCCGGGCGCTCGGCGACCCGCACCACCTCGCCGCCGGCCCGCAGGATGTCGAAGATGCCCCACTGGGCGATCCACTGCAGGTGTTCGCGAGGGCCCGCGCGGCCCAGGATCGACAACCGGCGCAACTCGTCGGCCTCGTCGTTGGAAGCCGAGTACGCCAGCACGTGCGACTGGGCGTCCTCGATGCTGACCATGCCGTGCGTGCGCTCGGCGGTCGACTGGGCCAGGGCGAACAGGTCGGTGCCGGAGTCCGACAACGGGTCGGCCCGATCGCCGTGGTGCTCGAAGACGTGGTTGACCAGCTGATACAGCCGCTCCCACCGCGCCTTGGGCTCGACCGCGACCACCGCGGAGCCGACCGCCACCGCCCGGGCGACGACGGCGTCGGAGGGTTCCTTGACGAAGATCGCGGCCGGCGGCCCGTGGCCGGCGCTCTGCCGGTCGATCCACCGGGTGGCGTCGGCGTCCGGAACGCCGAGCAGGAAGAACACGTCGGCCGAACCGGCGCCCACCGACAGGCCCAACCGGACGTCGTCGGAGTCGATCAGCGCCGCCGACCGCACCGGCACATCCAGGCCGCGGGGGGCGGCGACCAGGCTGACCAGCGTCGCATCCAGCGCCAGCACCAGCTGACCCAGGCCGACACCGGGCATCCGCATGTTGTGCGATTCTACTAGCAGCTCCATCAAGTCCTGTCGCAACGGACAACAATTTTCGGCCGGTCGACGGCGATCCTTGGTCAATGGACGCCCGGACCCAAGTACCCATGCCCGTCAACGAACCGATTCACGAGTACGCACCCCACTCGGCTGAACGCACCCGCCTGGTCGCGGCCCTGACCGACCTGGCCGCCGCACCCATCGACCTGCCGCACGTGATCGGCGGCCGCCACCTGATGGGAGCCGGGGAGCGCATCGATGTCGTCCAGCCGCATCGCCACCGCGCCCGGCTGGGCACCCTGACCAACGCCGGCCACGCCGACGCCGCCGCCGCCGTCGAGGCCGCGATGGCCGCCAAGGCCGACTGGGCCGCCACCCCGTTCGACGAACGGGCCGCCGTCTTCCTGCGCGCCGCCGACCTGCTGGCCGGCCCCTGGCGCGAGCGGATCGCCGCCGCGACCATGCTGGGCCAGTCCAAGACCGCCTACCAGGCCGAGATCGACTCGCCCTGCGAGCTCGTCGATTTCTGGCGGTTCAACGTCGCCTTCGCGCGCGAGATCCTGGCCCAGCAGCCGATCAGCGGCCCCGGGGTGTGGAACCGCAGCGACTACCGGCCGCTGGACGGCTTCGTCTACGCGGTCACCCCGTTCAACTTCACCGCCATCGCGGGCAACCTGCCCACGGCACCGGCGCTGATG
Organism: uncultured Mycobacterium sp.; assembly: GCA_964535335.1. Taxonomy (GTDB): domain Bacteria; phylum Actinomycetota; class Actinomycetes; order Mycobacteriales; family Mycobacteriaceae; genus Mycobacterium. Next base: position 2,527 of record CAZHUU010000025.1, read on the forward strand.
GGCAACACCGTGGTGTGGAAGCCGTCCATCACCCAGAGCTTCGCCGCCTACCTGACCATGCAGCTGCTGGAGGCCGCCGGGCTGCCGCCGGGCGTGATCAACCTCGTCGCGGGCGACGGTTTCGCGGTCTCCGAGGTGGTGCTGGCCGACCCGCGGCTGTCCGGCATCCACTTCACCGGCTCCACCGCCACGTTCCAGCACCTGTGGCGCGAGGTCGGCACCCGCATCGCCGACTACGACAGCTACCCGAGGCTGGTCGGCGAGACCGGTGGCAAGGACTTCGTGCTCGCGCACACCTCGGCGAACCCGGACGTGCTGCGCACCGCGCTGATCCGCGGCGCCTTCGACTTCCAGGGCCAGAAGTGCTCGGCCGCCTCGCGCGCGTTCGTGCCGCGGTCGGTCTGGAACCGGATGGGTGACGACTTCCTGGCCGCCACCGAGGCACTGACCTACGGCGATGTCACCGACCTGTCCAACTTCGGTGGTGCCGTCATCGACGCGCGCTCGTTCGCCAAGAACTCCCACGCGATCGAGCGGGCGAAGAGCGCGCCCGGCGTCACCGTCGCCGTCGGTGGCGAATGTGACGACAGCGAAGGGTTTTTCGTCCGGCCCACCGTGCTGCTGTCCGACGACCCGAGCGACGAAGCCTTCCGCACCGAGTACTTCGGCCCGATCCTGGCCGTGCACGTCTACCCGGACGAGAAGTTCGACGACATCATCGATGTGGTCGACAGCGGCTCGAAGTATGCGCTGACCGGCGCGGTGATCGCCGACGACCGCGCCGCGGTGCAGACCGCCGCCGAGCGACTTCGGTTCGCGGCGGGCAACTTCTACGTCAACGACAAGCCCACCGGCGCCGTCGTGGGCCAGCAGCCCTTCGGCGGATCCCGGGCCTCGGGCACCAACGACAAGGCCGGTTCGCCGATGAACCTGCTGCGCTGGACGTCGGCCCGCTCCATTAAGGAGACCTTCGTCCCGCCCACCAGCCACACCTACCCGCACATGGGCGCCGGCGCGGAGCCGGCGAAGCGGGCGGAGGTGCAGTGATGGCCACCCTCAGCGAGAAGCCGAAGGCGGATCGCGCATCAGCATGGTTCACCCGAACCGCGCGGCCGGCCATCCTGGCCGCCAGCCGCTCACACCGGTTGCGGCACACCGCCGAACGCATGCCGGTCGCCCGTGACGTGGTGCGCCGCTTCGTTCCCGGCGAGACCGTCGACGACGCACTCGACGCCGTCACGGTGCTGCGCGAATCCGACCGGCTGGTCAGCATCGACTACCTCGGCGAGGACGTCACCGACGCCGACACCGCCGAAAAGACCGTCACGGCCTATCTGCACCTGCTCGACAGCCTCGGCGCCGCGTTCGGTAGCACCGGGACGGTGCGACCGCTCGAGGTGTCGCTGAAGCTCTCTGCGCTGGGGCAGTCGCTGCCCCGCGACGGGGAGAAGATCGCCCACGAGAACGCCCACCTGATCTGCGAGCGGGCCCAGCGGGTCGGCGCGTGGGTGACCGTCGACGCCGAAGACCACACCACCACCGACTCGACGTTGTCGATCGTGCGCGAATTGCGCACCGACTTCGACTGGCTGGGAACGGTGTTGCAGGCCTACCTGAAGCGCACCGAGGCCGACTGCCGGGAGTTCGCCGCGGCGGGCGCGCGAATTCGGTTGTGCAAGGGTGCCTATGACGAGCCCGCCGCCGTCGCCCACCGCGAGCCCGAGGAGGTCACCGAGGCCTACCTGCGGTGCCTGCGGATCCTGATGGCCGGCTCCGGCTACCCGATGGTTGCATCGCACGACCCGGCGATCGTCGCCGCGGTGCCCGCGCTGGCCCGCGAATTCGGCCGGGACAGTGACGGATTCGAGTACCAAATGCTCTACGGTATTCGCGACGCCGAGCAGCGCCGGCTGGCGGCCGGAGGCGATCACGTACGGGTGTACGTGCCGTTCGGCACCCAGTGGTACGGCTACTTCGTCCGCCGGCTCGCCGAACGTCCCGCCAACCTGATGTTCTTCCTGCGGGCGCTGACCGAGCGCCGGTAGTCCACGCCGTCGGGAGGTTCCGCAGCGTTCCGTGGGGTGACGGCGACCAGAACCAGGCCGGCCAGGAACCCTGCCGCGGCCGCGATCGGGAACTCGCCCTGTGGGGCGAAGCCGAGCGCGGCGTACCAGGAGAGCGAACCGGCGGCCAGTGCGGTGCCGGCCAGTACCAGGGGCTCGCCCCAGCGCGGTGGTATCGGCGCCGCGACGGTCGGCAGCGGGGCGGCGAAAAGCGCCCGCCCCCACCACAACAGCACCAACTCGGCCGCGGCCACCACGGCCAACACCGCCAGCCACTCCAGCCGGCCCAGCCACCAGGCGCCCGACCCGAGCGGCGGCTGCGGTAACAGCCCGGTGGGGTAGCCGATCAGCGCGACGATGACGACCGGCACCATGTGCCACAGGTACAGCGCCATCACGTTGTCGTTGGCGACGGCCAGGAGTCGTTGCCTGCGAGGCGAATTGAGCGCCCGGTTCAGGACCGGGGCCAGCGCCAGCACCACCCCGGCCTGCGCGGCGCCCAGGGCCAGGATCGCCAGGTTGGGCGGGGATGTGTTCTGTACGGTCTGGCCCGGGACGCCGATCATGCTGACCGGGTAGGGACCGACGGTGACCAGCAGCACCAGGACCACGCTCGAGCAGCACGCGAGCAGCACCGGCCCGCGGCCCCGCAGCAGCCCGGCGTGCCAGGCGATGCCGAGCTGATAGAGCACCGCCCACGGCAGCAGGTGGTTGACCCAACCCAGGTACGGCAGCCGCGCGCCGATGGTCGCCACGTCGACGGCGGCGACCGCTACCGTCAGCACGACCGGCACCGCCAGTCCCCAGCGCCGATGCGCCGCGATCGCCACCGGGGTCAGCGCGATCATCACGACGTAGACACCCAGGAACCACAGGTGCATCGCCACCGCCCAGGCGCCGAAGTCCAGTTCCGACCCGGCCACCCCCAGGGCGCGCAACACCACGACGACGGCCAGGGCGAACACCACATAGACCGCCGTCGGCCCCAGCGGCCTGGTCAGTCGGTGCCGCAGCCACGCCTGCCGCCCGGCCTCGTCGGTATGCCGGTGACGGGTCCACGACACCGCGCTGGCGTATCCGGCCACCACGAAGAACACCGGCACCACCTGGAACATCCAGGTCAGCCACTGCGTCCACGGCATGTGCACCAGCGGGTTCTCCCGCCAGAACGATCCGTCGCGGTAGGTCAGCGAGGCGGCCACCCAATGGCCCAGCACCACGAAGACCAGGGCGAGCACCCGGTAGAAGTCCATCGAGCTGTCGCGGGCATCGGTCACAGGTTCGGCACGGCTCATCGCAGGTTCACTCTCCGTGGGCGGACGTCACCCCATTGTGGCCTCTGGCTACGGCGTACATCGGTGGCCTCTGGCCACGGCGTACATCGGTGGCCGCGGTCAGGCGGGCGCGGCCGCGACTGGCATGACCACACTGCCGCGGCACGGCCCGTCCGAGATGTCGGTGTGCCAGGTGCCGCGCAGCGTTCCGTCCGACTGGGGCGTGTAGAACGCCCACGATGTCGCCTTGCTCCACTGCTTCTGGTTGCCGTCGCCGAGGAAGCAGTCCCACAGCCAGTCGTAGGTGGTGGCCCACTCCGACCCGTTCCAGGTGTAGCGGGTGGGCTGCGGGATGGTGGGGTTGGTGGGCTTCGGACCGTCCACCACGGTGGCCACGCAGGTGGTCACCGAGCACGCGGTGGCCAGGGTGAACACCGCGCCGAAGTCCGCCTCGCTCTGATGGGTGGCCGGGCTGGTACCGGCCTTCTGGGAGGCATAGGTCACCATCTGGTAGCGCCCGTTCAAGGGCTGCGGGGCCGCATGTGCCACCGGGGCGGCCGCACCCGCCGCGCCCAGCATCGCCACGGCGAGCAGGGTGACACCCAAGCTGTGGCGGCCCGACCTCATATCCCCTCTAACGTCGTGTCGTGCGAACCTCCAGCGTAGCCGTCAGTTAACCTCACCAGTCGCATCCAACCGGCGACGCGCCGGTCAGCGGCCAGAGCGCTCGGTGAGCAGCAACGTCGCGTACGCCGCGATGGACTGGGCGTCGGTGATCTCACCGGCCAGGATCATCCGTTCCACCTCGGCGCGGGAAAACCACTGGCTGCGCATGTCCTGCTCCTCGACTTCGGGGTCCGGGTCGCCCTCGGCGACGTCGGTGGCCAGGAACACCCAGCCGCGCTGGCTGCTCAGGCCCGGCGCCAGATCGAGGCAGCCCAGCACCGTCATGGTGGTGGCGATCAGTCCGGTCTCCTCCCGCAGTTCGCGCACCGCCAGTTCGGCCGGCTCGAGTTCGGCCAACCCTGGCCCGGTGCCCTGCGGGAACTCCCAGCACCGCCGGCCCAGCGGGTAGCGAAACTGTTCGACCAGCCGCAGCCGCTCGCCGTCGGTGGCGATCACCAAGGCGTAGGTCGGCTTGTCGATGACGCCGTAGATCCCGGACGAGCCGTCCGGGCGGCGAATGTCGTCCTCACGCACGACCATCCAGTCGTTGCGGTAGACCTCGCGGGAGGCGATCCGGATGGTGGGTTGCACGGGGCCAGTATTGCCGATCCGCCCGCCGGGGTAGCGTCCCTGGCGTGCTGCTGGCCTCGCTGAATCCCGCCGCCGTCGCGGCCGGGCACGACATCGGCGACGCCGTCCGGATCGGCGGCTCGGTGCTGTCCCGCAGCGACCTGGTCGGCGCAGCGACCTCGGTGGCTGAGCGGGTCGGCGGCGCGCAACGGGTGGCGGTGCTGGCCACCCCCACCGCGGCGACGGTGCTGGCGGTGACCGGCTGCCTGATCGCCGGCGTTCCGTTCGTGCCCGTCCCGGCCGACGTCGGTGTGGCCGAACGGGCCCACATGCTCACCGATTCCGGGGCGCAGGCCTGGCTGGGGGAGCCGCCCGCCGATCCGGCCGGTCTGCCCACGGTGCCGGTGCGGGTGCACGCCCGCTCCTGGCACCGGTATCCGGAACCGGCCCCAGAGAGCATCGCGATGGTGATGTACACCTCCGGCACCACCGGCCTGCCCAAGGGCGTGCTGATCAGCCGCCGCGCCATCGCGGCCGACCTCGACGCCCTGGCCGAGGCCTGGCAGTGGAGCCCGGAGGACACCCTGGTGCACGGGCTGCCGCTGTTCCATGTGCACGGCCTGGTCCTGGGGCTGCTGGGTTCGCTGCGGGTCGGAAACCGGTTCGTGCACACCGGAAAACCCACCCCGCAGGCTTACGCTGCGGCGCGCGGCACGCTGTATTTCGGCGTGCCGACGGTGTGGTCGCGGGTGGTCGACGACACCGCTTCGGCCGCGGCGCTGTCCTCGGCGCGGCTGCTGGTGTCGGGCAGCGCGGCGCTGCCGGTTCCGGTGTTCACCCGGCTGGTGGAGTTGACCGGTCACGCACCGGTCGAGCGTTACGGCGCCACCGAATCGTTGATCACCGTGTCGACGCGGGCCGACGGCGAACGCCGCCCCGGCTGGGTCGGGTTGCCGCTGCCCGGTGTGCAGACCCGGTTGCGACACGACGACGGCTCCGCGGTGCCCCACGACGGGGAAACCATTGGGAGCCTTCAGGTCCAGGCCCCGACGATGTTCGACGGCTACCTCAACCGTCCGGATGCCACCGCGGCGGCATTCGAACCGGACGGCTGGTATCGCACCGGTGATGCGGCGGTCGTCGACGCCGGTGGCATGCACCGCATCGTCGGCCGTGAGTCGGTGGACCTGATCAAGTCCGGCGGCTACCGGGTCGGCGCCGGTGAGGTGGAGACCGTGCTGCTCGGCCATCCCGGGGTGGTCGAGGTCGCCGTGGTGGGGTTGCCCGACGCCGACCTGGGTCAGCGGATCGTCGCGTTCGTGGTCGGCGACGCCCAACCCGACGATCTCATTCAGTTTGTCGCCGAACAACTTTCGTTCCACAAGCGGCCGCGCGAGGTGCGGCTGGTCGCCGCGCTGCCCCGCAACGCCATGGGCAAGGTGGTCAAGAAGGAGTTGATGTCATGACCCTGAGGTTCAGCGAGATCTGTGTCGACGCGCACGACATCCAGGCATTGGCGTCGTGGTGGTCGCGGGTGTTGGGCTGGCCTGCCGAGCGCACCGAGGACGACGACGTGGCGTTGCGCGCCCCGGTCGGCGCCGGGCCGGACTGGCTGTTTCTACCGGTGCCCGACGACAAGGTGGTCAAGAACCGCATCCACTTCGACTTCACGCCCGACGATCAGCAGGCCGAGGTCGAGCGGGTGATCGGGCTGGGCGCCCGGCGCGTCGACATCGGCCAGGGTGTGCAGAGCTGGGTGGTGCTGGCCGACCCGGAGGGTAACGAGTTCTGCATCCTGGCCGCTGAATAGCGCTGGGCCGCTAGCGGACCAGGCCCTCGATCAGGTCGGCAGCGCGGACCCGGCCCGGCGCCGCCTGCAACCGCTCGGCGGCGGCGGTCAGCCGGGCGGCCAGGCGCGGGTCGGTGGTGAGGCGGTCGATGGCGCGGTTCAGGTCCTCGTCGGTGAACTCGTAGCTGGGCAGCCGCACGCCGTAGCCGCACTCGTCGATGCGTTGGGCGTTGTCGTACTGATCCCAGAACAGCGGGAGCACGATCGTCGGCACACCGAACGTGAACGCCTCGCCCACGGTGTTGTTGCCGCCGTGGGTGATCATCACATCGCAGTGCGGCACGATCGCGGTCTGCGGCACGAACTGCTCACCCCACATCCGTACACCCAGGGTGAGTTGGTCGTGCAGCGGGCCCATCGACACGATCACCCGGTGCGGTGTGCGACCCAGCATGTCGATCACCCGCTGCATGAGCGGGACGTCCATGCAGCCGAGGCTGCCCAGCGACAGATAAACCAGCATGCCGTCGGTGCCGACCTTCTCCGCCACGTCGAAGTCCGGGTCGGAGTTGCGTGTCGACGTGTCGATGCGGTGCCAGTTGCCCGGAAGGGGTTGGGAGCGTGCGTAATCCAGCTCAGCAGGGTACATGTAGAGGTTCAGCTGCGGCGAGGTGTACTGGAACTGCCCATCGGGCAGGGCATCGGCGCCGCACTGCCGATGGAAGGCGTTGTAGCGCTCCAGCAGCGGCGCGGTGAGCCGCCGGTACTCGGCGCGGAACTCGTCCCAGCCGCTGCGGTCGGCGGCAGGGTAGCCGGCGAACACCGGCGGGATGTCCCGGTCGGGGATCTCCAGTGGATTGGCCGAGACGATGCGCGCCCACGGGCAGCCGGCCAGCGACACCGACGGGAAGCTGGCGACGCAGTCGAGCACGATAGCGTCCGGCTGCAGCTCGGCCCAGATCTCGGTGAGCCGATCGTGCGAGAACTCGGCGCCGGCGACGAACTCGTCCCAGATCGGGACGGTCACCGTGGCGAGTTGCTCGATGGTGGGCCTGCGGAACTCGGGCGAGGTGACCCGCACGAACTCCGCCCAGCCCGCGCCGACGGTCTCCTCGTGTTCCGGCGGCGGGGCGAGCCGCATCAGGCGCTCCTCGAATCCGCGACGTTCCAGTTCGCCGGCAAAGGACTCCTCGACGACGAAGACCGTGCGGATGCCGCGCTCGAGCAGGTGATTGCCGATGGCCACCAGATTGTTGGTCGGCCCCCAGGCGCCCGGTTCGGGAAACAGCGCGATCGTCGGCCGGCTCATGCGCAGAATCTACGCGCGGGGCCGACCGAGCTCACCCGATTGGCGTGCACGCCTGCGGCTAGTTGGCGTGCAGCGCCTCATTGAGCGCGATGCCCTTGCCGTCGCGGGGAACGACCTCGACGGCCCCGCTGACCGAATTGCGCCGGAACAGAAGGTTGTTCGCACCGGAGAGCTCGCGGGCCTTCACCGAGCCGCCGTCCGGGGTGACGACCTTGGTGCCGGCGGTCACGTACAGGCCGGCCTCGATGATGCAGTCGTCGCCCAGCGAGATGCCCAGTCCCGAGTTGGCACCCAGCAGGCAACGCCTGCCCACCGAGATCACCTGGGTGCCACCGCCGGACAGGGTGCCCATGATCGACGCGCCACCGCCGACGTCGGAGCCGTCGCCGACCACCACCCCGGCCGAAATGCGGCCCTCCACCATCGAGGCGCCCAGCGTGCCCGCGTTGAAGTTCACGAAACCTTCGTGCATCACCGTGGTGCCCGGCGCCAGGTGTGCACCCAGGCGCACCCGGTCGGCGTCGGCGATCCGGACGCCGGTGGGCACCACGTAGTCGACCATCCGCGGGAACTTGTCGACCCCGTACACCGCCACCGGGCCGCGGCCGCGCAACCGCAGCCGGGTGTGCTCGAACCCCTCGACCGCACACGGGCCGTGGTTGGTCCACACCACGTTGGTCAGCACGCCGAACACCCCGTCCAGGTTCAGCCCGTGCGGCTCCACCAGCCGGTGCGAGAGCAGGTGTAGCCGGAGGTAGGCGTCATAGGTGTCGACGGGCGGGTCCTCCAGCGCGGCGATCACGGTGCGGACCACGACAACCTCGACACCGCGGTCGGGATCCGGCCCGGCCAGCGCGGCCAGTTCGCCGCGCACGTCGCCGGGGCCGAGCCGGGTGGTGCCGGACGGGCTGTAGGCGCCCAATTCCGGCTCCGGAAACCAGGTGTCGAGGACGGTGCCGTCGCCGGTCACGGTGGCCAGTCCGAGGCCCGCAGCAGAAGTCACGGTGCTACACGGTAGTGGATCGGCCGATCCCTGCGCTGCGCCCGCTAGCCTGACAGTTGTGCTGGACCTACGGGCCGATCCGATCGCGCTGACCGCCGCGCTCGTCGACATCCCCAGCGAGTCGCGGCACGAGGCCGTCATCGCCGACGAGGTCGAACGCGCGCTGCGCGAGCAGACCGCCGGCTTCGAGATCATCCGCAACGGCGACGCGGTGCTGGCCCGCACCGACTACGGCCTGCCGTCGCGGGTGCTGCTGGCCGGCCATCTCGACACCGTGCCCATCGCCGACAACGTGCCCTCGCGCCGCGACGCCGACCATCTGTGGGGCTGCGGCACCTCGGACATGAAGTCCGGGAACGCGGTGTTCCTGCACCTGGCCGCCACGGTGGCCGAACCCGCCCACGACATCACCCTGGTGCTGTACGACTGCGAGGAGATCGAGGCGGCGGCCAACGGGCTGGGCCGCATCGAGCGGGAACTGCCCGACTGGTTGCGCGCCGACGTCGCCATCCTCGGTGAACCGTCCGGCGGTTACATCGAGGCCGGCTGCCAGGGCACCATGCGGCTGGTGCTCTCGGCCACCGGAACCCGGGCACACTCCGCGCGATCCTGGTTGGGCGACAACGCGATTCACAAACTGGGTGCGGTGCTCGACCGGCTGGCCGGTTATGACGCCCGGATCGTCGACATCGACGGCTGCACCTACCGGGAGGGGTTGTCGGCGGTGCGGATCGACGGCGGGGTGGCCGGCAACGTCATCCCCGACGCGGCCTCGGTGACCGTGAACTTCCGCTTCGCCCCGGACCGCTCGCCGGCGGCGGCGCTGGCCCACGTCCGTGAGGTGTTCGACGGCCTGGATGTGCACCTGGAGCAGACCGACGTGGCCGCGGGCGCGCTGCCCGGGCTGGCCCACCCCGCCGCCGCCGCGCTGGTGCAGGCCGCCGACGGCCTGGTGCGGGCCAAATACGGCTGGACCGACGTGGCGCGGTTCGCCGCTCTCGGCATCCCCGCCGTGAACTACGGTCCAGGCGACCCGAACCTGGCGCACCGTCGCGACGAGCGGGTGGCGGTCGCCCAGATCACCGCGGTCGCCGACACGCTGCGGCATTACCTGACCGTCTGACGCGCCGCCGGGGGTCTGGCGGGCGGGCACGAAGGCCCCCACCCGGGAGAGCCCGGGGCCGAGTGCCGCGATGGCCGCCCGTCAACGCCCCCCGGCGCGGGCCTCCTCGATCGCGGTCCGGGTGAACACGCAGTCCACCGTCTCGGCCAGCTTGGACAGTGTTTCGGCGGCGCGCGGGTCACCCAGCCGGGCGGCCTGGTGCCAGGCCCACACCGCCACCCCGAGCTGACCGGTCCGCTCGGCCGCCCGGGCGGCGTCCCGGGCCGCGGCGATCGCCCCGTGGCTGTCGCCGATGGTGGCCAGCCGCCAGGCCCGGGCCACCCCCAGTTCGGGGGTGAACAGCCCCGACTTGGTGCCGTGCCGGGATTGCGCGCGGCTGAGCGCCATGGCCGACGCGGCGACCTCGCCCAGCTGTCCCAGGGCGGTGGCCAGATACATCAGCGACAGTGGACCCCACGAGTAGCCGGTGAGCTCCAGCGTGGCGGCCGCCGGGGCCATCAACTCCGCCGCGGCGGCGGGCTCCCCCCGGGCCAGCAGGACCTGGGCCAGCAGCACCTCGCCGATCGCCCGGCCCGGCTGGGCCAATTCGGCGAAGTCGGTGAACGTGTGCGCGGTCTCCAGGGCCGCGTCGTCCTGACCGGTCATCAGCAGCGTCGTCGTCTCGGCCAGCCCCACCGTGAACCGCAGCAGGCCGGGATACTCCGCACCCAGGGCCCGCTGCACCAGCGGCCCGACGTCGGCGAAGCGGCCCATCCGCGCCGAGCTCAGCGCAGCGGCACTGGCGGCCCACGCCACGGCCATGTCGGGGGCGTCCGGTGCGGCCAGCACCTCCCCGGCGATCTCGACCGCCCGCCCCACCTGGCCGGCGTTCATCGCGAACGTGCCCGCCAACGCGTCCAGCGTGATCCGTGCCGACGGGGTGGTGACGCGGCGGCGGATGTTCTGCAGGAACGCGGTCGCCCGCTCGGGCTCGGACAGCATCCAGAACTGGTTGGCCGCCCGCGGCAGCGCCCACGCCATCACCTGGTCCTCGGTCAGCGTCGCGGGATCGACCTCGCCCAGCACCGCCTCGGCCTCCCGGCCGCGGCCCTGCCAGCCCAGCGCGGTGCTCAGCGCCAGCCGGGCGTCGAACTGGTCGGCGCGGTCCAGCGCCCCGCGCGCCAGCCGCTCGGCCAGCGCGACGTCGCCCAGCCGCAGCGCCTCCTGCGCGGCGCCCACCACCGCGTCGCTATCGACCGGGCCGTCACCCTGCAAGGCCAGCAGCGTCCGGCCGAGCCGGTCGGCCGGGGTGCGGCTGGGGGTGGCCGCCAGCTGCGTGGCGACCGCGGTCCGTAACCGCTGCACCTCGGCCTTGGTGAGCATGCCCGCCAGCTGCTCGAGGAACAGCGGATGGCCGCTGTACACCGAGGACGCCCGCACCTGTACCGCGCCGACGCCGGCGGCCTCCTCGACGGCCGAGTCACCGGCCAAAGCCGCCAGGTCGTCGGTGGACAGCGGCTCGTACACGCAGAGATACCCCAGCACCTCGCGAACCCGGGCGGACAGTCCGCCCAGGTAGCGCTGGATCGCCGCGTCGAGGGTGTCCTCGCTGCCGCCGGTGCTGAGCAGCATCCGCAGGTGCAGCGCATTGCCTGCGCTGCGGCGGTACAGCATCGGGGCGTCCCCGCCCCCGCTGGCCGCCACCACGGCCGCGGTCTCCTCGGCGTCCAGACCGATGAGATCCATCCGGGCCAGCAGCCCGTCGTTCCACAGCGCGCTCACCACCTGCGGCGCCCGCAGCACCGACCGCACCGTCACGATCAGCGGGCCGGCCGTCTGCTGGGCCAGCCGGTAGACCAGGCTGGCCGACAGCGGATCGAGCAGGCGCGCGTTGTCGACGATGATCGGGGCCGAATCGGCATGGGCGAGAAGCGAATCCGCGGCGGACTGCAGCAGCGCCGCCGGCTTACCCGCGTCCTCGAACTCCAGCAGCGAACCGAACGCGCCGAACGGAACCGACGACTGGGCCAGCGTGCCGACCACCCACACCGGCGCACCGCGGCCCAGCCGCTCGGCGGCCTGCCCGGCCAGCGTGGTCTTGCCGACGCCCTCGTTGCCGATCAGTGCAATCCCCGCACCGCCGTCCAGCCGCTCCATCACGTGATCCAGGGCGCGCCGCGGAACCAGCGGCCAGATGCTCGGCATAGTGGCCGACTCTAAGGTGTGCCCGCACACCGCGATCCGCGTTTCGCCCATCGACGCTGGAGAACCGCCGTTGTGGGCGCGCCGCCGCGGTGGTCTAGGTTTCGGGTGTGCCGCCCGAACCCGAAGCCCGCGACGAGTGGGCGGTGTGCGTGTACTGCGCCTCCAGCCCGCGCCACCCCGAACTGCTCGAACTCGCCCACCGGGTCGGCCAGGCGATCGCTGAGCGCGGGTGGACGCTGGTCTCCGGTGGCGGCAATGTCTCGGCGATGGGAGCGGTGGCCACCGGCGCCCGGCTGCGTGGCGGCCATACCGTCGGCGTCATCCCGAAGGCGCTGGTGCACCGCGAACTGGCCGACGTCGACGCCGACGAGCTGATCGTCACCGACACCATGCGGCAGCGGAAGCAGATCATGGAGGAACGCAGTGACGCATTCCTGGCGCTGCCCGGCGGAATCGGCACGCTGGAGGAGCTTTTCGAAACCTGGACGGCTGGGTATCTGGGAATGCATGAAAAGCCGGTGGTGCTGCTGGACCCCACCGGACACTACGACGGCCTGCGGACCTGGCTGGCCTCCCTCATCGACACGGGGTACGTGGCCCCGGGTGCGCTCGACCGGCTCCTGGTCGTCGACGACGTCGACGCCGCCCTGGAACTCTGCGCCCGGACGTAGGTCGGCCGGGATGACGCTGGCACCCGATCGGGACGGGCCGAACACGAGGAGCGGCACAGATGGCCTCTGACGAAAGCGAATCCCGCGAATCCGCATCCCGCGACTCGGGGGCCCGGAACGACTCCGGCGCCCGGCACTCGGTGGGCCTGCTCGACCTGGCCACCCGGCTGCCCTCGGTGGTGCTGGATGCCCCGGTGATCGTTCGTGGCGCGCTGACCGGTCTGCTGGCGCTGCCCACCAGCAAAACCTCGATCGGCAAGGTCTTCCAGGAGCGGGCCGCCCGCTACGGCGACCGCGTCTTCATCCGCTTCGGCGCCGAGAAGGTCACCTACGCCGAGGCCAACGCCACGGCCAACCGCTACGCCGCCGCCCTGGCCGAAGGCGGTGTGGGCCGCGGCGACGTCGTCGGCATCATGCTGCGCAACTCCCCGGACGCGGTGCTGCTCATGCTGGCCGCCGTCACGTGCGGTGCGGTCGCCGGAATGCTCAACTACCACCAGCGCGGCGAGGTCCTCGCGCACAGCGTCGGCCTGCTCGACGCCACCGTGCTGGTCGCCGAGTCCGACCTGATCGACGCCATCAAGGACAGCGGCGCCGACGTCGACGGCCTGGTGACGCTGGAGGACTTCCGCGAGCAGTCGGCCGGCAAGCCGACCGGCAATCCGCGATCGGCCTCGCAGGTGCAGGCCCGCGACACCGCTTTCTACATCTTCACCTCGGGCACCACCGGGCACCCCAAGGCCAGCGTGATGACCCACCATCGCTGGCTGCGGGCGCTGGCGGCGTTCGGCGGGCTGGGGTTGCGGCTGCGGTCCGACGACACCCTGTACTGCCCGCTGCCGCTGTACCACAACAACGCGCTGACGGTCGCGGTGTCGTCGGTGATCAACGCCGGTGGCACCCTGGCGCTGGGCAAGTCGTTCTCGGCGTCGAAGTTCTGGGACGACGTCATCGAGATGGAGGCCACCGCCTTCATCTACATCGGCGAGGTGTGCCGCTACCTGCTCAACCAGCCGCCCAAGGACACCGACCGCGCCCACAAGGTGCGGGTGATCGCCGGCAACGGCCTGCGCCCGGAGATCTGGGACCAGTTCACCAAGCGGTTCGGCATCGGCCGGGTGGCCGAGTTCTACGCCGCCAGCGAGGGCAACACGGCCTTCATCAACATCTTCAACATCCCGAAGACCACCGGCATCAGCCCGCTGCCGATGGCCTACGTCGAGTACGACGCGGAGACCGGCGAACCGGTTCGCGACGAGAACGGCCGGGTCCGCAAGGTGCCCGCCGGTCGCCCCGGTCTGCTGCTGAGCCCGGTGAACAAGCTGTCCCCGTTCGACGGCTACACCGACAAGGAGGCCAGCGAGAAGAAGCTGGTGCGCGACGCCTTCAAAGCCGGCGACGTGTGGTTCAACACCGGCGACGTGATGAGCCCGCAGGGGATGGGCCACGCGGCCTTCTCCGACCGCCTCGGCGACACCTTCCGGTGGAAGGGCGAGAACGTGGCCACCACGCAGGTCGAGGCGGCCCTCGGGAGCGATGACAGCGTCGAGGAGTGCACGGTCTTCGGAGTCGAGGTGCCCGACACCGGCGGGCGGGCCGGCATGGCCGCGGTCAAGTTGCGCGACGGCGCGGACTTCGACGGCAAGACGTTGGCCGCCACCGTCTACGACAACCTGCCGGGCTACGCCGCGCCGCTGTTCGTCCGGATCGTCCAGTCGCTGGAAACCACCTCGACGTTCAAAAGTCGCAAGGTGGACCTGCGCAAACAGGGCTACGGCCCCGCCATCGAGGACCCGCTGTACGTGCTCGAGGGCCGCGACGAGGGGTACGTGCCGTTCTACGACGACTACCCGCAGGAAGTCGCCGCCGGCAGGCTGCCGAAGGGCTGATCGCCCCGATTTGCGGGAAACACCCCCCGACCAGGCACCATGGTGGGGTGACGTCGACGTTCTGCGGACGGCCGGTGGCCGGTGATCGCGCCTTGATCATGGCGATCGTCAACCGCACCCCCGACTCGTTCTACGACCGGGGCGCCACCTTCACCGACGAGGCCGCCAAGGAGGCGGCCCACCGGGTCATCGCCGAGGGTGCCGACGTGGTCGACGTCGGCGGCGTCAAGGCCGGCCCGGGAACGATGGTCGACGCCGACGAGGAGATCGCCCGCGTGGTGCCGTTCATCGAATGGCTGCGCGCGGCGTACCCCGACCAGCTGATCAGCGTGGACACCTGGCGGGCGAGCGTCGCCAAGCAGGCCTGCGCGGCCGGCGCAGACCTGATCAACGACACCTGGGCCGGCGCCGATGCGGCGCTGCCGGAGGTCGCCGCCGAATTCGGTGCGGGCCTGGTGTGCTCGCACACCGGCGGGGCGGTGCCGCGGCCCCGCCCGTTCCGGGTGAACTACGGTACCACCGTCACCGGAGTGGTCGACGACGTCATCGCCGAGGTGACCGCCGCCGCCGAGCACGCCGCCGCGGTCGGGGTGGCCCGGGACGCGATCCTGATCGACCCGACCCACGATTTCGGCAAGAACACCTACCACGGACTTACTTTGTTGCGCCACGTAAAAGATCTTGTTAAGACCGGATGGCCCGTCCTGATGGCGCTGAGCAACAAGGATTTCGTCGGGGAGACTTTGGGTGTGGAGCTGACCGAACGGCTGGAGGGCACGCTGGCGGCGACGGCACTGGCCGCCGCCGACGGCGCCCGGATGTTCCGCGTGCACGAGGTGGGCCCGACGCGGCGGGTGCTGGAGATGGTGGCCTCCATCCGCGGCGACCGTCCCCCGACCCGAACGGTGCGGGGGCTGGCATGACCGACCTCGCCGCCGCCTACACCCGCCCCGGTGACCTCTGGCTGTCGGACAACAGCTGGACCCACCCGGCCTGGACGGTGGCCGACCTGGTCGCCGCCAAACGGGGCCGGACGATCTCGGTGGTGCTGCCCGCGCTGAACGAGGAGGAGACCGTCGGTTCGGTCGTCGACACCATCAGCCCGCTGCTCGGCGGCCTGGTCGACGAGCTGATCGTGCTGGACTCCGGTTCCACCGACGACACCGAGATCCGCGCCATCGCCGCCGGCGCGCGGGTGGTCAGCCGCGAACAGGCCCTGCCCGAGGTCGTGCCGCTGCCCGGCAAGGGTGAGGTGCTGTGGCGCTCGCTGGCCGCCACCAGCGGCGACATCGTGGTGTTCGTCGACTCCGACCTGATCGAACCCGACCCGATGTTCGTGCCCCGGCTGGTCGGCCCGTTGTTGACCGGCGACGGCATCCACCTGGTCAAGGGCTTCTACCGCCGGCCGCTGAAGGCCTCGAGCGGCGAGGACGCCCACGGCGGGGGTCGGGTCACCGAACTGGTCGCCCGCCCGCTGCTGGCTGCGCTGCGCCCCGAACTCGGCTGTGTCATCCAGCCGCTGTCCGGCGAGTACGCCGGCACCCGTGAGCTGCTGTCCTCGTTGCCGTTCGCGCCGGGTTACGGCGTGGAGATCGGCATCCTGATCGACACCTACGACAGGCTCGGCCTGGATGCGATCGCCCAGGTAAACCTCGGTGTGCGGGCACACCGCAACCGGCCGCTGATCGAACTGGGCGCGATGAGCCGCCAGGTGATGGCCACCCTGCTGTCGCGCTGCGGGATCGCCGACTCCGGCGTCGGCCTCACCCAATTCCTGCCGGATGGCGACGGTTACGAGCTGCGGACCACATCGGTGTCGCTGGCCGACCGGCCGCCGATGAACACCCTGCGCTGATCCGGCTGTGCACACCGGCGCGCCGATTGACGGCCCGGTGAGGCAATATCGGTGACGTGACGCTGATCCTGCTGTACCTGGTGGTGCTGATTCTCGTCGGAGTCGTCCTGTTCGGGGTGGCCAGCCTGGTCTTCGGCCGCGGCGAACAGCTGCCACCGCTGCCGCGGGCCACCACCGCCACCGTGTTGCCGGTCTCCGGCGTCACCGGCGCCGACGTCGAGGCCGTCAAGTTCACCCAGGTGCTGCGCGGTTACAAGACCAGCGAGGTGGACTGGGTGCTCGACCGGCTGGGGGCCGAGTTGGATCAGCTGCGCGACGAACTGGCCGCGGTGCGGGCGGCCGCCGGTTTCGACGAGCGGGCCGTCACCCACCACGGCGTCGCCGACGAGGAACCGGTGTGACCGATCTTGCCGAGGACGACGGCCGGGCCCGCTGCGATTGGGCGGCAACGCAGTCGGTGCTCTACCGCGACTACCACGACCGGGAGTGGGGCCGGGAGTTGCGGGGCCGGGCCGCCCTGTTCGAGCGGATGAGCCTGGAGGCCTTCCAGAGCGGCCTGTCCTGGCTGATCATCCTGCGCAAGCGGGACAACTTCCGGGCCGCCTTCGACGGGTTCGACATCGAGGCCGTGGCCCGCTACACCGACCGCGACGTCACCCGGCTGATGGCCGACGTCGGCATCGTGCGCAACCGCGCCAAGATCGAGGCCACCATCGCCAACGCCCGCGCCGCCGCCGAGTTGGACGTCGACCTGTCCGACCTGCTGTGGTCGTATGCGCCGCCACCGCGCCCGCGACCGCGCACCCTGGCCGACGTGCCGTCGCTGACCCCGGAGTCCCAGGCGATGGCCAAGGACCTCAAGAAGCGCGGCTTTCGCTTCGTCGGACCCACCACCGCGTACGCATTGATGCAGGCCACGGGCATGGTTGACGACCACATCGCGTCCTGCTGGGTGCCGCCGGGCACCGCGGCAAAAAGCCGGTGATCGCACCCGGTCACCGGGTCTTTCACACGCATGCCCTCCGATGAGGAACAATAGAAGGCGAAAACAGGCAGTTCAGTGCCGGAACCGCAGCAGCGAGGCGGTCCGGCACCGATCCGGGTCCGTGACAACGGGTCGGCTCGAATCTGGAGGAGGCACTCGATGGCGGCGATGAAGCCCCGGACCGGCGACGGTCCGCTGGAAGCAACCAAGGAGGGGCGCGGCATCGTGATGCGGGTACCACTGGAAGGTGGCGGCAGGCTCGTCGTCGAACTGACACCCGATGAGGCTGCCGCCCTGGGTGACGAGCTTAAGGGCGTTACGAGCTAAGAGATCCGACCGCGAAACCCCGCGCCCGCGCGCGGGGTTTCGTCTTGCCCGGTGGGACAAGACCCGGTCCCGCTAGACCGTCACCTTGCGGTAGATCTCCAGCGTCTGCTCGGCGATGTGCGCCCAGGAGAACTCGTCGATGCAGCGTTGCCTGCCGGCCACGCCGTAGCGGCGGGCCTTGTCCGGGTCCGCCACCAGCGCGTTGACCGCCGCGGCCAGCCGCACCTCGAAATCCCTGGCGTCGCCGGCGTCGTAGTGCACCAGCGTCCCGGTGACACCGTCGTCGACCACCTCGGGAATGCCGCCCACATCGGAGGCGATCACCGCCGTCCCGCACGCCATCGCCTCCAGGTTGACGATCCCGAGCGGTTCGTAGACCGAGGGGCAGATGAAAGCCGTTGCCGCCGAGAGGATTTCGCGGATCTTGCCAATGGGCAGAAACTCCTGCACCCAGAAGACACCGCTGCGCGCGGCGGCCAGCTCGGCGACGGCTGCACTGACCTCGGCGGCGATCTCCGGGGTGTCGGGCGCACCCGCGCACAGCACCAGCTGAACGTCGGGGTCGAAACGGTGGGCCGCGGCGATCAGGTGCGGCACCCCCTTCTGCCGGGTGATCCGGCCGACGAGGGCCACCATCGGCCGGGACGGGTCGACACCCAGCTCGGCCAGCACCGACTCGCCGCGCTCCGGCGGCGCCGGATACCAGACGTCGGTGTCGATGCCGTTCTTGACCACATGCACCCGGTTCGGGTCCAGCGCCGGGTACACCGACAGCACGTCGTCGCGCATCCCGGAACTCACCGCGATCACCGCGTCGGCGGCCTCGACCGCGGTGCGCTCCACCCACAACGACACCCGGTAGCCGCCACCGAGCTGTTCCGCCTTCCACGGCCGCATCGGCTCCAGCGAATGTGCGGTCAGCACATGCGGAATCCCGTACAGCAGCGCGGCGATGTGGCCGGCCATGCCGGTGTACCAGGTGTGCGAGTGCACCACGGTGGCGGACTCGGCGGCGTTGGCCATCACCAGGTCGGCCGACAGTGTCGACAGCGCCGGGTTGGCGCCCTTGAGCGCCGGGTCGGGCTGATGTACGAACGCACCCGAACGCAGCGCGCCCATGCAATGCACGTCCACCTCGCACAGCCGGCGCAACTGGGCGACGAGTTCCGTCACGTGCACACCGGCCCCGCCGTAAACCTCGGGCGGATACTCCCGAGTCATCATCGCCACCCGCATACGCCCGACCGTAGCGGCACCGGCCCGTCGCCGCATAATTGTGGTCAACGTGCTTGTGCGCGAGCACAAGAACGCGGTTGGCCGGCGACACCCTGGGCGGCACAAGGGCCGGCAATCGCGCCAATGACCTAGCCGTCTGTGGCGGCTGCCGTTAGGTTTGCAGCATGAGGGAATTGCCACACGTGCTGGGCATCGTCCTGGCCGGCGGGGAGGGCAAGCGCCTGTACCCGCTGACCGCCGATCGCGCCAAGCCCGCGGTTCCCTTCGGCGGCGCCTACCGGCTCATCGATTTCGTGCTGTCGAATCTGGTCAACGCCCGATACCTGCGCATCTGCGTGCTCACCCAGTACAAGTCGCACTCCCTGGACCGCCACATCTCGCAGAACTGGCGCCTGAGCGGTCTGGCGGGGGAGTACATCACCCCGGTGCCCGCGCAGCAGCGGTTGGGCCCGCGCTGGTACACCGGCTCGGCGGACGCGATCTACCAGTCCCTCAACCTGATCTACGACGAGGATCCCGACTACATCGTGGTGTTCGGCGCCGACCACGTGTACCGGATGGACCCCGAGCAGATGCTGCAGTTCCACATCGACAGCGGCGCCGGCGCCACCGTGGCGGGCATCCGGGTACCGCGGGCGGAGGCCACCGCGTTCGGCTGCATCGACGCCGACGAGTCCGGCCGGATCCGGGAGTTCATCGAAAAACCGGCCGAGCCGCCGGGCACCCCCGACGACCCGGAGCAGACCTTCGTCTCGATGGGTAACTACATCTTCACCACCAAGGTGCTCATCGACGCGATCCGCGCCGACGCCGACGACGACCACTCCGATCACGACATGGGCGGCGACATCATCCCGCGGCTGGTCTCCGACGGCATGGCGGCGGTGTACGACTTCAGCAACAACGAGGTGCCCGGCGCCACCGAACGCGACCACGGCTACTGGCGCGACGTCGGCACCCTGGACGCGTTCTACGACGCCCACATGGATCTGGTGTCCGTGCACCCGGTGTTCAACCTGTACAACAAGCGCTGGCCGATCCGCGGCGAGTCGGAGAACCTGGCGCCGGCCAAGTTCGTCAACGGCGGCTCCGCGCAGGAGTCGGTGGTCGGCGCGGGCAGCATCATCTCGGCGGCGTCGGTGCGCAATTCGGTGCTGTCGAGCAACGTCGTGGTCGACGACGGCGCCATCGTGGAGGGCAGCGTTTTGATGCCCGGCGTGCGGGTCGGCCGCGGCGCCGTGGTCCGCCGCGCCATCCTGGACAAGAACGTCGTCGTCGGGCCGGGGGAGATGGTCGGCGTCGACCTGGAGAAGGACCGGGAGCGCTTCGCGATCAGCTCCGGTGGTGTGGTCGCGGTGGGCAAGGGCGTCTGGATCTAGCCCGCTTTCCCTCCGTGAGCAGACGCAAAAGCCCCTAACTCAGCGGCGTGTCGGGGACTTTTCCGTCTGCTCGCGCGGCCTTCTTCCGCCGCCTGCGCCGCAACAGCGACACCGCCGCCCAGACCAGCGCGACCAGGATCACCAGCACCAGCGCCGGGATCAGGATCGCGATGAACACCAAACCCACGCTGGTGACGTCCTCGATCGTGCTCAACACCGGCGCGGCGACGCCGGCGGTGGCGACGTTGGCCGCCGGGCGCACCGCGGTCTTGGTCAGGTGCACCACCAGCGCGGTCACCACGCCGATCGCGATCGGCACCCACTGGCCGGTGCGGGCGAACTCACCGGGGTCGGTGACCGCGGCGGTCTGCGCCGCGGTGCCCGAGCCGAAGACGATGCCGCCGGCGGTCGGACGCACGAAGGTCTGCACGGTGTCGTTGATGGAATCCAGAGCGGGGATCTTGTCGGCGACGATCTCGATCAGCAGCAGCACGGCGACGATGCCGATCACCCAGCCGTTCTGCAGCCACGCCCACCCGTGCGGCAGCGTGATCAGGTGGGTGAAGCGGCCCAGCAGGCCCATCGCCAGCAGTGGGATGTAGGCGTTCAGGCCGGCGGCGGTGGCCAGCCCGAATCCGGTCATCAACTCCACGCGGGCCTCCTAGGCCGGGATCACGGGCACCAGCAGATGCGCGTCATGGGACGGTCCCCAGTACAGAATGACGCGTCCGCGCCGCGATGTGGGGTAAGCCGCGGGAAACTGCCCGGTCAGCGGGTTGCGGGGGCTGAGCCATCGGCCCGCGACGATGAACCGCAGTTGTTCGCCGGCGCGGAACAGGGTCGACGAGGGCAGCAGCGCCACGTCAACCGCGGCGATCTCGCCCGAGGACAGCGGTTGCGGCCGGCGGCAGCCGGGCACCGGTTCCCACGGGCGCGACACGTCGTGGTCCAACTCGCGCAGCGACACCCGCTGCCACCCGGTGCTCACCCGGTCACGGCCGTAGCCGTAGGACCCCTCGAAGCCGACGAAGCGTCCGCCGCGCCACTCCTCGACACCGACGAACAGGTCGGCGTCGGCGTCGCCGTCCAGGCCGACCCACAGTCGCGCCGCCATCGGTCCGGTCAGCTCGGTGTCCTCCGGCACGGTCCAGGTGAATCCCGCCGCCGCCGAACGGCTTTGAAAGCGGACGGTGCCCGCGCGGGTAGGCGGATCCGGTCCGAGCAGGGCGTCATCCGAGAGATAGAGCCTGCGCCAATCGGTGCGGGCCAGCGGCCATTCCCGCTCCTCGCGGATGGCGACGACGGTGTCGCGGTCCTCTCGGACCTCCAATCGCACGGTGCGCCTTGGCTTCTCGGGGTCGGGGCCGTCGAGCGCATCTCGAATGAACGCCAGTTGCGCGGCCCGGGCGGGCGCGGAGTAGTAGGTCGCCCACTTGCCACCGCGGTGGGTATAGAGGTGCGCGACCGGCGAACTCGTCTCGTTGAACGCCCGAAACGACCCGCGGGTGTGCAGATTGTGGTCGGAGAAACTGCCGCAGACCAGCATCGGGATCTCGATCGCCGCCAGGTCCGGGGTGAGCGACTGCCAGAACTCGTCGCGAAGCGGGTGGGCGGCACCCATCGCCACGATGTCGTAGGCCTGCCTGGTCGACCGGCGAACCTCCGTCGACCACAACCGCAGAAAGCCCTTCTCCCGCACCCCGCCCGGGAAGGCAAGGTCCCGGTAGGCGTCGGTGAAACCCTCCCAGGGCACGATCGCCCTGAGCGCCGGCGGACGCAGGGCCGCGGCGGCGTACTGGCTTATCGCGAGATACGACACCCCCGACATCACCACCCGTCCGTCGCTCCAGGGTTGGTCGGCCGCCCACCCGATGATGTCGGCGGTGTCCTCGGCCTCTTGTCGCGACAGCAGGCGCCCGGTGCCGTCCGAGGTACCGCAACCCCGCAGATCGGCGTTGACGACGGCGAACCCCTGCGCCACCCACCACGCCGGGTCGGGAGCCTCCCAGGTGGTCAGCGCGGAGAAGCTCACCGGGCCCGGCTGGCGCATCGCGCGGTACTGCACCGAGAACGTCCACCTGCCACGCCTGCGTTTGGGCAGATTGTCCTTACCGTACGGGTGCGCCGACAACAGGACGGGTCTCGGGATGTCGCCAGGTCGGCGAAAGACGTTGACCCGCAACATTGTTCCGTCTCGGGTTCGGATCGAAACATTGCGGTCGACGATGACGTCGCCCGGCGGGTCGGTCACGGTCACCGGCGGTGCGGCGGCACTCCGTAGTCGCGCCATCACGTAGCGCAACCGGCCGGGCCGTCGCCACGGGGTGTCCAGAGCCCTCGCCACGACCGTCACACTAGCCGGGCTACCAGGCCAGGGGGACCAATCGGTAGCGCACCTGTTGCATGTAGCCGCGGTACCCGGCCAGTTCGGCGCGCAGCATCCTCTCCTCGTCGACGGTGCGGATGACGAGCAGAACCAGTGCGGCCGCGGTGACCACCAGCGCCCAATAGGAACCCAGTGCCAGCGGCATCCCGGACATCATCACCACGCTGGCGGAGTACATCGGATGGCGCACAACGCCATAGAGCCCGGTGGTGACCAACGGTTGGCCCTCCTCGACGACGATGTTGGCCGCCGCGTAACGGTTCTGGAAGACCACCAGCATCGCCGTTCCCAGGCCGACCGCCACCATGACATCACCGAGCACCGAGACGGCGGCGGGCACGGTGGACCACCCGAACCGGCGATCGAGGCCGGCGACCACCAGCATCCCGGTGAAGCAGGCGATGATGCCGACCACCACGGCCTTCTGGACCAGCCGCGTCTCGGCCGTCGGCCCGGCATGCATCCGGCGCTCGACGGTCGCCGGATCCAGCCTGCCCAGGAACAGCATCGGCACCAGTGACACGACGGCGAACACGCCGAGGAAGGCCCACCCCTGCCAGTAGTGCAGGGTTCCCGCCGGCCAGAACAGCAACAGCATGAAGACGACGAGGCTCGCCAGCGACGACAGCGCCACCCGAAGATTGTTCATTCCCTACCCCCTCATGCGACGTCGCGGCGGTAGAGCCACCCCGCGATCACAGTGATCCCCGCGGCTAGCAGAGGCATGACGACCAGTGCCACAACCGAAATCGACGACGGCGCGGTGGTGCGGCTGACCGGTGAGGCGGCGATCAGCCAGCGCGGCAGCCGCAGCAGACAGGCCGTCGAGTGCGGTGCTGCGGCCGAATCTCTTGACCAGCCTGCGGATTTCGATGGCGGCGGTGTCAGTGCGTGGCGACGGTGTCGTTGTCGTTGTCACGGTTTTCTCCCTCGCGTGCCAGGAACGCGTCGAACATCGTGGAATCGGCGAGCAAGCCCTCGGTGTAGAGCTCCAGGGCGGGGAGGACCATGTCGCGGCTGTAGTCGCGCAACACCGCGCGCAGGTCGGTCGGGTTGTCGTGCAGCTGCAGATAGAGCAGGAAGGCTCCGCCGCCGACCATGGCGAGGTACTTCGCCCTGGCGGCGGGGTCACGGCTGGGCTTGATGGTGCCTGCCCGCACCCCGTCGGCGAGGTAGGCCTCGGTGTTGTCGACCATCGTTCGCCACAGGGCCTTGCCCAACTCGCCGCCGGTCTGCATGCTGCGCACCAGGTAGGCCATCATCGGCGCGAACGACTCGATCTCGGATAGCTGCGCCAGCCAGATGGCCGGGTCACCCGACTGCATGGCTTCGGACTTCTCGCTACGGATCTCCTCGGCGATGTAGTCGTCGCAGGCCTTCCGCAGGCCCTCCTTGGACCCGAAGTGATGGATGATCAGGCCGGCGCTGACCCCGGCCGCCTCCGCGATGGCGCGTACGCCGACGTCGAAACCCCGGGAACCGAACTGATCGATGGCCGCATCGCGGATCCGGGCCACGGTCGTCAAGTCGGCTGAACGCATGTTTAGTATGCTAAACAGTTGTTCAGCGCGCGGTCAAGCGGTGGTCTTTGTGCCCGGCTACGAGCGACTATGCGGTCGGGCGGTCCCCGGCAGGCCACGCCGGCGTCGGCTGAGGCAGGCGCGCGGAAGCTACCGAAAGTGGGATAGTCGCTCGTAGCCGGGCACAAGCACTACGTCCGGGGCAGGGGAGGGCGCGGCCCTCAATCGCGGGCGGCGACCAGAATTCCGTCGCCGAGCGGCACCAGAACGGGGGTGAGCCGCTCGTCCTCGGCGATCATGCGGGCCGCTTCGCGCACCGCGCTCACCTCGGCATCGGCGGCTCCCGGGTCGCCCGCGCGGCCGCCCAGGGCGGCCCGGTGCACGACGATGACCCCACCGGACCGCAGCAGCCGGACCCCTTCGACCACGAAGTCCGGTTGATCAGCCGGGGCGGCGTCGATGAACACCAGGTCGTAGGACTCGTCGGCGAGCCGGGTCAGCACCTCCTGCGCCCGGCCGGCGATCAGCCGGGTCCGGGATTGGCCCACACCGGCCTCGGTGAACGCCTGCTTGGCGATCCGCTGGTGCTCGGGCTCGATGTCGATCGTGGTCAGCACCCCGTCGTCGCGCATACCCGAGAGCAGCCACAGCCCGCTCACGCCGGCGCCGGTCCCCACCTCGACGACGGCCTTCCCGCCGGACAGCCGGGCCAGCACGCTGAGCAGCGCACCCACCGCCGGGCTCACCGCCCCGGCCCCGGCATCGACGGCACGCTCGCGGGCGGCCGCGACAATCGCGTCCTCGGAGATGGAGCCCTCGGCGTGCGCCAGAATCCGGTCGGCCCGGCTAGGCTCCTGCCCGCCCGGTGGGTCGTCGGTAGTGGCCATTCTCAGCAGCGTAGAGCCAACTCGATCGGGGTGTCAGCAGGCGAGCCCGACACGCCGGGCACCGCCGGTGATCGCGGCGCCGGCCGGCCCGGTATCGGCCCAGCGCACAAAAGGTTACGAAAGTATTTCTCAGCCAAAGTTCAGTTTGCTCATATGCCCGCCACACCAGGGTGGGGAACGGTTACCCGCATGGAACACCAGGCCCGCCGCACGGGGAATACCCCCTGGGCCGCTCGTGTTGTCTCTGTCGTTGCGCTCGACGGCACCGAGCCGTTGGCGACCGATGACCAGGAGGATCCGACGACCACCACACTGATGGCCCCGAACACCATGGCGCATCTCGAGCAGTACTCCGATGCCGAATGGGTAGAGCCGTCCGACGAGCGCACTGTGATCGTACACAGATTCTCGTCGAGCTTGTGGGCCTCACTCTTGTCGTTCGCCCAGTTGAGGACAATGTTGGCAGTCGGAACCGCCTCGACTTTGTGAGTCCACGGATTGATCGGGTATCTGCCCGGATCGAGCGGATCCACCCAAACGCCTTTCTGGCCTTTGCCGACCAGATTGCCGTGTTTGAATGTATCGCCAGTGACGTCCACACCCTCGTTGCCGATGATGTAGCCGACTGGCCGGCCGAGGTCGGAAAACGCCTT
>CAZHUU010000025.1:28305-32713 GCA_964535335.1 uncultured Mycobacterium sp.
GGTAGAGCCGTCCGACGAGCTCCAGGGCACCGCGGTGTTCGATGCGACGGGCGATCGGGCCGCCATGCCCTCGTGGGACGAACTGGTGCGTCAGCACGCCGATCGGGTCTACCGACTGGCCTACCGGCTCTCCGGCAACCAGCACGATGCCGAGGACCTCACCCAGGAGACCTTCATCCGGGTGTTCCGTTCGGTGCAGAACTATCAGCCCGGCACCTTCGAGGGCTGGTTGCACCGCATCACCACGAACCTGTTCCTCGACATGGTCCGCAGGCGCGGCCGCATCCGCATGGAGGCGCTGCCCGAGGATTACGACCGGGTGCCGGCCGACGAGCCGAACCCGGAGCAGATCTTCCACGACGCCCACCTGGGCGCCGACCTGCAGGCCGCGCTGGACTCCCTGGCGCCGGAGTTCCGCGCCGCGGTGGTGCTGTGCGATATCGAGGGTCTGTCCTACGAGGAGATCGGGGCCACGCTCGGGGTCAAGCTCGGGACCGTGCGCAGCCGGATCCACCGCGGCCGGCAGGCCCTGCGGGACTATCTGGCCGCCCACTCAGGGCAGTTGGGCATCGAAGACTTCAGCGAGTCCGCCTAGCGCCGGATTCGGTCGCCGGATCGGACCCTGGATCGGAGCGGGTCTTCGTCATGGCAGTGTCTCAGCGCAGTTCGCGCGCTACATTCGACCTAGCGCTGCGAACTTCGATGCCGTTTGGAGAGGAGCGGGTGATGGTCGACCGTGGGCACGTGTTCCGACGGGCGCTCGCCTGGCTCCCCGCCCAGTTCGCCTCTCAGAGTGATGCCCCGGTGGGCGCGCCGCGCCGCTTCGGCTCCACCGAGCACCTGTCCACCGAGGCGATCGCCGCCTATGTCGACGGCGAGCTGCGGATGAAGTCCTACCTGCGGGCAGCGCACCATCTTTCGCTGTGCCCGCAGTGCGCGGCCGAGGTCGACGGCCAGAGCCAGGCCCGGTCCGCGCTCCGTGAGTCTCGGCCCGTCACCACTCCGAGCACGCTGTTCAACTTGTTGTCGCAGATCCCGGAATCGACTCCCGAGGAACCGGCGGGCCCTACCCCCGCTCTCGGCGACCAGTTAGCTGATGGCGCGACACCTTACCGGCGCAAGCGCCGGTAAGGTGGATGCCAATTCGCGCTGCGACGTGCTCAGACCGGTAGTGCGTGTGTTCTCCCGAGCGCTTGGATAGAGGTTTGACTTGAGCTCCGACAAGGACAGTTCGGGCGGTGCCCACCGCCTGGCGCCGCGGCCCATCTCCCGTCCTCCGGTCGATCCGGCCGCCAGCCGCGCGTTCGGCCGCCCCACGGGCGTCGACGGGTCGTTCGTGGCCGAGGAGCTGCGCCCGGCGAAGTTCCGCGACGAGGACGTCTTCCGCGCCACCGATGCCAAGGCCGACCCGGTCCTGCAGGAGGCCTTCGGGCGGCCTGCCGCTGCGGCGGAGTCGCTGCAGCGGCACCCCGCCGACGCCGGCGCCCTCGACGGTGAGAAGGACGGGCCCCAGGCGCCCGAGGATCCCTGGCGCGACCCGGGTGCCGGCGTAGCGCTGGGCACCCCGGCGATCGAGAAGCCGGTGCCCGCCGCCGCGCAGGGACCCACCGGCAAGCTGGGCGTGCGCGACGTGCTGTTCGGCGGCCGGGTGTCCTACGTCGCCCTGGCCATCCTCGGCATCACCGCGCTGCTTATCGGTATCGCCGGCGGCTGGGTGGGTCGCAAGACCGCCGAGGTCGTCGAGGCGTTCACCACCTCCAAGGTGACGCTGTCCACCGATGCCAACAGCGAGGTGCCGACCGGACGATTCGCCAAGGTGGCCGCCTCGGTGGCCGATTCGGTGGTCACCATCGAGGCGGTCAGCGACCAGGAAGGCGCGCAGGGCTCCGGCGTCGTCGTCGACGGCCGCGGCTACATCGTCACCAACAACCACGTCATCTCCGATGCCGCCAGCAACCCGTCGAAGTTCAAGACCACGGTGGTCTTCAACGACGGCAAGGAAGTGCCCGCCAACCTGGTCGGCCGCGATCCCAAGACCGACCTGGCCGTGTTGAAGGTCGACAACGTCGACAACCTCACGGTGGCCAAGTTCGGCGACTCCGACAAGATCCACGTCGGTGACGAGGTGATCGCCGCCGGCGCCCCGCTCGGTCTCCGCAGCACCGTCACCCACGGCATCATCAGCGCCCTGCACCGGCCGGTTCCGCTGTCGGGTGAGGGCTCCGACACCGACACCGTGATCGACGCCATCCAGACCGACGCCTCGATCAACCACGGCAACTCCGGCGGCCCGCTGATCAACATGGACTCCCAGGTGATCGGCATCAACACCGCCGGAAAGTCGTTGTCGGACAGCGCAAGTGGCCTCGGCTTCGCCATCCCCGTCAACGAGGTCAAGCAGACGGTGGAGACGCTGATCAAGGACGGCAAGATCGCGCATCCGACGCTGGGCCTGTCGGCCCGCTCGGTCAGCAACGACCTCGCGTCCGGTGCTCAGGTGGCCAATGTGAAGGCCGGCGGCCCGGCCGAGAAGGCCGGCATCCTCGAGAACGACGTCGTGGTCAAGGTCGGCGGTCGCAAGGTCGCCGACGCCGACGAGTTCGTCGTCGCGGTTCGGCAGTTGAAGATCGGGCAGGACGCGCCCATCGAAGTGATGCGCGACGGTCGAAAGGTCACCCTGACGGTGAACCCGACGCCGGACAGCTGAGCCGATGTTCTCCAACGTCGGGTGGGGCGAGATGCTCGTCCTGGTGGTCCTGGGTCTGGTGATCCTTGGTCCGGAGCGGTTGCCCGGCGCCATCCGGTGGACCTCCAACACCGTCCGGCAGGCGCGTGATTACCTCAGTGGCGCCACCAGCCAGCTGCGTGAGGACCTCGGCCCGGAGTTCGACGATCTGCGCCAGCCACTCAGCGAGTTGCAGAAGCTGCGTGGCATGTCACCGCGGGCGGCGTTGACCAAGCACCTGCTCGACGGCGACGACTCCTGGCTCACCAGTGCGTTCGAGGCGCCGCAGGAGATGAAGCCGCAGAGCGCGCCGATGCCGTCGGCACAGCCCGTGGCGCCGGTCCAACCCGCCGCACCACTGCCGCCGGGTGCGCCCGCGCCGTTCGACGTCGACGCCACCTAGCGCTCGCGCAGACTCGATCAGCCGCGCCGCGCAGTGTCCAGGCCCAGCGACATGCCGGCCAACCCGCGCTTGCGGGCCGACAGCTTGTCGGCGATACCGCTCAACTCCTTGCCCGCCGCGGAATCGGGGGCGGACAGCACCAGCGGAACACCGCTGTCACCCGCGGCCACCAGCGCCGGATCCAGCGGAACCTGACCCAACAGCGGCACGTCGGCGCCGACTACCCGGGTCAGCCGCTCGGCGACCTGACGGCCGCCGCCCTCACCGAAGATCTGCATCGTGCTGCCGTCGGGCATCAGCAGGCCCGACATGTTCTCCACCACGCCGACGACCCGCTGCCGGGTCTGCAGGGCGATGGCGCCCGCGCGCTCGGCCACCTCGGCGGCCGCGAGCTGCGGAGTGGTCACCACCAGGATCTCCGCGCCGGGAATCAGCTGGGCCACCGAGATCGCCACATCGCCGGTTCCCGGGGGCAGGTCGAGCAACAGCACGTCCAGGTCGCCCCAGTAGACGTCGGCGAGGAACTGCTGCAGCGCGCGGTGCAGCATCGGTCCGCGCCACACCACCGGGGTGTTGCCCTGGGTGAACTGCGCGATCGAGATGACCTTCACGTCATGCGCGATCGGGGGCAGAATCATCGACTCGACCTGGGTGGGCCGGTCGTCGGTGCCCATCATCCGCGGGATCGAATGCCCGTAGATGTCGGCGTCGAGGACGCCGACGGACAGGCCCCGGGCGGCCATAGCCGCGGCCAGGTTCACCGTGATGCTCGACTTGCCGACCCCGCCCTTGCCGGAGGCGACCGCGTACACCCGGGTCAGCGAGCCGGGCTGGGCGAACGGGATGACCGGTTCGCCCGACCCTCCCTGGTCGCCGCGCAGCTGCTTCCGGAGTTCGGTGCGCTGCTCGTCGTTCATCACGTCGAGGTTCACCGTGACCGCACCGGTGCCCGGGACGTCGGCGACGGCCTGCCGGACCCGCTCGGAGATCTCGGTCTTCTTCGGACAGGCCTCGGTGGTCAGGTAGATGTCCACCCGCACCGCGCCGTCGTCGCCGACGGCGATGTCCTTGACCATGTTGAGTTCGGTGATGGGCCGGCGCAGCTCGGGGTCGATCACCTTGGCCAGGGCGGCGCGGATGGCGCTTACACGCTCGTTGCTTGCAGACATATCACCGCCGAGTCTAGGTCGTGCGACGAAGCGGGCCGGTTCGGGCCGTGAGGAGCGCGACGATGGGGACGGGTCGTGCGACGAAGCGGGCCGGTTCGGGCCGTGAGGAGC
>CAZHUU010000025.1:32813-37981 GCA_964535335.1 uncultured Mycobacterium sp.
GCGACGATGGGGACGGGTCGTGCGACGAAGCGGGCCGGTTCGGGCCGTGAGGAGCAGCGGGTGGGGCTAGTTGGCCGGGCCGGGCAACGCGCCGTGCGTGGCGGGCAGCGGCGCGGCCGTGGGTTCCGGCGCGGCTGCGGGCGCGAACGGTGCAGCGGGTGCGACGGGTGCGACGGGTGCCGCGGGCGCGACGGGTGCCGCGGGCGCCGCGGGCGCGGGTGCCCAGGGCAGGCCGGGGAACATGTTCGCCGGTTCGGCGGGCCCGGACTCCGGTGCCGGCGGCGCCGCCGGCACAGTCGCCCACGGCATCCCGGGGAACACCCCGGTGTTGGTGGGCTCGGTGCTGGCCGGCAGCGGGGCCTGCGAGCCGAGGCAGATGACCTCACAGGGGTACAGCGCGCTTGTCGGTCCCGGCAGCGGGCCGGTCGCCAGCTGCCCGGCCAGCTCGCTGTTGCCCAGGCTGAACGGCACCTGCGCCAGCGGATCGGCGGGCGAGAGCAGGCCGCTGTTGAACGGCGCCCCCGGTCCCAGGCCCTCGGAGTGCTCGAGGTGCGCATCACCGAGTGCGGGCACCGGGCCGGTGATCGCGGGCAGGTCCACCGGCTGCACGCCGGTGGCGTAGGCGGCAGCCCAGCCCAGCACGTTCTGGGCGTAGGCCATCGAGTTGTTGTAGCGCAGGATCGCGGTCAGCACCTGCGACTGGTTGCGCAGGTTGAGCCCGCCGCTGCACAGGTAGCGCGCGGCGGCCAGCGTCGAGTCGAAGACGTTCTGCGGGTCGGCCTTGCCGTCGTGGTCACCGTCCGAGGCGTACCGCGACCAGGTTCCGGGCAGGAACTGCATCGGGCCCAGCGCCCGGGCGTAGACGGCGCGGCCGGCCTGGTTGGACTGCACGATGATCTCGTTGCCGGGCAGCGTGCCGTCCAGGGCGGGGCCGTAGATCGGGCGAACGGCGGTGCCCGCGGCGTCGGTGGCGCCGCCGTTGGCGTGCTGAGATTCGATGCGGCCGATGCCGGCCAGCAGATTCCAGCTCACGCCGCAGGTGGGCGCGGCGGCGGACATGATCTGCTCGGCGTTGCGGTAGGCGGCCAGGGCGATCCCCGGGATGCGCATCGAACCGGCGGAGTTGACGACCACCGCGGGCGGGGGAGCCGAAGCTTGCGGCGCGGCGAAGTGAAAGTTGCTCGGGGCCTGGTTCAGGGCCACCACGACGGCGCCGTCGGCGCTGCTGCGGGACGACGACACCGATGCCAGCGGGGTGACGGCCGCGTCGCGGATCGGGGCGCCCTGCCGACCGGGGCTGGCTGCGACGGCACCGACCAGCACGATCGGGGTGATCACGGCGATTCCAAAGGCAGGGGTGCGTAGCACCCGGCTGACCCGGTCCCCTAGGCCCACTCGTCCGTCCTCACCAGCTAGCCCGTTTTGCGCTTGCGAACTTAGCCACCATACATACTGCTGTGACCCCAGTGGTATGCAATGGTCACCTTGGTCACGAACTGAGTTTCTTTGCCCGCCGTTCGGCACCGTCTTGTTTGCCCGGTTTGCCGCCCGCCGGCTTTTCGGGCTGCAGCGTGGTCAGGAGTTCGCGAATCTCCTCCAACTCGCGGCGCAGGTAGTCACGGGTCGCCACCTCGCCGACGGCCAGGCGCAGTGCAGCCAACTCGCGGGCCAGGAATTCGGTGTCGGCCTTGGTCTGCTGGGCCCGGCGGCGATCCTCCTCCAGCGACACCTTGTCGCGGTTCTCCTGGCGGTTCTGGGCCAGCAGGATCAGGGGTGCGGCGTAGGCGGCCTGGGTGGAGAAAGCCAGGTTGAGCAGGATGAACGGGTACGGATCCCACCGCCAGCGGACCGCCACCAGGTTCAGCGTGATCCACACGATCACGATGACGGTCTGCCACAGCAGGTAGCGGCCGGTGCCCAGGAACCGGGCGATCGACTCGCTGAACCGGCCGACCGCCTCCGGGTCGAGGTTGAACACCGGCCCCCACGAGGTGCGGGGGGTGTCGAGGCGCTGGCGCGGTGACAGACCGCTCACGTCGCCTCCTGGATCGCGCTGCCGTACGACGGGTCCTCGAAGCTGTCCCGCCAGTCGTGCGGCAGCAGGTGGTCGAGAACGTCGTCGACGGTCACCGCGCCGAGCAGATGGTTCTGCTCGTCGGTCACCGGACCGCAGACCAGATTGTAGGCGGCGAAATAGCGGGTCACCGCCCCCAACGCGGTCTCCGGGGTGAGGCTCGGCAGGTCGTCGTCGACGATGCCGCTGACCAGGTTGGCCGGCGGTTCCCGCAGCAGCGCCTGCAGGTGCACGCAGCCCAGGTAGCGCCCGGTCGGGGTGGCGGTCGGGGGGCGCGCGACGAAGACGAGCGAGGCGAGCGCGGGCGTCAGGTCGGGGTTGCGCACCCGCGCCAGCGCCTCGGCCACCGTGGTGTCCGGGGCCACCACCACCGGCTCGGAGGTCATCAGGCCGCCCGCGGTGTCGGGCGAGTGGCTCAGCAGCCGTCGCACGTCCTCGGAATCCTCGGGATCCATCGTGCGCAGCAGCGCCTCGGCCTCGGTGGGGTTGAGCACCCCCAACAGGTCGGCCGCGTCGTCGGGGTCCATGGCCTCCAGCACGTCGGCGGCGCGGGCGGTGTCGAGCTGCATCAGCAGTTCGGTCTGGTCGTCCTCGGGCAGCTCCTGCAGGATGTCGGCCAGTCGTTCGTCGTCGAGGGCGATGATCACCTCGGTTCGCCGTTTGGCGGGCAGGTCGCGCAGCGCGTCGGCCACCTCGATAGGGCGTTGATCCTCGAACTGGTGCAGCAGTTGGGCCACCCCCTGCCCGGGCATCGCCAGCGCGGACGGCGTGAGGCCCTGGACGTTCTGCCAGTCCACGACGTGCACGGCCGAGCGGCGGCCCAGCCGGCGGTGGCTGCGCACCGCCACCCGGGTCACCATCCAGTCGCGCGACCGGACCTGCTCGATGCCGAGGTCGACGACGACAACGTCCGTGGCGGCCAGTTGCGGCAGTTCCGGGTCGTTGACCCGTACGTGCGTCTCGATGACCTGCCCGAGCACCAGCACCTCGCCCGGGCGCTGGGCGAACCGGCGCAGCGAGACGTTGCCGGTGTTGAGGGTGACGGCGTTCGGCTCGATCGCGGTCACCCGCAGTATCGGAACGAAAATTCTTCTGCGGGTGAGCAATTCGACGACAAGACCCAGCACCCGCGGTTGCTGGCGGACGATGCTGATGCTGACCACCACATCGCGCACCCGGCCCAGCGATTCACCGTCGGGACCCAGCACGACCATCCCCGCCAACCGCGCGGCATACATCCTGTTCACCGACGCCATGAGTCAAAGGGTAGGAGTGTAGGTGTGGAGAACGCCTATCGACCCCGCAGAACGTGCCTGTCGGTTCCGGGCAGCAGCCCGAAGATGATCGAGAAGGCCAAGGGCCTGCCCGCCGACGAGGTGTTCCTCGACCTCGAGGACGCCGTCGCCCCGGATGCCAAGGCGCAGGCCCGCACCCAGGTGGCGGCGGCACTGGCCGCACCGGGCTGGGCCGGTCAGCTCCGGGGTGTGCGGGTCAACGACTGGACCACCCCGTGGACTTACAGCGACGTCATCGACGTCGTCTCGGCCGCCGGCGCCCACCTCGATGTCATCGTCCTGCCCAAGGTCACCGACGCCACCCAGGTGCACGCCCTGGACCTGTTGCTGACCCAGCTGGAACGCACCCACGGGCTGCCGGTCGGCCGCATCGGGGTGGACGCACAGATCGAGGATGCCAAGGGCCTGAACAACATCGACGCGATCGCCCGCGCGCCCCGGGTGCAGGCGCTGGTGCTCGGTCCGGCCGACCTGATGGCCAGTCTCAACATGCGCACCCTGGTGGTGGGCGAGCAACCGGAGGGGTACGACGTCGGCGACGCCTACCACCACGTGCTGATGACGATCCTGGTGGCCGCCCGCGCCCACGGCCTCGCCGCGATCGACGGCCC
Source organism: uncultured Mycobacterium sp. (assembly GCA_964535335.1). Taxonomy (GTDB): domain Bacteria; phylum Actinomycetota; class Actinomycetes; order Mycobacteriales; family Mycobacteriaceae; genus Mycobacterium. Next base: position 36,794 of record CAZHUU010000025.1, read on the forward strand.
GTACCTCAAGGTCCGCGACGTCGAGGCGTTCCGCCGGGTGGCCGGCCGCTCGGCGGCCCTGGGCTATGACGGCAAGTGGGTGCTGCATCCGGACCAGATCGCGGCGGGCAACGAGATCTTCAGCCCCCGCCAGGAGGAGTACGACCACGCCGAACTCATCCTGGAGGCCTACCAATGGCACACCTCGACGGCGGGCGGGGCCCGCGGCGCGGTGATGCTGGGCGACGAGATGATCGACGAAGCCAGCCGCAAGATGGCACTGGTGGTGGCCGGCAAGGGCCGGGCGGCGGGCATGACGCGCCACAGCGCCCCGTTCGTGCCGCCGGGGCGCTAGTAGGAGTCGGTGGAGACGGCGGCGACGAAGACCATGAAGACGACGTAGAGCACCACCAGCACGACCACCACCGCACCGACCGCCACACCGGCCACCGCGAGGCCGTAGCCGTCCTGCCCGGTGCGCTTGGTCTCCCGCATCGCGATGATGCCCAGGATGAAGCCCGCGATCGACGGCAGTCCACAGAACATCAGTCCCGCCACCGAGCACACCAGGGCTGCGATGGCCTTGCCGTTAGTCCCCGGCGGCTTCAGCGGCCGGTACGGGTCGTACGGATCGCCGGTGTAGCCGGGATAGCCCCCGGCGTACGGATAACCGGGCGACGGTTGATAGGGCGGGGGATACACCGGCGGCGGCAGCGGCGGGAAGTTCGTCGGATAGTCCACCGGGGCGTACGGATCCGGCGGTGGGCCGGCGTTGTCCGGCGGCGGCTGTGTCATCGGGTCAACGCCAGGCGTATATCGCCCAGATCATGCTGATGATCAACGTGGCGATGCCCACCACGATGCCTGCGACCGCCAGGCCGTAGCCGCCCTGCCGGCTCTGCTTGATCTGGTTGAGGGCCACCACACCCAACACGATCCCGACCACCGAGCCGATACCGCACAGCACGCCGACGACCGAGGCGACCAGCGACGCGATCGCCATGGTGTTGGTGTCCTGCTGGGCCGGCGGGTAGCCGTAGCCGCCCGGCGCGCCGTACGGCTGCGGTGGCGGCGGGTAGGAGCCGTACTGCGCGCCCTGGTACGACGCCGGGTCGGGGTAGCCCTGGGGGCCGTAGCCGGGTGCCGGGTAGCCGGACGGCGGCGGGGGATAGCCCGGCTGCTGCGGGTAGCTCGGCGGCTGCGGGTAGC
>CAZHUU010000025.1:38081-42015 GCA_964535335.1 uncultured Mycobacterium sp.
GGGTAGCCCGACGGCGCCTCGTAGCCGGTGTATCCGGGGGTGCTCGGCGGCGCCTCGTATCCGGTGTACGCCGGGGTGGTGGGCGGGGCCTGGTAGCCGGGCTGGCCGCCGGCCGATTCGATGGGCGGGGCCTCGTAGGTGCCTGCCGAGGGAGCCTGTTCGCTCTCGTTCTGGGGCTTTTCGCCGGTGTCACCGCCGGGAGCTGTCATGCTGATCAACCTAGCGTATGTGCTGGTGGCGCGTGACGGGCTCGCCGGGTGATCGGCCTCGGGCACCAACGCCCGCTGTAACGCGTTGAGCAGTTGACGAACCGAATCACCGCACGGGCCGAGGCGCATGCCGACCGGCCCGAACGACAAGGAGAATACGACCGATGACCAGCCCATTCGCCCCCGGACAGAATCCCGGCGCGGCACCCGGCGCTGCGGCGGCCCGCCGTGGCCCGGTCGGCCTGCCCACGCCGCCGAAGGGGTGGCCGATCGGCTCCTACCCGACCTACGCCGAGGCTCAGAAAGCGGTCGACTTCCTGTCCGATCAGCAGTTCCCGGTGCAGCACGTGACCATCGTCGGCGTCGACCTGATGCAGGTCGAGCGGGTCACCGGGCGGTTGACCTGGCCCAAAGTTCTCGGTGGCGGTGTGATCACCGGCGCCTGGCTCGGCATCTTCATCGGCCTGGTTCTGGGCTTCTTCAGCCCCAACCCGTGGGCTTCGCTGCTCACCGGCGTCGTCGCCGGCGTCATCTTCGGTCTGATCACCTCGGCCGTTCCGTACGCGATGGCGCGTGGCACAAGAGATTTCAGCTCCACCATGCAGCTCGTGGCCGGACGCTACGACGTGCTGTGTGATCCGCAGGACGCCGAACAGGCCCGGGATTTGCTGGCGCGCTTGACCTTATCGCCGCCGCAGCCCGGGACCTGATCGTACCGGCCCGCCGGTCCGGGCCACACCGCGACCCGGTGCCGGGTCACGATTGCGACGCACGTGCGCCGAAAGTGTTGCACTTCCCGCGCACGGGGCTCTACGGTTTGCCCGCGGGACAATCCGCGCATTCGTGCTGCCTGCGCACCATTAGCCCAGGCATGTCGATGACGGGAGGCGGCTGGCGTGGCAAGCCCTGGCGGACGCGCTCGACGGCTGGGCGCGGCCGCGGTCGCCGCGCTGAGCGCCGCGTCGGCGGTGTCGGCCTGCGGCTCCGGCGACAACGGGACGGTCGTCAGCCTGTACACCCCGGCCAGCGAGACCGCCACCTTCACCGCCGTGGCCAAGCGATGCAATGACGAACTCGGTGGCCGGTTCCGCATTCAGCAGTTCAGCCTGCCCAAGGCGGCCGACGATCAGCGGCTGCAGCTGGCGCGCCGGCTCACCGGCAACGACCGCACCCTGGATGTGATGGCGCTCGACGTGGTGTGGACCGCCGAGTTCGCCGAGGCCGGTTGGGCGCTCCCGCTGTCCGAGGACCCGGCCGGCCAGGCCGAGGCGGACGCCACCGCCGACACCCTGCCCGGCCCCCTGGATACCGCGAAGTGGCACGACAAGCTATATGCCGCGCCCGTCACCACCAACACCCAATTACTCTGGTACCGAGCCGATTTGGTGGCACCGCCGCCCAGCACCTGGGACGGCATGGTTGCCGAGGCGACCCGCCTGCACGCCGAGGGTAAGCCGAGCTGGATCGCGGTGCAGGCCAAGCAGTACGAGGGCCTGGTGGTGTGGTTCAACACTTTGCTGGAAAGCGCTGGGGGACAGGTGCTTTCCGATGACGGCAAGCGCGTGACGCTGACCGACACCCCCGAGCACCGGGCCGCGACGATCAAGGCGCTGCAGATCATCAAGGCGGTCGCCACCGCCCCGGGTGCGGACCCGTCGGTCACCCAGACCGACGAGGGCACCGCGCGGCTGGCCCTCGAACAGGGCAAGGCCGCACTGGAGGTCAACTGGCCGTTCGTGTTCGCCTCGATGCTGGAGAACTCGGTCAAGGGCGGCGTGCCGTTCCTGCCGCTCAACACCAAGCCGGAGCTGGCGGGCAGCATCAACGACGCCGGAACCTTCAGCCCTACCGACGAGCAGTTCACCGTCGCTTTCGACGCCGCCAAGGAGGTGTTCGGATTCGCGCCCTATCCCGGTGTGACACCGGACCGGCCGCCCCGGGTGACGCTCGGCGGGCTCAACCTGGCCGTCGCCCCGACGACACGGCACCGCGCCGAGGCGTTCGAGGCCGTCCGCTGCATCCGCAACATCGGCAACCAGAAGTACACCTCGATCGAGGGTGGCCTACCCGCGGTGCGCGCCTCGCTGTACTCCGATCCGGCCTTCCAGCGGAAATACCCGCAGTACGCCATCATTCGCGACCAGTTGACCAACGCGGCGGTGCGCCCCGCGACGCCGAACTACCAGGCGGTGTCCACCCGGATCTCGGCGACCCTGGCCCCGATCACCGGGATCGACCCGGAGAGGACCGCCGACGAGCTGACCGATCAGGTGCAGAAGGCGATCGACGGCAAGGGGCTGATCCCGTGACCGCCGTCCTGCCCCGCACCGCACCCGATGCCGCGGCCCGCAGCGACGACAGACGGTCCCAGCGCCGGCTGGCCTACCTGCTGATCGCGCCCGCGGTCGTTCTGATGCTCGCCGTGACCGCCTACCCGATTCTCTACGCGTTCTGGCTCAGCCTGCAGCGCTACAACCTGGCCAGCCCGGCCGACACCAGGTTCATCTGGTTCGAGAACTACGCGACCATCCTCACCGACAGGTACTGGTGGACGGCGTTCGTCATCACCGTGGTGATCACGGTGATCTCGGTGGCGATCGAGTTCGTGCTCGGCATGGCGCTGGCCTTGGTCATGCACCGCACCATCTTCGGCAAGGGTGTGGTGCGCACGGCGATCCTCGTCCCCTACGGCATCGTCACCGTCGCGGCCTCCTACAGCTGGTACTACGCCTGGACGCCGGGGACCGGATATCTGGCCAATCTGCTGCCGGACGGCAGTGCGCCACTGACGCAACAGATTCCGTCGCTGGCCATCATCATCCTGGCCGAGGTGTGGAAGACCACGCCGTTCATGGCGCTGCTGTTGCTGGCCGGGCTGGCGCTGGTGCCGGAGGATCTGCTCAAGGCCGCGCAGGTCGACGGTGCCGGCCCCTGGCAGCGGCTGGTCAAGGTGACGCTGCCGCTGATCAAGCCGGCGATACTGGTGGCGCTGCTGTTCCGCACGCTGGACGCGTTCCGGATCTTCGACAACATCTACGTTTTGACCGGCGGCGCCAACGACACCGCCTCGGTGTCGATTCTGGGCTACGACAACCTGTTCAAGGCCTTCAACATCGGCCTGGGCTCGGCGATCAGTGTGTTGGTGTTCGGTTCGGTGGCGGTGATCGCGTTCATCTACGTCAAGCTGTTCGGCGCCTCGGCCCCCGGCGCGGATGACGAGGTGCGCTGAGGATGGCCGACCCCATGACTCCCCGGCGGGCCACGACCTGGACCGTGATCAACGTCCTGGTCGTGCTGTACGCGCTGTTCCCGGTGCTGTGGATCCTGAGCCTGTCGCTCAAGCCGACCTCAACGGTCAAGGACGGCAAGCTGATTCCGTCGCAGATCACCTTCGACAACTACAAGGGTATCTTCACCGGCGACGTGTTCAGCTCGGCGCTGGTCAACTCCATCGGCATCGGGTTGATCACCACGGTGATCGCCGTGACGATCGGCGGGATGGCCGCCTACGCGGTGGCACGCCTGGAGTTCACCGGCAAGAAGGCGCTCATCGGCGCGGCCCTGCTGATCGCGATGTTCCCCCAGATCTCGCTGGTGACACCGCTGTTCAACATCGAGCGCCGGCTCGGGCTGTTCGACACCTGGCCCGGCCTGATCATCCCGTACATCACCTTCGCGTTGCCGTTGGCCATCTACACGCTCTCGGCGTTCTTCCGGGAGATCCC
>CAZHUU010000026.1:0-40309 GCA_964535335.1 uncultured Mycobacterium sp.
CGGTGGGGCCGTCGTAGAGCCGGAACGCGCGCATGTCGGAGAAGATCATCCCGACTGGCGTCTCGTCGGAGATGCCCATGCCGCCCAGGATCTGGACGCAGCGATCGGCCACCTTGAACAGTTCCTCGGAGACGTAGGCCTTGACCATCGAGCTTTCGTGGCGGCCCTTGGCCCCGGTGTCCAGCGCCCAGCACGCCCACCAGATCGCCAGCCGACACTGCTGCAGTGCGATCTCGTTGTCGGCCAACATGAATCCCACACCCTGGTGCTCACCGAGCGGCTTCCCGAAGGCGGTGCGGGTGCGGGCATAGTCGACGGCGATGGAGTGGGCGCGCTCCGCCGCGCCGAGCCAGCGCATGCAGTGCGTCAACCGGGCCGGGGTCAGCCGCAGCTGGGCGTAGCGCAACGCCTGACCCGCCTCGCCGAGGAGTGCGTCAGCAGGCAGTCGCAGGTCGCGGAACTCGACCACGCCGTGGCCCTGGACGTAGTTGCGGTCCATGGTGTTCATCACCCGCTCGAGGTGGATCCCCGGCGTCTGCCCGTCGCACAGGAACAGCGTCGGGCCGTCGGGACCGTGCGGGTTGGGCGCGAGGCGGGCCATGATGATCCAGGTCCGCGCCCCGTCGGCGCCGGTGATCAGCCACTTGCGGCCGTTGATCACGTACTCGCTACCGTCGAAGACGGCCTCGGTGGCCAGCTGCCCGGGATCCGAACCGGCGCCGCCGGGTTCGGTCATCGCGAACACCGAGCGCTGCCTGCCGTCGATGACCGGCACCAGGAAACGCTCCACCTGCTCGTCGTTGGCGATCTTGCCGAGCACGAACATGTTGCCCTCGTCGGGGGCGGCGCAGTTCAGTGCGACCGGCCCCAGCGTCGACCAGCCCGCGGCCTCGAACAGCACCGCCTGCTCGCGGTGCGAGGGTTCCCGGCCGCCGAACCGGCGCGGTGCCTGGAAGGTCAGCAGGCCGGCGTCACGCGCCAGCCCCACCAGCTCGGTGCGCAGGTCCTCGTCGGGACCGTGCCGGGTCAGGCGCGGATCACGTTCGTACGGCACGATCTTCTCGACGACGAAGGCGCGAAGCTCGTCGCGCAGCGCCGCCAGGTCGTCGGGGATCTCGAAGTCGATCATCGCTCTCCGTCCATAATCGCCAGTGCCCGCTCGAAGAGCCGCACCGTCGCGATGTGCAGCCGATCGCCAATCTCCTTGGGAGCCAGGCCCGCAGCGGCCCGCGCGTTCGAGCCCTCCAGGATGATGCCCAGCTTGAAGCAGGCCAGCACCGTGTACCAGTCGATGTGGGTCAGGTCGCGGGTGGTGTTCCGCGCGTACTGCGCCACGAGTTCGGCGGGGGTGGCCAGACCCCCGGCGTCCATCAGCACATTGGTCAGCACCGAGTGGTGGCCGGGGTCGTGCCAGGTGGCCAGCATCCAGCCCAGATCCAGCAGGGGGTCACCGATGGTGCACATCTCCCAGTCGACGATCGCCACCACCTCCGGGCCGGTGGGGGAGAACATCACGTTGGCGGCGTGGTAGTCGCCGTGCATGATCCCCGGCGACCAGGTGGCGGGCTGGTTGCGCTCCAACCACCTCGCGACGGCCGCCACATCCCCGATGTCGGGCCCCGGGTAATTCTCGATGCCGCTGTAGGACTCCAACTCGGAAAGCCACCGCGGCACTTGGCGTTCCAGGAATCCCTCGGCCTTACCGAAATCGGCCAGGCCGACGGCGACATGGTCGACCGCGCCGAGCCGGGCCACCGCATCGGCCATCGACAGGCCCATGCCGTGGCGGATATCGGCATCGCCGGCGTGCAGCGCCGGGAGCGAGGCACCGGCGTTGAAACCCTCGACCGGCTCCATGAGATAGAAGACCGCGTCGCCGAGCACCCCGGTGTTCTCGCACACCGCGATCAGCCGCGGGTGCGGCACGTCGGTGCCGGCCAGCGCGTGCAGCACCCGGGTCTCGCGCAGGATCACCTTGTTGCTGACCGGTCGCAGATGCTTCGGCCCCCGGCGGAAGACGTACTCGCGGCCCGCGCGGGTGAACCGCAGCATGACGTTCTGGGTACCGCCGACGATCTCGGAGACGTTCTCCACCGGGCCCTCGCCCAGGCCCTGTTCCGACATCCAGGCGGCGACCGCGGTCAGGTACTCCACGCCGGTGAAGCTACCGTACGGTTGGTTGGGCCAGTCCCTTCGGCCACGGCAACCGGGCGTCGATGGTGTGGAAGACGCTCCATCCGACCACCGTGCCCAGCGCGATCGACAGGACCGCCGCCCCGGTGGCACCCAGACTGGACACCCCGATGTTGCCGCCGGACGCCGCCTGGCTCACCGATTCGAAGCTCAGCGCGCCCGGCACCAACGACCAGAACGCCGAGAGCATCATCACGATGGCCGACGGTGCCGTCTTGATCCGTGCCGCCACCATCGAGAAGGGCACCACCAGGATGGCGCCGACGAACCCGGAGTGCGCCGACGACATCACCGTCCCGGCGAGGCTCTGGCCCACCAGGGCCACCGCGATCGCGGCGATGATCCAGGGCAGCGACCGCTTGGGTGCGGACAGATAGATGTTCAGCCCGATCGCCACCACGACGATCGCGACGTACAACGACCAGGCACCCATCTGCGTCGACGGGGTCTGGGGGTACACCTCGCCGGCGATCTGCACCCCCAGCGCCACCCCGAACACCAGCAGCGCCAACTGGGCCATCCCGTAGACCAGCCGGCTGGCGCCCGAAATGATTTGGGAGGCAGCCAGTTCCATGGCACCGATGGTCAGCGCCATCCCGGGCAGGGTAGCCACCAGCGGCGGGGCGATCACCCGCAACAACCCGTCGTGCGCGGTGTCGGCGACGAACCAGGTGGCCAACGCGGTGACGATGGTCGCCGACAGCGTCGGCAGCATCGGGTTTAGGCCGGGGAACGGCCGGCCCAGTTGCACGATGCCGCCGACCACCAGCCCGAGAAAAAGGTAGCCGGGCAATGACGCCCAGGTCGGGTTGATCACCATGCCGAATCCGACTGTGGTGACGGCATATCCGATGGTGGTGAGGACCGGGCCGAAGCGGGGCCGCAGGGTGCGGGCCGCCTCGATCGCCGCCACGGCATCGGTGGGGGTGATCGCCCCCACGGCGGCCAGGCTGGCGATGTCGTCGATGCGACCGGCCATGTCGAGCTGCAGGGACGCGTGGGTCGACCCGTCGACCTCGTAACCGGTGTTGCCCACCTGGATCATCAGCATCGTCGGCAGCACCACCACCCGCACCGGTTCGGTGGTGTACTGCGCGGCGATCTGCACCAGCCGGCCCTCCACCAGTTGGGTCGGCTGCTCCACCTCGACCAGCGCGATACCGATCGCCCGCAGCATCGCGGCGACCTCGGCCTGGTTGTGGGTGTCCGGCGGGGCCAGCGGCTCGGGTGGGGTCTTGCGGATCGCGTTGAAGACCCGCAGCCGGCGCGCCCGTGCTTTCTCGTTCATACCGGCATCATGGCGCAGGGCCGGGGCTACGCCGGGGTCTTCACCCCGTGGGTCGGGTCGGTGGCGTGGTCCCGGCGGTGGCCGCGACCGCGGCCTGCTGCTGACGGGACCGCTGCTGGGCCGCCTGCCAGGGCCAGTACCCCGTCACCTCGAGCTGCAACGACCAGCTGAGGAAGGTCCGGATCAGCACGATGCCGCCCAGCACCGCGACGCTGCGGGCATCCGGGGTCACCGCGACGGTCCGGATGATGTCGGCGGCGACCAGGAACTCCAGGCCCAGCAGGATCGAGCGGCCGAGACGTTCCCGGAAAGCGCGGTACGGATCGCCGATCCGCCGGCGCAGCAGCGGCACCACGCTGGCGGCGGAGATCAGCGCGCCGATGGCGATCACCGCGACACCGATCACGTCGATCGACTTGCCGGTCGTCTCGATGACCTCGAAGAAGCTCACCGCCGAATTGTAGGAACGCAGGCCGCCGGTGAGCGGGTATTGGCCGGGTTGGCCCATCGAGACTTCACAGCCGGCACATAGGAACGGCACAGGTTCACCCCATCGGTACTCCCATACTGGAACCATGAGCTCCTCTGCGGCCGAGCGCGTGGTGATGCGCCGGGCCGACGGCAACCCGATCAGCGTCCTGGTGGTCGATGACGAGTCGGTGCTCGCCGAGATGGTGTCGATGGCGCTGCGCTACGAGGGCTGGAACATCGCCACCGCCTCCGACGGCGCCGCGGCGATCGCGGCGGCCCGCGCCGAGCGGCCCGATGTGGTGGTGCTCGACGTCATGCTGCCCGATATGAGCGGGCTGGACGTGCTGCGCAGGCTGCGCGAGCAGCACCCGCATCTGCCGGTGCTGCTGCTCACCGCCAAGGACGCCGTCGAAGACCGGATCGCCGGGCTGACCGCGGGCGGCGACGACTACGTCACCAAACCGTTCTCCATCGAGGAGGTCGTGCTGCGGCTGCGCGCGCTGTTGCGCCGCACCGGGGTGACCACGGTGGACAGCGGGGCCCAGATCGTGGTGGGCGACCTGGTGCTCGACGAGGACAGCCACGAGGTGACCCGTGCGGGCGATCCGGTCGTGCTGACCTCCACCGAGTTCGAGCTGCTCCGCTTCATGATGCGCAATCCCAAGCGGGTGCTGTCCAAAGCTCAGATCCTGGACCGGGTCTGGAGCTACGACTTCGGTGGCCGGTCCAACATCGTCGAGCTCTACATCTCGTATCTGCGCAAGAAGATCGACAGCGGGCACGAACCGATGATCCACACGCTGCGCGGCGCCGGGTATGTCCTCAAGCCTGCGAGCTAGCACCTGGTCGCTGCGGGCGCGGCTGCTCATCGGTCAGGTCCTGCTGTTGGCTGCGGTGTGCGTCGGCATCGCGGCGATCACCGAACTCGCGCTGCACCAATACCTTTACGGCCAGCTCGACGATCAGTTGCGGGAGAGTGCGCACCGCGCGGCGATGATGTACGGCGAGCCCATGCCGCCGCCACCACCGCCCTGGCGGGACAACCGCCCGCCGGCCCCCCGGACCGGTCCCGGTCCGGCGTTCCTCGATGCGCCCGGCCAGCCGATCGGCCTGGTCGCGGGCATCGTCGACCAGGGCCGCACCATCAACGCCGGGGTGCTGAGTGCCGGCGGGGTCCGCAGCGCGCTATCTCCCACCGCAACAGCACAATTGGTGACCATCGCCGGTAGGGGTCATCCGGTGACCCGGCGCCTGGACGGGCTGGGCCGATATCGGCTGATGGCGTTGCAGAGCAGGCGCACCGGCCACACATTGGTGATCGGGCTGAGCACCGGCGACGTCGATGAGACGTTGCTGCGGGTGGCGCTCATCTTCACGGTGGTCACCGCGGTCGCGCTGGCGGTGGCCACCACGGTGGGGGTGCTGATCATCCGCCGCGCGCTGGCGCCGCTGAACCGGGTCGCGGCGACCGCGGGCGAGGTCGCCAACCTGCCACTGGACCGCGGCGAGGTGGCGCTGCCGGTGCGCGTCGCCGAACCCGACGCCAATCCGCATACCGAGGTGGGGCGGCTCGGCCTCGCGCTGAACCGGATGCTCGACCACATCGCGGCCGCGCTGTCCACCCGGCAGGCCAGCGAGATCCGGGTGCGTCAGTTCGTGGCCGACGCGAGCCACGAGCTTCGAACCCCGCTGGCGGCCATCCGCGGGTATACCGAACTGGCCCAACGGAAGCGGACCGAAGTGCCCGACGACGTCGCGCATGCGATGGGCCGGGTGGAGTCAGAGGCCGCGCGGATGACCCATCTGGTGGAGGATCTGTTGTTGTTGGCGCGGCTGGACTCCGGACGCCCGTTGGAGCGGCAACCGGTGGACCTGTCCCGGCTGTGCGCCGACGTCGTCAGCGACGCCCACGCCGCCGGACCCGATCACCAGTGGAATCTCGACGTGCCCGCCGACCCGCTCTACGTGCCCGGTGACGATGCGCGGTTGCATCAGGTGGTCGCCAACCTGCTGGGCAACGCGCGCACGCACACCCCGGCCGGCACCGCCGTCACGTTGTCGCTCACCGCCGAGGACGGCGCCGCGGTGCTGCGGGTGGTCGACAACGGACCGGGCATCCCCACCGAACTGCAGTCGGAGGTCTTCGAACGGTTCGCTCGCGGCGACACCTCCCGCTCGCGTCATGCCGGGTCCACCGGTCTCGGGCTGGCCATCGTCTCCGCGGTGGTCCGGGCGCATGACGGCACGATCGGGTTGCGCAGCGTGCCGGGGCACACCGAATTCATCGTCCGGCTGCCCCGGGCAGCGGGGACATAGCTCACTCTCACGGTGCCCCCGGCGCCGCCCTTACAGGTGGGTCCGCTGCCCGGCTTCCACGAGTACGCTCCCCTGGTGAGCGGCGACCACCTGGGAAGTCCCTGGGCTGTTCCCGCTTTCCGGCGAGTGTTCACCGCCACAGCGGTGTCCTCGGCCGGCTCCTTCATGCAGCTGGTCGCCGCCACCTGGTACGTCTACCAACTCACCGGCAGTGCGGCGTCAGTCGGTGTGCTCGCTGCGCTGGCTCTCGGACCGGCCGTCGTCGGGGCCCCGGTCGGGGGTGCGCTCGTCGACCGGTTCGACCCGCGACGCCTGGCCACGGTCCTGTGTCTGCTGCAGGCGGTGCCCTCCGCTGCGATGGCGGCCCTGGACCTGACGGGTGGGTTGTCGGTGGGTTGGCTGTACGCGCTCGTCTTCGCCGGCGCGATTCCCATGAGCCTCAACCAGCCGGTCGTCACCCTCGTGGTGCTTTACACGGCGCCCGTGGAATGCCGGCACTCCGCCCTCGCACGCTCCTCGATGATGTTGAACGTCACCCGACTCCTCGGCGCCGTCGCCGGCGGCTTCACCGTGCAACGGTTCGGCGGCGGGGCGGCGTTCGCCGTCAACGCCTGCTCTTATCTGGTGGTCGCCGCCGTGGTCGCGGGGACACCTCTGGTTTCCGACGTTGCCCGAGCACCACGCCCGGTGCATTCGGTTGGACTGCGCACAAGCATCAACGATGCCCGGCAGATCATTGGTGACGGAGTGCGAAGGCCCACCCAGGTGGCGGCCGTCGGGGTGGCATTGTTCTTCACCTTCATCGCCCCGGTCGAGCAGTTGATGCCCACCGTGGTCGCGAAGCACGGGATGACGGCGTCAGCGCTCGGCCTGCTAATCGGGGCGATCGGAGTGGGTGCCATCGTGGCCAATCCGATCATCGGCAGGGCCAACAACGTCGAGTTGCGCCGCCGCCGTCTGATGGCGACGGGCATCTTCTGTGCCGCGGCCGGGATCATCGGCCTGGCACTAGCGCCGTACCACGGACTCTCCACAGAGTTGTTGGCCATGGCGCTGATCGGCTTCGGCGGGGAATTCGTGTTCGTCGGTGGACAGTCGACAGTCGCCGTCGACGTACCGGACAACGTCCGCGGCCGCGCGATGGGGTTGTTCTTGGTTCTGGTCACCGCGACCACCGCGCTGGGTGCCGTCGCACTCGGCGAGTCGATCAACTACCTAGGGGTCACGTGGACGTTCCTGGCGTCGGGCGGCGTCGTCGTGCTGGCCGGCGTGCTGCTGGTGAGACTGGGCCGCTCGCCAGCGACCACGCCCCTCTGATCCGCTGCGCGCGCTGATTCACAGCGGGTGCATAGCAACCACCCACACCAGCCATACCAGCGTCATCGACCATCAAGTCATGACGATCACCGACTTACCCGCGGTGCGATTCCGCAATGCCGCCCGCGTCGCGGCCGAACGCGGCGTCCCGGTGCTCGACGTTGTGGTTCCGGTATACAACGAAGCGGCCGTACTGGCCGGTTCGATCCACCGGCTGCACCGCTATCTGCGGGAGAACTTCACCGTCTCCTTCCGCATCACCATCGCCGACAACGCCAGCGCGGACGCGACCCCAGCGATCGCCGCCGGCCTGGCCGACGAACTGCCGGAGGTACGCGTGGTGCGACTCGAGGAGCGCGGGCGGGGACGTGCGCTGCATGCGGTGTGGTCGGCCTCCGACGCGCCGGTGCTGGCGTACATGGACGTCGATCTGTCCACCGACCTGGCGGCACTCGCGCCGTTGGTGGCGCCGTTGGTGTCCGGGCATTCCGACCTGGCCATCGGCACCCGGCTGGGCCGCGGCTCCCGAGTGGTTCGGGGAGCCAAGCGGGAGGTCATCTCGCGCTGCTACAACCTGATCCTGCGTTCGACGCTGGCGGCGAAGTTCAGCGACGCCCAGTGCGGTTTCAAGGCGATCCGCGGCGATGTCGCCCGCCGACTGCTGCCGCACGTCACCGACACCGGCTGGTTCTTCGACACCGAACTGCTGGTGCTGGCCCAGCGCAGCGGGCTGCGCATCCACGAGGTGCCCGTCGACTGGATCGACGACCCCGACAGCCGGGTCGACATCGTCGCCACCGCCATCGCCGACCTGAAGGGAATCGCCCGCTTGCTCAAAGGATTCGGTACCGGCGAGATTCCGGCACAGGCCATCGGGGCGCAGTTCGGCGACCGGGCGGGTGCGCCACGCTCGCTGCTCAACCAGAGCGTGCGGTTCGCCGCCATTGGGATCGTCTCCACGCTGGCCTACCTGGGGCTTTTCCTGGCCTTGCGCCCACTCGGGGCGCAGGCTGCCAATCTGGCCGCATTGCTGGTGACCGCGATCCTCAACACCGCTGCCAACCGCCGCTTCACCTTCGGTGTGCGCGGACGGGCCAGAGTCGCACGCCACCAGGTCGAAGGCCTGATCGTCTTCGCGGTCGGCCTGGCACTGACCAGTGGAGCGCTGGCCGTGCTGCACCACATCGGCGAGCCCGCGCGCATCGTCGAACTGCTGGTGCTGGTGCTGGCCAACCTGATGGCCACCGTCGTCCGTTTCGTCCTGCTGCGCGGTTGGGTGTTCCACCCCCGCCGCACGACCAAAGGTGTGAAATGACCGTCCTCGAAGAGCGCACCGGCGCGGTGCCCGCCGCCCCGGCGGCCACGGAGTCGCCCGGCACCGCCCGGCCCCACTGGGCCCGGCCCGCGCTGGGGGCGTTGCTCGCCGCGACGGCGGTGCTGTACCTGTGGGGTCTCGGTTCGGCCGGGTGGGCCAACGAGTTCTACGCCGCCGCGGTGCAGGCCGGCACCCAGAACTGGAAGGCGCTGCTGTTCGGTTCGCTGGACCCGGGCAACGCGATCACCGTCGACAAGCCGCCGGCGGCGCTGTGGGTGATGGCGTTGTCGGGCTGGATCTTCGGCTTCAACTCGTGGTCCATGCTGGCGCCGCAGGCCCTGATGGGCGTCGGGTCGGTGGCACTGCTCTACGGCGCGGTGCGGCGGGTCAGCGGCTACGGCGCCGGTCTGCTGGCCGGGACGGTGCTGGCGCTGACCCCGGTGGCGGCGTTGATGTTCCGGTTCAACAACCCCGACGCCCTGCTGGTGCTGCTGCTGGTGGCCGCGGGTTACTGCGTGGTGCGCGGGCTCGGCGGCGCGTCGACGCGCTGGATCGCTCTGGCCGGGATCGCGCTGGGTTTCGCGTTCCTGGCCAAGTTGATGCAGGCGATGGTCATCGCGCCGGCGCTGGCCCTGGTGGTGCTGGTGGCCTGCACCGGCACGCTGTGGCAGCGGTTGCGCGATCTGCTGGTCGGGGCCGTCTTCATGGTGGTCTCCGCCGGCTGGTATCTGGCGCTGGTCAGCCTGTGGCCCAGCACATCTCGGCCCTACATCGGCGGATCGACCGACAACAGCCTGCTGGAACTGGCCCTGGGATACAACGGCCTGGGCCGGGTGTTCGGCGGCAACGGCAACCACCACGGCCCCGGTGGTGCCGATCACCCCACGATGGGGGGCGGCTCGCCGATGTTCGGCGGGCAGGCCGGCATCACCCGGCTGTTCGGCGAGGCGGTGGGCACCGAGATCTCCTGGCTGCTGCCCGCCGCGCTGATCGGCCTCACCGCCGGGCTGTGGTTCACCCGGCGCGCGCCGCGCACCGACCGGACCCGGGCGGCGCTGCTGCTGTGGGGCGGCTGGCTGGTGGTCACGGCGCTGGTGTTCAGCTTCATGAAGGGGATCTTCCATCCCTACTACACGGTGGCACTGGCACCCGCCGTCGCCGCCGTGACAGCGACGTGCGCCCGAGAGTTGTTGCGCGACAAGGGGTTCGCCGCGCGGACCGTGCTGGCCGCCATGCTCGCGGTCACCGGTGTCTGGAGCTTCTCCCTGCTGGGCCGCAGCCCGGAGTGGCTGCCGTGGCTGCGCTGGGTGCTGCTGGTGGCTGCGGTCATCGTCGCGGCCGTGCTGCTCGGCGTCGGGCATCGGCCGGGGCGCTGGGGCGTGGCCGTCGCGGCGGCCGGGCTACTGGCCGGGCTGGGTGGCACCGCCGCGTACACGATCGACACCGTGGCATCCGCGCACGGCGGAGCGATGCCCACCTCCGGACCGCATCGCTCGCACCTGCCGCTGGGTTTCGGACCTGGCTGGATCGGGGCCTCCGGACCGCCGGGGCCACCGACGTCGCACAACGCCGAGTTGGAGGCGCTGGTGAAGCAGGCCGATAACCGTTGGGCGGCAGCCACTGTGGGCTCCCGCGCCGCGGGCAGTCTCGAACTGAGCACCGGGGCGTCGGTGATGGCTATCGGCGGCTTCAGCGGCGGTGACAACTCGCCCACGCTGCACCAGTTCCAGCAGTATGTCGCCGACGGCCAGATCCACTACTTCATCGTCGGAGGCAACGGCCCCGGCGGTGGGCATCGCGGACCCGGCGGGGAATCCGGCACCGCGCCCGCCATCACCGAGTGGGTCAAGCAGCGCTTCACCGCCCAGAACATCGGCGGTACCGACGTCTACGACCTGACCGGGGTCCGGTGAGACCTCAGGACCGCAACGCCGCGACCGCGGCCCGATTCGTCTCGAAGACGTGGTGGCCCTGCAGCAGGTGCATCCGCTCCAGATTGGCCAGCAGCTCCGGACGCACGCGGGAGTAGCCGAAGGTGATGGATCTGCCCTGCAGCCACTGCAGTTCCTTGGCCAGTGCCTCGGCCCCGGTGACGTCGACGTTGGTCACGCCCTCCATGTCGAGGATGAAGGCGTGCACCGGGTGCGGGGCGTCCTGGACGGCCCGCCGGATGGCGGTGCTCAGGGTCTGCGAATTGCCGAAGAAGATCGGCGCGGCGAACCGCATGGCGATCAGGCCCGGCACCGTCTCGCGCACATCGCCGTCGCTGACTGTCAGCGAGACGTGCGGATCGTCGGAGCCCTGCAACACGTCGACGGCCGGGCGCGACGCACGCACCATCAGGTTGATCAGCGACAGCAGGAACGCCAGCACGATCCCGGCGAGCGGGCCGATCAGCAGCACACCGGCGAAACAGGTTGCCCCGACGGCGAATTCGAACCGGGACAGCTGCCACAGATGCCGGAACTCGGCGACATTGAGCAACTTGACCACCGCGACCGCGACGATCGCCCCGATCGCCGGCGACGGGATGTCCGACAACAGTCCGGTGCCGAACAGCAGCAACAGCAGGGTGCCCGCCGCCATCACCAGCAGCGGCAGCTGGCTGCGGGTGCCCGCCTGGTCCATGGCCGCCGCCCGCGACGTCGACGACCCCATGGTGAACGACGAGGACATCCCGGAGGCCAGGTTGGCGAAGCCGAAGGCGGCCAGGTCACGGTCCGGGGAGGTCTGGTAGCCGTACCGGTCGGCGAAGGACCTGGCGAGCAGCAGGCCTTCGCCCATGGTGACCATGGTGAGGGCCAGGGCGGGCAGCAGCAGTCGCACCCACTCGGCGATGCTCAGCCGCGGAAACGCGAGAACCGGCGGACCGCTGGGCACGCTGCCCAGCACCCCGACACCCTTGCCGGACAGGTGCAGCGCCGTGGCCAACGCGGTGGCGACCACCAGGACGAGCAGTGCCCACGGCACCCGCGGCCAGCGCCGCCGCCCGGGTATCAGGATCGCCAGCGAGAGCACGCTCACCGCTACCGACCACCAGTGCACGGCGCCCAGGCGCGTCACCAGGGTGGCCAGCTTCTCGAAGAACTCGGCGCTGGCCGGCACCCGGATGCCCAGCATCCGGGCGACCTGGCTCACCAGGATGTCGGTCGCGAGCCCGGCGATGAAGCCGACCAGGATGGGCTTGGACAGGAAGTTGGCCAGGAAGCCCAGCCGGAACACGGCGAACAGCAGGAACAGCAGACCGCCGATGATCGCCATCCCGGCGGCCATCGCCGCGTAGTGCTGACTCCCTGCCGTGGCCAGGCCCACCAGGGCCGAGCCGACCAGCGCCGAAGCGGCGGCGTCCGGAGCGGCGACGAGTTGGCGCGACGATGCCAGCAGCGCGAACACCACCGACGGAACGACGAGCGCGTACAGCCCGGCGATGGGCGGCAGCCCGGCGATCTGGGCGTAGCCGATGTTCAGCGGTAACGCGATCGCGAGCAGCGTGATCCCGCCCAGCACCTCGGTGCCAACGTTCTTCCTGGTCAACCCCGGCAGCAGTTTCATCGGCGCAATCATGCGACCAACACCGACCGTCTGGGGAAGGATTCGCCACATGGAGCACAAACCGCCCACCGCCGTCATCGGGTCCGCCCACCGGGAGCATTTGCGCGTGCTGCCGTTCGACGACACCGCGGACTTCGACGACGCAGACCGCGGCTTCATCGCGGCCCTGGAACCGTGCGTGATCAAGGCCGCCGACGGACGGGTGGTGTGGGACAACGACGCGTACTCGTTCCTCGCCGCGGATACGCCGACGTCCGTGCACCCCAGCCTATGGCGGCAGAGCCGACTGTGCGCCAAACAGGGCCTCTACCAGGTGGTGGAGGGCATCTACCAGGTGCGGGGGCTCGACCTGTCCAACATCAGCTTCATCGAGGGCGATACCGGCGTCATCGTGATCGACCCGCTGATCTGCACCGAGACCGCGGCGGCCGCGTTGGCGCTGTACCGCGCGCACCGCGGAAATCGGGCGGTCAGCGCCGTCATCTATACCCACAGCCACGTCGATCACTTCGGCGGGGTGCTGGGCGTCACCACCCAGGCCGACGTCGACGCCGGCACGGTCGCGGTGATCGCACCCGAGGGCTTCGTCCAGCACGCGGTGCAGGAGAACGTCTACGCCGGCACCGCGATGACCCGACGGGCCACCTACATGTACGGCACACTGCTCGACCGTGGCCCGCGCGGCCAGGTCGGGTGCGGGCTCGGCCAGCAGACCTCCACCGGCGAGGTGGCCATCATCGTGCCGACCATCGACATCACCACCACCGGCGAGACACACACCATCGACGGGGTGGAGATCGAGTTCCAGATGGCGCCGGGTACCGAGGCGCCGGCCGAGATGCACTTCTACTTCCCGCAGTTCCGCGCCCTGTGCATGGCCGAGAACGCCACCCACAACCTGCACAACCTGCTGACCCTGCGCGGTGCGCTGGTACGCGACCCGCACGCCTGGTCGGGATACCTCACCGAGGCCATCGACACCTTCGCCGACCGCACCGACGTGGTGTTCGCCTCGCATCACTGGCCGACCTGGGGCCGGGACAAGATCGTGGAATTCCTGTCCCTGCAACGCGATCTGTACGGCTACCTGCACGACCAGACACTGCGGCAGCTCAACCAGGGCTACACCGGCATCGAGATCGCCGAGACCTTCCAGATGCCGCCCGCGCTGCACAACGCCTGGCATGCGCACGGCTACTACGGATCGGTCAGCCACAACGTCAAGGCGGTCTACCAGCGCTACATGGGCTGGTTCGACGGCAACCCGGGCCGGCTGTGGGCGCACCCGCCGGAGGCCATCGGACCGCGTTACGTCGCGGCGATGGGCGGTGTCGACCGTGTCGTGGAGATCGCCCGCACGGCCTTCGACGAGGGTGATTATCGTTGGGCGGCAACCCTTCTCGACCATGTGATCTTCACCGACGAGAACCACGCCGACGCCCGCGGGTTGTACGCCGACACCCTCGAGCAACTCGGCTACGGGGCCGAATGCGCGACCTGGCGCAACTTCTTCCTGTCCGGTGCCACCGAACTGCGCGACGGCAACTTCGGTACCCCGGTCACCACCACCTCCACGACGATGTTGACGCAGCTGACCCCGGAGCAGATCTTCGACACCCTGGCGATCAGCGTGAACGGCCCGCGAGCCTGGGATCTGGACATCGCGGTGGACATGACGTTCGCCGACCTCGCCAGCAGCTACCGGCTGACGCTGCGCAACGGCGTTCTGGTCTACCGCCACTGCCCCGCGGACGCATCGACCGCGGACGTCACCGTGACGCTGGCCACCAAGATGCGGCTGTTGGCCGCCGCCGCAGGCGATTTCACCTCGCCGGGTCTGGAGATCAGCGGCGACGGAGCAGCGCTGCAGGCGCTGCTCGGCGTCCTGGACCGGCCGGACCCGAGCTTCAACATCATCACGCCGTAGGCTCCTCCGCGCGAGATCGACACCAGGGCTGTACCTGCCGACGATTCACGACCCTGGTGACGATCTCGCGGCGGACTCGTGCCCCCCTAAGCGACGTCGATGACGACCTTGCCCACGGCCTTGCGGTCCGCGACGTAGCGCAGGGCCGCGGGCGCCTGTTCGAGCGGGAAGCGGGCCCCGATGTAGGGGCGGAGCCTGCCCTCGGCGAACAGCTGCCGAAGCTCGGCGTCGTCGCGCTCGATGGCGTCCGGGTAGTCGGCGGCGAAGGTGCGAATCTCCATGCCCAGCACCGTGATGCCCTTGAGCATCAACAGGTTCAGCGGGATCCTCGGTATCTCGCCGGAGGCGTAACCCAGCGTGACGAACCGCCCGCCACGGCCCAGGCCGCGCAGTGCCGGCTCGGCGTACCGGCCGCCGACCGGGTCGAGTACCACCTGCGCGCCGCCCTCCCCGGTGATCTCCTTGAGTCGGGACTTGAGGTCCTCGCGGTCGTAGTCGATGCACGCCTCCGCGCCGCGCTCGCGGCACACCGCGAGCTTCTCGACGCCGGATGCGGCGGCAATCACCCTGGCGCCCATGAGAACCGCGATGTCCACCGCGGCCAGGCCGACCCCACCGGCCGCGCCGAGCACCACCACCCAGTCGCCGGGCCGCACCGGCGCGACCGTCCGCAGCGTGTAGTAGGCGGTCCGGTTGGTCACCCCGAAGGCGGCCGCGTCGGCGTAGTCGACGCCGTCCGGGACCGGCGTCAGACCCCGGGCGTCCACCAGGATCTGCTCGGCGAAGGCCCCGACGAACGCCGTCGCCGACACCCGGTCGCCCGGTTGCAGGTCGACGCCGTCACCCACGGCCAGCACGTCGCCGGCCATCTCGCTGCCGGGACTGAACGGCGGCGGCACCTTGATCTGGTACTTGCCCGCGATCAGCAGCACGTCGGGGTAGTTGACCGCCGCGGCCCGCACCCTCACCACGACTTGTCCGGGCCCTGGGATCGGGTCAGGCACCTCGTCGAGGACGAGGTCCTCGGGGGCACCGTATTCGCGGCAGACGACCGCACGCATCACCGTCCTCCTTCCGTCACGCCCAGCCCGGCCAGGCAGAAGCCCACCACGTGGTCGATGTCCTTACGTCCCGGCTGCTTGCCGGAGTCAACGTATCGCCGCATCGTCCCCAATGTGCAGTGGAACACCGCGTCGGCATCGCGTTCGGGGTCGGGCCTGCCGAGTTCTGAGATCGGTTCGATGAGCAGCTGCCGCAGCGTGCCCACGATCTCCTCCTGAGCCAGCCGACCCTGGTCCGTGCTCGTCAGCTGGATCACCAGGGCGCGGCTGGTGGCGGTCAGCTCCGGATCCACGACCTGGGCCAGGGCGCCCCGCACCCACCGCGCGATCCTGTCCTGCGGGCGCTTCTCCTTGGTCATCTGGTGCTCGAGATACGAAACCACCAGCGCGACACCGCGTTCCATCGCAGCCAGCATCAGATCGTCCTTGCCGGGGAAGTACCGGTAGAACGCCTTGTTCGACACCCCGGCCTCGGCGATGATCTCGCTGACCCGCGGCGCCTCCGGGGACACCCGCTGCATCACCCGCACGGCGGCCGCCAGGATGCGTTCGACGTCCTCGGTGGCCTCCCGCTGACGGTCGTCGAGTGCCCGCACGACGGCGGCCGCGGCCCGGCTGTTCACGGTGAGACGGGCAGCGCCGGAATGCGATCGACGAGGTGACCGTATTTCTCCCGTGCCCGCTCGATGCGGTTGGTCATGAACTCGCTGGGCCAGACCGGGTCCTCGGGCTCGTAGTCCTTGAGCACCATCCGGGCCAGGTTGACCTTGTGCGCCTCGGTGGGTCCGTCGGCCAACCCGAGTGCGATACCGCCGAACAGCACGCCGGTGAGCGGCATCTGGTCGGTGAGCCCGAGCCCGCCGTGGACCTGGATGGCGCGCAGCCCGATCGACTTGAGCACGGTGGCGGTCTGGATCTTGCAGGCCGCGATGGCCTCGCGGGCGGCGTGCTCGCCCTGGGTGTCGACCAGCCAGGCGGCGTGCAGCACCAGCAGGCGGAACTGGGCCAGCTCGACGTAGGAGTCGGCGACGAACTCCTGGATCAGCTGCTTGTCCGCCAGCAGGCTGCCCTGGGTGAAGCGGCTCTTGGCCCGCCGGGCCATCATGTCGATCGCCCGCTGAGCCACCCCGATGGACCGCATCGCATGGTGCAGCCGCCCGCCGGCCAGCCGGGACTGCGCGACTCCGAAGCCGCCGCCCTCCTCGCCCAGCATCGCAGAGGCCGGCACCCGCACGTTGTCGTAGCGGACCAGCGAGTGACCCGGATCGTGTTTGTGCGAGCCGACGAGGTGGTGGGTCGCCTCGACGACGACCCCCGGGGTGTCCTTGGGCACCAGGAACGTCGACGCGCCCTTGTGCACCGCGACGTCGGGGTTGGTGATCGCCACGACGATGAAGAACGACGCCACCGAGGCGTTGGACGACCAGTACTTGCGCCCGTTGATGATCCAGTCGTCCCCGTCGCGGGTCGCGCGGGTGGTGAACACCCGCGGATCGGAGCCGCCCTGCGGTTCGGTCATGGAGAACGTCGAGAAGATCTCCCCGGACAGCAGTCCGGCCAGGTAGGTGTCCTTCTGTTGCTGGGTGCCGAAGCGGGCGATGATCTCGGCGTTGCCGGTGTCGGGGGCCTGGGTGCCGAAGATGATCGACGACCAGGTGGCCCGGCCCAGGATCTCGTTGATCAGGGTCAACTTGACCGCGCCGAATCCCTGGCCGCCGAGTTCCGGCCCCAGGTGCGGCGCCCACAGTCCCTGGTCGCGGACCTGCTGCTTGAGCGGGTCGACGATCCTGCGGCGCTCCTCGTCGAGTGGCAGGAACTCGCAGCCGGGGAACAGCACCTCGAGCGGTTCGACCTCCTCGCGGACGAACTCGCGGATCCACTCGAGCTTCTTCTCGAACTCCGGCTCGACGGAGAAATCGAATGCCATGTCGCCACTCCTTAGGGGATGCCGCCGTCGGCGCGCAGGATCGAGCCGGTGGTGAAACTGGATGCGTCGGACATCAGAAACAGTGCGGCGCCGATGATCTCGCCCGGCTGACCGGCGCGCTGCAGCGCGTGCCGGCCGAACGGGTTCTGCACTCCGAAATCCCAGGCCTTGCTGATGTCGGTGAGGAACGGGCCGGGCATCAGGGTGTTGACCCGCACCGTCGGGCCGAACGCCAGGGCCAGACCCTCGGTCATGGCGTTCAGCCCGGCCTTCGACGCGGCGTAGGGGATGAACGACGGATGCGGCCGCAGCGAGCCGTGGGTGCTGACGTTGATGATGACCCCGCCGCCGCCGGCCACCATGCGCTCGCCCACCAGCGCCGACAACCGGAAGGGCCCCTTGAGGTTCAGGTTGACCACCGAGTCGAACAGCTTCTCGCTGACGTCGGTCAGCTTCTCGTAGGTGGGCGACATGCCGGCGTTGTTCACCAGGACGTCGAGCTTGCCGAACCGGTCGTACACCGCCTCGACCAGACCGTCGAGCTCGTCCCATCGACCGACGTGAACGGCGTACGGCATTGCGGTGCGGCCGGTTTCGCCCTCGATCTCGTTGGCGGTCCACACGCACGCGTCATACTTGCGGCTGGCGATGATCACGTCGGCGCCGCAGCGTGCCGCCGCGAACGCCATCTCCCGGCCCAGGCCGCGGCTGCCGCCGGTGATCAGCACCACCCGGCCGGTCAGGTCGAAAAGGTCGTCGGCGTAACCCATTTCAGGCTTCCTCGCCGGACTGGGCCAGCCGGGCGGCGGTGCCGATCAGGTCGGGCGCCATCTTGCCGAACGCCTCCTTGACCTGTGGGTCGGCCTTCCCGCCGGTGACCGCGGCGGCGTAGGTCTTCTCCAACACGATGCCCAGCTTCCAGTTGGCCAGCACCAGGTAATAGTGGATGTTCTCGGTGGAGATACCGGTCAGCTTCTCGTAGTGCGTCAGCAGTTCGCTCCGGGTCGGCATGCCCTCCATCGGCAGGTAGAAGCCCTGGGTCTTCGGTTCCTCACCGTCATAGCCCAGCAGCGCCCAGGCCACGTCGAGCAGTGGATCGCCGATCGTGGTCATCTCCCAGTCCACGATCGCGGCGAGGCGGGCCGGGGCCCCGTGCGCGTACATGACGTTGGCGAACTGGTAGTCGCCGTGCATGATGCCCGGGGTGAACTGGGCGGGCCGGTTGCGCCGCAACCAGTCCGACGCGATGTCCAAGCCGGGCAGTTCGCGCACCTTGAACGAGTCCAGGAAGGACAACCAGCGGTCCACCTGCCGGTCGTGGAACCCGTCCGGCTTGCCGAAACCCTCCAGCCCCTGGGCCTTCCAGTCCAGCCGGCCCAGCTTGGCTGCGCCCTCGATGAGCTGGAAGGCCAGCCCGCGCCGGGCCGCCAGATCGGTATCGAACGGGGCGGCCCAGCCGCCGTCCATGGGGCTCCAGCCGTCGATCTCCCTCATCAGGTAGAACGGCTTGCCCAGCACCTCCCCGCTCTCGTCGGCGGCGACCAGTTCCGCATGCGGAACGTCGGTGCCCTTCAGCGCGCGCTCCAGGCGGATCTCCCGCAGCAGCTCGCTCAGGCGCCGTTCGTCGGCCCGGGGCCCGGGCATCCGCAGCACCATGCCCTGGCCACCGCGGCTGACCTTGTAGAGCATGTTCTGGGATCCGCCCTTGAGAACCTCGGCCACCGGCTCCTCGCCGTGGCCCGGTGCGTCCTGGGTGTCCAGCCACCGGCCCAGGGTGGTGGTGTCCAGGTCCATCGAACCTTCCGTTCTCACCATGGCATTCCTCACTCTCCGTTTGGAGAATAGCATTCTCCAAGGCGGGCGGAAGTAGTGTTTCCCGAATGGCAGGACCTCTCGAGGGCATCCGGGTCGTCGAACTCGGGGTGTGGGTGGCCGGGCCGGCGGCCGGCGGCATTCTGGCGGACTGGGGCGCCGACGTGGTCAAGATCGAACCGCCCGCCGGCGACCCGGGCCGGCTGTTCGGGGCGATGATGGGCCTCGACGACGGGTCCAGCCCGCCGTTCGAGATGGACAACCGCTCAAAACGCAGCATCGTGCTCGACCTCACCACCGACGGCGGCCAGGCCACCGCGCGCCGACTGGTCGCCGGCGCAGACGTCTTCATCACCAATGTGCGACCCGATGCGCTGGGCCGACTCGGCCTGGACTATCCGTCGGTGGCCGAGCTGAACCCGCGCCTGGTCTACGGATTGATCACCGGCTACGGCGAGAAGGGCCCCGACGCCAACCGCCCGGCCTACGACATCGCCGCGTTCTGGGCCCGCTCCGGGGTGGCCGACCTGCTGACCCGGCCCGGTGACACCCCGCCGTTCCAGCGCGGTGGGATGGGCGATCACCTGACCGGGATGACGCTGGCGGCGGCGGTCAACGCCGCTCTGGTGGCCCGCGCCCGCACCGGCGAGGGGCAACTGGTCAGCACCTCGCTGTACCGGCAGGGTGCCTACACCGTGAGCTTCGACCTCAACACCTTCCTGTTGACCGGCCGGCCGGTCGCGATCGGCCAGCGCGAGTCGATGGGCAATCCCAGCATGAACAACTACGCCGCCGCCGACGGCAGGCGGTTCTGGATCGTCGGACTGGAGGCCGACCGGCACTGGCCGCCGTTGTGCCGTGCGGTCGGTCGACCGGAGTGGTTGGCCGACAGCAGGTTCGTCACCGCCCGGGATCGCGCCCGTAACGCCCGTGAGCTCATCGCCGCGCTGGACGGGATCTTCGCCGGCCGAACACTGGCCGATTGGGCGGAGATTTTCGACACCGAGCCCGAACTGTTCTGGTCCCCGGTGAACTCGATGGAGGACGTGCTGGGCGACGAGCAGTTCCATGCCGCAGGCGGTCTCGTCGACGTGCCGGACGGCGACGGGTCGCTGCCGATGATCGCCACCCCGGCCGACTTTCACGGAACCCCGTGGGCGCCACGTTCAGCGGCCCCGGCGCTGGGTGAGCACACCGACGAGATCCTCGCCGAGTTGCGGGATCGCCGCGCCTGACCCGGGACTCCGCTACCTTCTCGACTAGCCGATCGACGGTTCGAAGGGGGAAGTCATGTGTCACTGGTGTGAGCGCTCCCTGGTCGCCGACCAGTTGACGGCGGGCTTCGCCGGATTCCGGCCGGCGCGGCGCGAGTTCAGCTCCGACCCCTCCCGTGGCTCGGGTTCCGGCGGGCGAACCCTCGCCGACGTCGTCTTCCGCAACGGCAGTATCCGCACCATGGTGCCCGGAGCCGACACCGTCGAGGCACTGGCGGTCGCCGGCAGCACGATCCTCGCCGCCGGATCCACCACCGAGGTGTCGGCACTGACCGGCCGCGCCACCCGGACGGTCGATCTGGAGGGCCGAACCCTGTTACCGGGCCTGATCGACCCGCACCACCACTACACGCTGTCCGCACTCGTCGGTCACCTCATGCTCGACGTGGGCTACTCGAAGTTCCACACCAAGGCCGAAGCCCTGACCTACCTGAAGGATGCGGCGACGAAAAGCGCAGCCGGTCAATGGATCGCGGCGGCCTACTTCGACAACCTGTTGCAGGGTGGCGAGCTGTCGATGACCGACCTCGACGCGGTGAGCACCGAGCACCCGGTGTTCGTCATGTACGTCAACGGTCACGTCGGCGCCGCGAACACGCTGGGCTTTCAGAAGGCCGGCATCGCCCAGGACGTCGGCACGCTGGCCGGTGGTGGCCATTTCGGCCGTGGCGCCGACGGCACGCTCAACGGCTTGATGTACGAACAACCCGCCCTGATGCGGTTCCTCGCCGTCGCCGTGCCGCCCACCACCCCGGAACTGATCGTCGAGGCGCTGACGTCCTATGCCAAGGCGGCCGCCGCGGCCGGGAACACCACCCTGCACGAGCCGGGAACCGTCAAGCCGGAGTGGGTGGATCACCTTGCCGCGCTGTCGAATTCCCTCGACGTGCGACTGAGCGGGAGTTTCAGCACCGACGCCACCGAGGCAAGCAAGCCCTATGCGGCACTGGGGCCGGCCACCCGCGCCAGACGGGTAGCCGGCAGCCGGTTCTCGCTGTACGGCATGAAGATGTGGGCCGACGGCTCCAACCAGGCTGAGATGGCG
Source organism: uncultured Mycobacterium sp. (assembly GCA_964535335.1). Lineage (GTDB taxonomy): Bacteria > Actinomycetota > Actinomycetes > Mycobacteriales > Mycobacteriaceae > Mycobacterium. The sequence goes on from CAZHUU010000026.1 coordinate 21,499, forward strand.
GCGCAGACGCAGCCGTATCTCAACAGCGCCGACAAGGGTGCGCGCAACTACCCGCCGGCAGAGTTCGCCCGGCTGTGCCAGAGCGCGAAGGACGCCGGGTGGCCCATCCTCATCCACTGTCAGGGCGACGCCGCGGTCGACGAGGCGCTCGACGCCATCGAACACGTCTACGGCACGGATCCGGCGACCGGCCTCAACGTCCTGCAGCACGCCACGATGGCCCGCCGCGATCAGGTCGAGCGGGCCGGCAGGCTGGGCGTCGAGATCAGCTTCATCCCGGATTTCGTCTACCTCTACGGTGCAGCCTACCGAGACACGATCTTCGGCAAACCGCGCGCGGAGTTCATGGTCCCGTGCGGGGCGGCCGCCCAAGTGGGCCTGGGGTTTTCGCTGCACTCTGATGCGCCCGCGGCCGGTTTGCCGATCAACCCGCTGCGCTACGTGCAGACGGCGGTCACCCGCCGGTGCGCGATCGACGGCTCGGTGGTGGGTCCCGAGCTGGGGCTGACCGTTGATGCGGCTCTGCGGGCGGCGACGGCGGGCGCCGCACGCCACGTCGGATTGCAGGACACCGTCGGCACGCTGGAGCCCGGCAAGGAGGCCGACCTGACGATCCTGGAGACCGACCCGCACAAGTGTGACCCGGAGAAGATCATGACCATCCCGGTCAGCGAAACCTGGGTGGCGGGCCAACCCAGGTACGCGCGGTCGACCCCCGGCTAGCCCTGACCGAGGACGGCCAGCGCGGTGGTCCAGTCGGTCGCGATCGCCGCCTGCGCATCGACGAGGGCGACCTTGCGCTGACAGACCAGTTGGATGAGCCGAAACTCGATGTCGTCCTTGGGGTTCGGTGACGCGGTTGGTTCGACCCAGAGGTTGCGCGGATCGTTGGGGTCACCGCCGAGCGCCAGTGGGATGAGGTGGTCGAACTCGGTGTCGGCCAGCGAACCCCGGTAGTCGTAGGCCGCGGCGTTCGCTCGCTTCTCGGTGTCGGTCACCTCCCGCGGTGGCCGGATCGACGCGGAATAGCCCTTCCGGCAGACGGTGCTGTAGAGCGTGGCCTGGCTGACCTCGGGATTGCTGGCGCCCGGTGTGCACAGCGGATCGGGCAGCGCGGAGCCGTCGGCGGCGGCCCGGTAGTGACAGCTGCCCGGCGCCGGTTGCGGCTGCACGGTGTAGTCGGCGTCGGGCCCGGGGCCCACCGGCACGTCGGCCGACGCGATGCCGCAAAAAGTGGCGACGGTGATAGCGACGGCGAGCGTACCCGCCAGGGCGGCAGGCGTTCTCACGCGGCCACTCCCCGGGCCGACTCCCGCAGGACCCGATGTACGAAACCGAGCTTGTCGGCCACCGGCTTGCTGATCTCGAAGGGGTACAGGGGGTTCTTGCCCATCGCGGTGTTCACCCGGTTGAAGAACAGCGACATCCACTTCCAGTCGAACAGCAGCCGCTCGATCGGGACGTCCGCGTAGGACTCCAGCGGGACGATGTCATGCGGACCGGTGAACCGCACCCGGTCGACGTGCAGCACCATGCCCGCCTCCCGGGCGGTGTCGATGGTGTCGGTGATGTGCAGGTAGTGGGCGAAGCATTCGGCGAAGTCCTCCCAGGGGTGCATGGTCGCGTACTCCGAGATGAACGACTCCTGCCAGTCCCGCGGGGCGCCGAGCTCGTAGTGCCGCGCCAGCGCGTCGGCGTAACTGGCCCGCTCGTCGCCGAACAGGTCGCGGCAGCGGTCGAGGTAGCGTTGCGCGCCGGCACCGGTCTCGACCAGGATGCTCTGGTAGTAGTGGCCGGCCTCGTGGCGGAAGTGGCCGAGCATGGTCCGGTACGGCTCACCGAGGCCCACCCGCAGCGTCTCCCGGTAGGCGTCAAGGGATTCCACCAGGTCGATGGTGATCACCCCGTCTGCGTGGCCGATGGTGATCCGCTCGCCGGTGCTGTAACTGGACAACAGGTCGAAGGCCAGGCCGTCGTCCCGGCGCCAGTACGGGTCGATCGGCAGGCCCAGCCAGTCGAGTTGGTAGACCAGCCGACGCAGCGCGACCGCCGTCGGGACCAGCTTCTCCCGGGCGATGGTGTCGTCGGCATCGGGTTCGCGGCGGATCAGCGAGTCGGCCAGGCAGCGTCCGCGGGCGGCGGGGTCGTGGCCCTCCGGCGCCAGCCAGTTGCAACCCAACGGTTCGGCCTGTGTGCATCGCACCCAGGTGGCGCCGTCGACGGTGGCCGTCCCGTCTCGCACCGCCACCATCGACCGGCTGGGCAGGTGCAGGCCCAACGCGGTGCCGCAGGATCGGCAGCGGTCCAACTCGAACGACGCGAAGTTCTGGCACACCGGGCAGGCGAAGGCGCGCATGGGCCTTATCGTTGCACGGGCGGTCGGATCGGCAGGACGGGAAGGAACCCAGAAAGAATGCAACTCCTGCTCGTCAGGCATGCCCTGCCGTTCCGGACCGAGGCCGGTGAGGGAGCCGACCCGGAACTGTCGGAGGAGGGCGGGCAACAGGCCCGCCGGCTGCCCGACGCACTCGCCCGCTTCCCCATCGCCCGGCTGGTCAGCAGCCCCCAGCGCCGAGCGTTCCAGACCGCCGAACCCGTCGCCCGGGCCCTCGGTCTGGGCATCGACATCGACGACCGGTTGGCCGAGTACGACCGCGGGCTGTCGCACTACGTGCCGATCGAGCAGGTTCGCACCGAATGGCCCGAGGAGTGGGCGCGGATGGCTGCGGGCCAGCTGCCCAGCACCGTCGACGAGGAAGAGTTCCGGGCCCGGGTGTCCGCGGCGCTGGCCGACATCGTCGCCACCGCCGAGCACGACGACACCGTGGTGGTGTTCAGCCACGGCGGGGTGATCAACGTTGTGCTGCACGAGCTTCTGGGCACCGCGCGGCTGCTGTCGTTCCCCGTCGACTACGTGTCGGTCACCCGGTTGCTGTACGCGCGCAGTGGCCAGGGCACGGTGGCCGCGGTCAACAGCACCGAGCATGTCTGGGATCTCCTTCCGCGCAACCGGCGCTGAGGCATATACATATCGGGTGACTGCACTCGAGGGGCTCGACCTGACGGCGTTGGACCGGCACCTGCGTGCCGTCGGGATCCCCCGCACCGGGGAACTGCGCGGTGAGTTGATCTCCGGTGGCCGGTCCAACCTGACCTTCCTGGTTCAGGACGACGCGTCCAGGTGGGTGCTGCGCCGCCCGCCCCTGCACGGTCTGACCCCGTCCGCCCACGACATGGCCCGCGAGTACCGCGTGGTCGCGGCGCTGGCGGACAGCCCGGTACCGGTGGCGCCCGCCGTCACCATGCGCGACGACGACTCGGTGCTCGGCGCCCCGTTCCAGATGGTGGAGTACGTTCCCGGCCAGGTGGTGCGGACCCGCGCCGAACTCGAGGCGCTCGGCGGACCGGACGTGATCAGCGACTGCGTTGACAGTCTGATCAAGGTCCTCGTCGACCTGCACCAGGTCGACCCCGACGCCGTCGGGCTCGGCGATTTCGGCAGGCCCCAGGGCTATCTCGAGCGGCAGGTGCGCCGCTGGGGGTCGCAGTGGGACTACGTCCGGTTGCCCGACGACCCGCGCGACGCCGACGTCCGGCGGCTACACACCCGGCTGGCCGAATCGGTGCCACCGGAGAGCCGTGCCTCGATTGTGCACGGCGACTACCGCATCGACAACACGATGCTCGATGCCGATGATCCCGGAATCGTTCGGGCCGTGCTGGATTGGGAGATGTCGACGCTCGGGGATCCGCTGTCGGACGTCGCCGTGATGGTCGTGCAGCGCAACCCGGCGCTGGACGCGATTCTCGGCATGCAGGCCGCCTGGTCGGCGCCGAGCATGCCGTCCCAGGACGACCTGGCACACCGGTACTCGCTCGCGTCCGGACATCCGTTGGCGCATTGGGACTTTCAGATGGCGCTCGGCTACTTCAAGCTGGGGATCATCGTGGCCGGCATCGAGCACCGAAGCCGGGCGGCAGCCACCGACGATACCGCTGAGAAGGCGGACGAACCGTTCGGTCAGGCCGTCGACGTGTTGATCAGCGCTGGGCTGGCCGCCCTGAAGTAGCCGGCGGTCGGCTATCCGCCGACGTTGAGGCAGCCAACGCCGGGGATACAGCCGCTGGCTCCACCCGGTCCGGCCGCACCGCCGGGGCCGCTCGGGATCACCCCGCTCGCGCCGCCCGGCCCGGCGACACCGGCCGGCCCACCGGGCACGGCACCGTTGGCACCGTCCGGACCGATCACCGCGCATGCGGTGCCGTCGGGATTCACGCAGGGCGCCGGGTCGGCCAGAGCCACCGGCGCGGCCGCGATGACAGCTGCCGCGGCTCCCGCGAACAACACGGGCGTCATCTTCGTCAGTTGTTTCATCATTGCCGGGGTATACCACCGGCCGTGCCGGCTGAAACGGTTGACGAACTGCGGGAAGGCGGGCTGACCCTGCTAACCCTTCAGTGCCGCCTTGAGGTTCTTCTTCGCGGCCCGGCGCAGCTGGAAGATCCGCGCCGCGCCGACGGCCACGGTGATCGCCGACCCGCAGATCGCCGCGAGCAGGATCGCGACGCCGAGTGGCAGGGTCCAGTGCCAGCCGAGGAAGGTGAACGACGTCGAGTCGGTGTTCTGGGTGATGAACACCAGCAGGATGGTGAGGATCAGCAGCCCGACGATCAGCGACGACCACAGGGCGCCGGCCTTCGTGAGCTTCACCTCGGCCACCTCGAGGGGGGTCGGCGTGACCGGGGGCGGCGCCGGGGGAGTCGGTTCGCCGGACGGTGGCGTCGGTTCGGTGCTCATGACGCCATCTTCACCCTTGAGCGTGCAGAAAGAAACGATAACCGGCACAACCGGGTGTCGCGTCGGCCGTCGGCCAAAGCGCGGCAGGGTGGTGGCCGGGTCGATAGGGTCGGGCCTACGACCGGGGAAAGGACGTACATGAACCCGTCGCGACACCGGAAGCGGCTGCGGCTGGCGGCAATTGTCCTGGCGGTCGTGCTGCCCGCCACGGCGGCCTGCGGCAGTTCCAACCCGTTGGGCGGAGGCTCAGCTTCGGGGGATCTCAAGAGCGTCGTCGTCGGCTCGGCGGACTTCCCCGAGTCGAAGATCATCGCCGAGATCTACGCCCAGGCCCTGGAGGCCAACGGCTTCAACGTCGGACGGCAGTTCGGGATCGGCAGCCGGGAGACCTACATCCCCGCCGTGCGCGACCACTCGATCGACCTGGTGCCGGAGTACACCGGAAACCTGCTGCAGTACTTCGACCCGAAGACCACGGTCACCACCCCCGACGCGGTGGAACTGGCGCTGTTCCGGGTGTTGCCCGGTGACCTGTCGATCCTCACGCCGTCACCGGCCAACGACACCGACACCGTTGCCGTCAGCGAAGCCACCGCACAGAAGTGGAACCTGAAGACCATCGGCGACCTCGCGGCGCACTCGGCGGAGGTGAAGTTCGGTGCGCCATCGGAGTTTCAGACCCGCACCGAGGGGTTGCCCGGGCTGAAGGCGAAGTACGGCCTGGACATCAAACCGGACAACTTCGTGTCCATCAGCGACGGCGGCGGCCCCGCGACGGTGCGGGCCCTGACCGACGGAACCGTCACCGCGGCAGATATCTTCAGCACCTCACCGGCGATTCCCCAGAACAAGCTCGTGGTGCTCGAGGATCCGAAGAACAACTTCCTGGCCGCCAACGTCGTGCCACTGGTGAGTTCACAGAAGAAATCCGACGAGCTGAAGACCATCCTGGATGCGGTGTCGGCGAAACTGACCACCCAGGGCCTGATCGACCTCAACACCGCAGTGTCGGGCAATGCCGGGGTCGACCCCGACGAGGCGGCCCGGAAATGGGTGCGCGACAACGGGTTCGACAGGCCGATCGGGAAGTAGATGATCACCTTTGACGGCGTGACCAAACGCTACCCCGACGGGACAACCGCGGTCGACGACCTCACCCTGGAGGTGCCGTCCGGCACCCTCACCGTGTTCGTCGGGCCGTCCGGTTGCGGCAAGACCACCTCGATGCGGATGATCAACCGAATGATCGAGCCGACCTCCGGGATTCTGACGGTCGACGGCCGCGACGTCTCGACCGTCAACCCGGTGAAGCTGCGACTCGGCATCGGCTATGTCATCCAGAGTGGTGGCCTGATGCCGCACCAACGGGTGGTCGACAACGTCGCGACGGTGCCGGTGCTCACCGGTCAGTCCCGCCGCGAGGCCCGCAAGGCCGCCTACGGGGTCCTGGAACGCGTGGGCCTGGACCCCAAACTGGGCGACCGGTATCCGGCGCAACTGTCCGGCGGCCAGCAGCAGCGGGTCGGCGTGGCCCGCGCTCTGGCCGCCGATCCGCCGATTCTGCTGATGGACGAACCGTTCTCGGCCGTGGATCCGGTGGTGCGCGACGAGTTGCAGGCCGAGATGCTGCGGCTGCAGGACGAACTGCACAAGACCATCGTGTTCGTCACCCACGACATCGACGAGGCGATCAAGCTCGGCGATCGGGTCGCGGTGTTCGGCCCCGGGGGAGCGCTCCAGCAGTACGACGAGCCGGCGCGGTTGTTGTCCAATCCCGCCAACGATTTCGTGGCCGGCTTCATCGGTGCCGACCGCGGCTACCGCGGTCTGCAGTTCTATCACGCCACCGGCATCCCGTTGCACGACATCCGGGCCGCGACCGAGGCGGACATCGACACCCTGACGCTCGGCCCCGGCGAGTGGGTGCTCGTCACCAGAGCGGACGGTTCGCCGTACGCCTGGATCAACGCGAACGGCGTTGCGCTGCACCGCAACGGTAGTTCGCTGTACGACTGCACCATCGCCGGCGGATCGCTGTTCCCACCGGACGGCACCCTGCGGCAGGCACTCGACGCCGCGCTGTCATCCCCATCGGCACTGGGGGTCGCGGTAAACGCGACCGGCCAGGTCGCCGGCGGTGTGAAGGCCGAAGACGTGCTGAACGCCCTCGAGCGGCAACGAGAGAGTTAGGCACGGATCGTGCGCTACCTGCTCGCCCACCTCGACAAGGCCTGGATGCTGACCGTCATCCACCTGCGACTGTCGCTGATCCCGGTGGTGCTCGGACTGCTGATCGCGGTGCCACTGGGCGCCTACGTGTGGCGCACCACGGCGCTGCGGCGGCTGACCACCGTGACGGCCAGCATTATCTTCACCATTCCGTCGCTGGCGCTTTTCGTGGTGCTGCCCCTGATCATCCCGACCCGAATCCTCGACGAGGCCAACGTGATCGTCGCGCTGACCCTCTACACCACCGCCCTGCTGGTGCGCGCGGTGCCCGAGGCGCTGGACGCGGTGCCCATCCAGGTGCGGGACGCGGCCACCGCGGTCGGCTACACCGGGCTGGCCCGGATGCTGAAAGTGGAACTGCCGCTGTCTATTCCGGTGCTGATCGCCGGGCTGCGGGTGGTCGCGGTGACGAACATCTCGATGGTCTCGGTCGGCTCCGTCATCGGCATCGGCGGCCTGGGCACCTGGTTCACCGAGGGCTACCAGGCCGACAAGAGCGACCAGATCGTCGCGGGCATCATCGCGATCTTCCTGCTGGCGATCGTCGTCGACATCCTGATCATGCTGGCCGGGCGGCTCATCACGCCCTGGACCCGGGTGAAGGTGGCGTCATGAACTTCCTACATCAGGCGCTGGCGTACATCTTCACCGCGGCCCATTGGGGCGGCCGGTCCGGCATCGGAGCGCGCATCCTCGAGCATCTGCAGTACACCGCCGTCGCGGTCGTCATCTCGGCGCTGATCGCCATCCCGATCGGGATGATCATCGGCCACACCGGGCGCGGCACCTTCCTGGTGGTGACGGGGGTCAACGCGCTTCGGGCGCTGCCGACGCTCGGGGTGCTGCTGCTCGGCGTCCTGCTGTGGGGCCTCGGCCTGCTGCCGCCGACCGTCGCGCTGATGCTGCTCGGCATCCCGCCCCTGCTGGCGGGCACCTACGCCGGCATCGCCAACGTCGACCCGGCGGTGGTGGACGCCGCCCGCTCGATGGGGATGACCGAGGCCCGTGTGCTCACCCGGGTGGAGCTGCCCAACGCGATGCCGCTGATCCTGGGCGGGCTGCGCACCGCGACGCTGCAGGTCGTCGCCACCGCCACCGTGGCCGCCTACGCCAGCCTGGGCGGGCTGGGGCGCTACCTGATCGACGGCATCAAGGTGCGCCAATTCCACATCGCCCTGGTCGGGGCGTTGCTGGTGACGGTGCTGGCGCTGATCCTCGACGGCCTGCTGGCACTGGCGGTGTGGGCCTCGGTGCCCGGATCGGGCCGGTTGCGTCCCGGCCGGCTGCCGCAGCCCCTGCTCGACGACGAGGTGAGCTTCGACGCCCGCCCCGGCCGCACATCCCGACCGGGGTATGGGCGTGATGGCCCGTCGCTTACGGTAGACGGGTGAGTGATGCGACAGATAGCGCCTGGCCGGCGGTCCTGACCTGGCGCGCCCATGATGGTTCGCGAATGGAGTCGGCCCGGGTCCAGCTGTCCGGAAACCGCATCAAGGCCTATGGCCGCATCGTCGCGGCAGCCAACCTCACCCATCCGGCGTTCAGCGCCTCCTACGACCTGGTGACCGACGAGACCGGTGCCACCAAGCGGCTTTCGTTGAGCATCACCCTCGCCGAACGCGATCGTCAGCTGTCGATCGCGCGGGACGAGGAGAACATGTGGCTGATCACCGACCACCAGGGCCAGTCCAGAGAGGCTTACGAGGGCGCCCTCGACGTCGACGTCGTGTTCAGCCCGTTCTTCAACGCGCTGCCGATCCGGCGCACCGGCCTCTACGAGCGGGCCGAGTCGGTGACCCTACCCGTCGTCTACGTGCACCTGCCGGACCTGACCGTCAAACCGGCCACGATCGGCTACATCAGCACCGGGCCGGGCAACGGTATCGAGCTGGACTCACCGGTGGCCAAGACCACGATCACCGTCGACGACGAGGGTTTCATCGTGGATTACCCGGGCCTGGCAGAGCGGATCTGATCACCGCGCCGGAGCGCCCGGCGGCGGCGAGTTCCTCGCGCCAGTTCTCCTCACCGATCGCGATCGTCACGATCTGCGGCCGGGAGAAGCCCTCGTAACGGGCGCGGGCGGCGTGCCCGGCCTCGACGAGTTCGGCGACAGAATCCTGCTCGGCCAGTGTCTGACGGGTGTGGGTCAACAGTTCCAGCGCGCGGTCCAGGGCGGGCAGCAGCTGCTCGGCGTTGGCCTCGCACATCGCCCGCACCAGGTCCGGTGCGGTCGCGGCCACCCGGGTGCCGTCCCGGAACGAACCCGCCGCCAGCGCGAAGGCCAGCGGAACCTCACCGGCGGTGACGGCCAGCGCCTCGGCTAGCAGGTGCGGCAGGTGCGAGATGCTGGCAGCGGCGGCGTCATGCTCGTCCGACTTGGCCGGCACCACCACGGCGCCGCAGTCCAACGCCAGGTGCATCACCTCCGACCACACCCGTGCGTCCACGTGCTCGTCGACGCTGAGCACCCAGGGCGCACCGGCGACCAGCCGGGCGTTGCCCGCGGCCCAGCCCGAGTGCGCGGTCCCGGCCATCGGATGACCGCCGACGTAGCGGTCGAGCAGGCCCGCGTCCCGGACCTCCGCCAGCACGGCGCCCTTGACGCTGATGACGTCGGTCAGCGGGCAGTCCGGGGCGGTGTCCTGGATGTGGCCGAGTAGCTGCGACACCGCGGGCATCGGGACGGCCAGGACGATCAGGGCATCGCGGTCCGCCGCCCACGTCAGCGCCTCGGTGAGATCGGTGGTGGCCTGGAACCCGTCCACCCGGGCGGCCTGGGCGCCCTCGACGGAGCGGTTGTAGCCGAATCCGTCACGGCCGGCCGCCACCGCTGCGCGCAACACCGACCCGCCGATCAGTCCGAGCCCGAGCACGCACACGGGTGTCTTCGTCACGCATTCCAGGTTGGCACATCGAGCTTGACGGCCCGCGTCCGGCCGGTGCCCGGCGACGGCGGCCGATTACCTGGTAACGGGCCTGATCAGCGACTACCGTAAGCGCCCATGGAAGCATCGCGAGCCGAGAAGGGGGCGGGGCCGCAGGATTCGGCCGACACCCCGGACGGCTTCGGCGTGGCCGTGGTCCACGAGGACGGCAAGTGGCGGTGCGCACCGATGAGCTCGAAGGTGTTGACGAGCCTGTCCGCGGCGGAGACCGAGCTACGTGAATTGCGCAGCGCCGGAGCGGTGTTCGGGCTGCTGGACATCGACGACGAGTTCTTCCTGATCGTCCGGCCGGCACCGGCGGGGACACGGCTGCTGCTGTCGGACGCCACCGCCGCACTGGATTACGACATCGCCGCGGAGGCGCTGGAAACCCTTGACGCCGATATCTCCGCAGAGGACTTGGAGGAGTCGGATCCCTTCGAGGAGGGCGATCTGGGCGTGCTGTCCGACATCGGGCTTCCGCAAGCGGTGCTGGGCGTGATCCTCGACGAGACCGATCTCTATCCGGACGAGCAGTTGGGCCGGATCGCCAGGGAGATGGGATTCGCCGAGGAACTCTCGGCGGTGCTCGACCGTCTCGATCGGTGAGCGCCGGCGACGATGCCGCCGGCGACGAGACGCTGATCCGTGCGGCGATAGCGGCGGCCGGCGGCGCCGGGGACGCAGACGTGCCGATCGGTGCGGTGGTGTTCGGCCCCGACGGCACCGAACTGGCCCGCGCGGCCAACGCCCGCGAGGCGCTCGGTGATCCGACCGCCCACGCCGAGATCCTGGCGCTGCGGGCCGCCGCCCGGGTGTACGGCGATGGCTGGCGGCTTGAGGGTGCGACGATCGCCGTCACCGTCGAACCCTGCACGATGTGCGCCGGCGCCCTGGTGATGGCGCGCGTGGCGCGGCTGGTGTTCGGGGCGTTCGAACCCAAGACCGGGGCGGTCGGCTCGCTGTGGGATGTGGTGCGCGACCGCAGGCTGACGCATCGGCCGCAGGTGCGCGGCGGAGTGCTCGCCGATGACTGCGCCGCCCTGCTGGAGGCCTTTTTCACTCGTCAGCGCGATTTGGGCTAGGTCGGTGCTGGCCGTAAGCTTCTCCGCGGTGGCGTGTCCGAGCGGCCTAAGGAGCACGCCTCGAAAGCGTGTGACGGGTAACCCCCGTCCGAGGGTTCAAATCCCTCCGCCACCGCCATAATTCTCCGGCTGTCTGCGCCCGCGGACGGCGCAGCAGAATCTTCGATCACCGGGCGACGACGAGGCCCTGAACTGAATGCCCTGGTCGATCCGAAGCAAAGATGCGCTTCTGCGGCGAACTGGCCTACCCTGGTCCCTGCAGAGACCTTGCACTACGGCTCCGCACCAATGACAACCGCTTGGGGGTACGTGAGATGACGGGCTTTTCGATTCGTGGTCGAACGTTGATCTACGGGGCACTCGGCTTGGCGCTCGCGCTAACACCGGCAGTCGCCGTCGTCGCCACCTCCACCGCCCCGGCGCCGCGGGTGTTGGCCTGCCAGGAGACCGAGACCGAGGACAGCTTCTCGATGAACTGCGCCCCGACGGTCATTCCCGACACCAGCGACAACCTCACCGAGGCGGAGGTGGCTTCCCCCGGGTTCAATGCGGGCTACGGGGGCGGTCAGAACGCGGGCGACCACCCCGGTGGCCACGGCCGCGGCTGACCCGACCGCGTCATCAATCGCAGGTTCACATCCAGACGCACCCGGCCTTCGCGCGGGGGTTCGGCAGTCCTCCCCGTCCGCATAGCAAACCGGTCTAACTGGGCACACCGCGAGAAACTGGAGGGAGGGACTCATGGAACTGATTTCGCCGACCGATTCGATGTTTCTGTTGGCCGAGTCGCGTGAGCACCCGATGCATGTCGGCGGTCTGCAACTCTTCGAGCCGCCGGAGGGGGCCGGGCCGGATTTCGTTCGGGAGATCTACGAGGAGCTGATCACCCGAGAGGACGTCCAGCCGACCTTCCGCAAGCATCCAGCCGAGTTGCTCGGCGGCATCGCCAACGTCGCGTGGTCGTTCGACCGCGATCTCGACCTCGAGTACCACCTGCGCCGCTCCGCGCTGCCGTCACCGGGCCGGGTTCGGCAACTGCTCGAGCTCACCTCGCGGCTGCACGGAACGCTCCTCGACCGGCATCGGCCGCTGTGGGAGGCGCACCTGGTCGAGGGTCTCGACGACGGCCGGTTCGCGGTGTACACCAAGATGCACCATGCGCTGCTCGACGGCGTCTCGGCGATGAAGACCATGCGTCGTGCGTTGTCGACGGATCCGCAGTACACCGAACTGCGGGCTCCGTGGGACCCGTCCCCGCGCCCCCGCGGCAAGACCAAGCCGCGCCCGTCGCGCCTGGGTCAGCTGGCACAGGTCGCGGGATCGATTGCCGCACTTGGCCCTTCGGCGCTCACCCTGGCCCGGGCCGCACTGCTTGAACAGCAGCTCACGCTTCCGTTCGAGGCGCCCAAGACGATGCTCAACGTGCCCATCGGCGGCGCGCGCCGATGCGCTGCCCAATCGTGGCCGATCAAACGGGTCGTCGCCGTCAAGGAAGCCACCGGCGTCACGCTCAACGACGTCGTCCTCGCCATGTGCGCCGGCGCGCTGCGCGCCTATCTGATCGAGCAGGACGCACTGCCGGACCGGGCGCTCATCGCGATGGTGCCGGTGAGCCTGCGCTCCGAGAACGACACCTCCAGCGGCGGCAACCAGGTCGGCACCATCCTGTGCAGCCTGGCCACCGACATCGAGGACCCGGCGGAACGCCTGGATGCCATCCACGCCTCGGCGCGGGGCAACAAGGAGGTGTTCACCCAACTACCGCGGCTGCAGCAGTTGGCGCTTTCGGCGTTCAACATGGCGCCGCTGACCCTGGCGCTGGTGCCGCCGTTGGCCGCCGCGGCGCAACCGCCGTTCAACATCGTGATCTCCAATGTGCCGGGCGCCCGCGAGCCGCTGTACTGGAAGGGCGCCCGCCTCGACGGCAACTATCCGATGTCGATCGCCCTGGACGGTCAGGCGCTGAACATCACCCTGTCGAACAATGCCGACAATCTGGACTTCGGACTGGTCGGGTGCCGGCGCAGCGTTCCGCATCTGCAACGGCTGCTGGGCCACCTCGAGGACTCGCTGACGGCCCTGGAGGAAGCGGTCGGGGTATAGCGCAGACGAAAACGGCGGCGACCCCTCAGGCCGCCGCCGTTCGTTCGTGGGAACCCGCTACGGGCAGGTCACCTCGATCTCGAAGGGCTTGGTGACCGGCGCCATCGGGTTGGCCATGTCGATGCCGGTGGCCGTGCCGCTGACCTTGATGTTGTTGCCGTCCTTGGTCGCGGTGGCGGCCGCCCCACCGGGCACGCCCTCCTGGTAGCCGAGGGTCACGCCGTTGACGTTACCCAGGCCGACGGAGTGCACCACCGAGGCGTCCGGAGCCATCACGACGGCGATGCCGGTGGCCGCCTCGCCGATGGCGATGTTGTAGTTGCCGCCCGCCGTGGCGCACACGACCTGGCCATTGATGTTCTGCGGCTGGCCGTCGATGGTGACCTTCGCGCTGCCCGCGCCTGCGCTGGCGGTCGCCGTGCCCGAGCTCGCGGTCACTGCAGAGCTGCTGGCGCTGGCCGACGATGCCGAGCTCGTCGCCTCGGTCTTCTTCTCCGACTTGGAACAGCCGGTCAGTCCGGCGGCCACAACTGCCACGCCGGCCACCGCAACCACAAAGCCACGCTTCACCGATTTCTCCTTTGTTGAAGTGATCCGTCAATGCCGGATCATCGAAAGCAGTATCGTTCGCCGCCCGCCGACGGTCTTAAGAATGGCCGAATCCGCCGAACGGTCGGAGTGGTCCCGAAACCCTTGTCGGCCACCCCTTTGCGAGGTCAACGGTGGTGCTGCCGCGAAGATGAGAAGTTTATGAGGGCGGTGCGGGCCGGGGTGGCCGGCCGCGGCCTTGGTTAGATACCTGGGTGACCGAGCGCCCGTTCTTCACCGTCGAGGCGGAGTTGCCCGGCCGGCGCGGGCGGACCGGAATCATCCACACTCCGCACGGCGAGATCCACACACCGGCGTTCATCGCTGTCGGCACCAAGGCGACCGTCAAGGCCGTCCTCCCGGAAACCATGCGGGACCTCGGCGCCCAGGCGGTGCTGGCCAACGCCTACCACCTGTACCTGCAGCCCGGTCCGGACATCGTCGACGAGGCCGGCGGCCTCGGCGCGTTCATGAACTGGCCCGGCCCGACGTTCACCGACAGCGGCGGCTTCCAGGTGCTCTCGCTGGGCGCGGGTTTCCGCAAGGTGCTCGCGATGGACGTGGACCGGGTGCAGGCCGACGACATCATCGCCGAGGGTAAACAGCGCCTTGCGCACATCGACGACGACGGCGTGACGTTCACTTCGCATCTCGACGGCTCCACGCACCGGTTCACCCCGGAGGTGTCGATGGGCATTCAGCATCAGATCGGCGCCGACATTATCTTCGCCTTCGACGAGCTGACCACCCTGGTCAACACCCGTGGCTATCAGGAGCAGTCGGTGGCCCGCACCCACGCCTGGGCGCAGCGCTGCCTGGACGAGCACCGCCGGCTGATCGACGCCCGGCCCGACCGCCCGCGGCAGGCGCTGTTCGGGGTGGTGCAGGGCGCCCAGTACGAGGATCTGCGCAGGCAGGCCGCGCGCGGGCTGGAGACCATCGTCGACGCCCACGGCCGCGGATTCGACGGGTACGGCATCGGGGGAGCGCTGGAGAAGCAGAACCTGGCGACCATTGTCGGCTGGTGCATCGACGAACTGCCCGACGCCAAGCCCCGGCATCTGCTCGGCATCAGCGAGCCCGACGACCTGTTCGCCGCGGTGGCCGCCGGCGCCGACACCTTCGACTGTGTGTCGCCGTCGCGGGTGGCCCGCAACGCCGCGGTGTACTCGGCGGGCGGCCGGTTCAACATCACCGGCGCGAGATACCGCCGCGACTTCAGCCCCATCGACGCCGACTGCGACTGCTACACCTGTGCCCACTACACCCGGGCCTATCTGCATCACCTGTTCAAGGCCAAGGAGATCCTGTCGGCCACGCTGTGCACCATTCACAACGAGCGGTTCGTGATCCGGCTGGTGGACCGGATCCGGGCGGCGATCGTCGCCGGCGAGTTCGACGAACTGCGCGACGACGTCTTGGGGCGGTATTACTCGACGCCTGCACAATGAGGAGATGACCGCTCCCGCCGAGTCGCAGGCCCTGCTGGTGAAGCTGCTCGACCCGTCGCACCGCGCCGACCCCTACCCGCTGTACCGGCAGGTGCGGGAGCAGGGCCCCCTGCAATTGCCCGAGTCCAACCTGCACGTCTTCTCCACCTTCGCCCACTGCGACGAGGTGTTGCGCCATCCGGACTCGTGCAGCGACCGGCTCAAGTCGACGGTCGCGCAGCGGGCGATCGCCGCCGGGGAGCAACCGCGTCCGTTCGGCACGCCCGGCTTCCTGTTCCTGGACCCGCCCGACCACACCCGGCTGCGCAAGCTGGTCAGCAAGGCGTTCTCGCCCCGGGTCGTCAAGGCCCTCGAGCCGGACATCACCGCGATGGTGGACGGGCTGCTGGACAAGGTGGCCGCCGCCGGCTCGTTCGACGTCATCGACGAGCTGGCCTATCCGCTGCCGGTCGCGGTGATCTGCCGGTTGCTGGGGGTGCCGATCGAGGACGAGCCGCAGTTCAGCTGGGCCTCGGCGCTGCTGGCGCAGGGGCTGGACCCGTTCATCGCGTTCACCGGGCAGTCGCATGGCTTCTCCGAACGGCTGAAGGCGGGGCAATGGCTGCGGGAATACCTTCGCGACCTTTTGGAGCGCCGCCGTGCCGAGCCCGCCGACGACCTGATGTCGGGCCTGATCTCAGTCGAGGAGGCGGGCGACCAACTCACCGAGGCGGAGATCATCGCGACCTGCAACCTGCTGCTGATCGCCGGCCATGAGACCACGGTCAACCTGATCGCCAACGGGATGCTCGCCCTGCTGCGCCATCCCGAGCAGTGGCGGGCTCTCGGTGCCGACGCCACCCGTGCCGCGCCGGTCATCGAGGAGACGTTGCGGCTGGACCCGCCGGTGCAACTCGTCGGCCGCGTCGCCGGCGCCGACATGGTGATCGGCTCTCATGACGGCGCCGGCGTCGAGGTCCCCAAGGGCGACACCATGATGCTGCTGCTGGCCGCCGCCCACCGCGATCCGGCGGTGACGGAGCGGCCCGACGAGTTCGACCCGGACCGGGCGGCCATCCGCCATCTGGCGTTCGGGCACGGCCCGCACTTCTGCCTTGGCGCCCCGCTGGCGCGGATGGAGGCGGCGGTGGCTTTGTCGGCGGCGGCCCGGCGGTTCCCCGATGCCCGCCTGGACGGGGAACCGGCTTACAAGCCCAACGTGACCCTGCGTGGGATGTCCCATCTGCGCGCCACGGTGTAAATTCCGCGCATGAAAATTTTGCTGGTGGGCGCGGGTGGCGTGGGGTCGGCGTTCTGCGCGATCGCGAAGCGGCGGGACTTCTTCGAGCAGATCGTGGTGGCCGACTACGACGAGGCCAAGGCCCGCGAGGCCGCCGAGGCGGTCAACGATTCGCGGTTCTCCTCGACGCGGGTCGACGCCAGTTCGGCGGACGCGGTCGCTGAACTGATCCGTGAGCACGGCATCACCCACGTGATGAATGCGGTCGACCCGCGGTTCACCATGCCGATCTTCGACGGTTCCCTGGCCGGCGGCGCGGACTACCTGGACATGGCGATGAGCCTGTCGCAACGCCACCCGGACAAGCCCTACGAGCTGACCGGGGTGAAGCTGGGGGACGAGCAGTTCGACGCCGAGCCCGCGTGGATCGAGGCCGGCCGGCTGGCCCTGGTGGGCTTCGGCGTGGAGCCCGGGCTGGCGAACGTCTTCGCGCGCTACGCCTCGGACTTCCTGTTCAGTGAGATCGACGAGCTCGGGGTACGCGACGGGGCCAACCTGGCCGTCGAGGGCTTCGACTTCGCCCCGTCGTTCTCGATCTGGACCACCATCGAGGAGTGCCTGAACCCGCCGGTGATCTGGGAGAAGGACAAGGGCTGGTTCACCACGGCGCCGTTCAGCGAGCCGGAGGTGTTCGACTTCCCCGAAGGTATCGGCCCGGTCGAGTGCGTCAACGTCGAGCATGAAGAGGTGCTGTTGATGCCGCGCTGGATCGACTGCAAGCGGGTGACGTTCAAGTACGGCCTCGGTGACGAGTTCATCGAGGTGCTCAAGGTGCTGCACAAGCTCGGCCTGGACCGCACCGAGAAGGTGAAGGTCGGTGGCGCGGAGGTCAGCCCGCGCGACGTGGCGGCGGCCTGCCTGCCCAACCCGGCGACCCTCGGCCCGCAGATGAAGGGCAAGACCTGCGCCGGACTGTGGGTGACCGGTAAGGACAAGGACGGCAACCCGCGTTCGACGTACCTGTACCACGTCGTCGACAACGAGTGGTCGATGAAGGAGTACGGCCACCAGTGCGTGGTGTGGCAGACCGCCATCAATCCCGTTGTGGCGCTGGAGCTTCTGGCGAACGGCACCTGGAGTGGTGTCGGCGTGCTCGGCCCGGAATGCTTCGACTCGGTACCGTTCCTGGAACTGCTGACCGCCTACGGCTCGCCGTGGGGGCAGCTGGAGGTTAAGTCCTAGGAAAGGGTTCCAATCAAACGGGTTGATATGTCCACGGCTCACGCGGCAGCCGGTCCGGGTCGAACCGGTCCAGCAGTTCGGGGATGGCGTGCGACGGCCACCCCAGCGAGGCGCTGATCAGGGTGAACGCGCGATCAACCCCCAGTTCGGCCAGTGTGACGGCGCCATCGCGTTTGGCCAGCCGCTTGCCCTCGGGGTTGAGCACCAGCGGAACGTGGGCGTAGACCGGCTGCGCGTACCCCAGTAGGGCGCCGAGGTAGGCCTGCCGGGGGGACGAGGCCAACAGGTCGTCACCGCGCACCACCTGATCGATGCCGGCCAACCCGTCGTCGACGACCACGGCGAGGTTGTAGGCGGGCACACCGTCACCCCGGCGCAGCACGAAATCGTCGAGCACACCGGTGTAGCTGCCGTGCAGCAGATCGGTCACGGTGTATTCACCGGTGTCGGAACGCAATCGGAGCGCAGGCGGGCGCCCTTCGCGTCCAGCGGCCCGCTCTCTATCGGTGAGGTCGCGGCACGTGCCCGGGTAGGCTCCTTCCGGAGCGTGTGGGGCCCGCGGCGCGTTGAGGATATCCTTTCTGCTGCAATAACATTCGTAGACCAGGTTGCGGGCGATCAGGTCGTCGATCACCGAGTCGTAACGGTCACGGTGCCGAGACTGCCACTCCGGTTCCTCGTCGGCGGTGACGCCGATCGCCGCCAGGTCCGCCAGTTGGCGCCGCGCGATGTCGGCGTGGTTGCGGTCGTCGAGATCTTCCACCCGCAGCAGGAAACGACGTCCGGTCGACCGGGCGAACAACCAGGCCAGCACGGCGGTGCGCAGATTGCCGATGTGCAGGTCGGCCGACGGGCTGGGGGCGAACCGGCCCGCGCCCGGGGCTGGGCGGGTCACGCCCGCAATCTAGCCCGCGGCGTATGCGGCGCGGCGGATGGGTAACCGATGAGTTCCGGTCTGGGCTGAGGTCTAGACACGCACCGCCCCCGATAGATCAGGATGAACACCGTGGACCTTCCCGTCATGCCGCCGGTGCAACCGATGCTCGCCAAGGCGCAGGCGAAGGTGCCCGACGACGCCGGGGTGTGGTCCTACGAACCCAAGTGGGACGGCTTCCTTCACTGAACTTGTCAAGTCCTCGTCCAGTTGAGGAACTTTGTCGGTGGTGCTT
>CAZHUU010000027.1:0-40171 GCA_964535335.1 uncultured Mycobacterium sp.
GCACCTTCTGGAAGCGGCGCTCCAGCGCGGCGTCCTTCTCGATGTACTTGCGGTACTCGTCGAGCGTGGTGGCACCGATGGTCTGCAGCTCGCCGCGGGCCAGCTTGGGCTTGAGGATCGACGCGGCGTCGATGGCACCTTCAGCGGCGCCGGCACCGACCAGCGTGTGCAGCTCGTCGATGAAGAGGATGATGTCGCCGCGGGTGTTGATCTCCTTGAGCACCTTCTTCAGGCGCTCCTCGAAGTCACCGCGGTAGCGGCTGCCCGCCACCAACGACCCGAGGTCGAGGGTGTAGAGCTGCTTGTCCTTCAGGGTCTCGGGGACCTCGCCGTGCACGATGGCCTGCGCCAGGCCCTCCACGACGGCGGTCTTGCCGACACCGGGCTCACCGATCAGCACCGGGTTGTTCTTGGTGCGGCGGGACAGCACCTGCATGACCCGCTCGATTTCCTTCTCCCGCCCGATGACCGGGTCGAGCTTGCCCTCCATCGCGGCCGCGGTGAGGTTACGGCCGAACTGATCGAGAACCAGCGAGGTGGACGGGTTGCCGGACTCGCCACCCCTCCCCCCGGTGCCGGCCTCAGCCGTCTCTTTTCCCTGGTAGCCGCTCAGCAGCTGGATGACCTGCTGGCGCACCCGGGTCAGTTCGGCGCCGAGCTTGACCAGCACCTGCGCCGCCACGCCCTCGCCCTCGCGGATGAGGCCGAGCAGGATGTGCTCGGTGCCGATGTAGTTGTGGCCGAGCTGGAGCGCCTCGCGCAGGCTCAGCTCCAGGACCTTCTTGGCACGAGGGGTGAACGGGATGTGCCCGGACGGCGCCTGCTGACCCTGGCCGATGATCTCCTCGACCTGAGACCGGACGCCCTCGAGCGAGATGCCCAACGACTCCAGCGACTTGGCGGCTACGCCCTCGCCCTCGTGAATGAGCCCCAGCAGGATGTGCTCGGTCCCGATGTAGTTGTGGTTGAGCATCCGGGCCTCTTCCTGGGCCAGGACGACCACCCGGCGAGCCCGGTCGGTAAATCTCTCGAACATCGCCTGCTACCTGCTCTCCATCACGATTAGGCGCCGCGGTCGACACCACGGACCTGGGGTCCACTCTAGTGGGCGGTGCTCAAGGGTGCTCTCCCTTGCCACCCATATCCGATCTATCCGGTGGACACAGCAGACCAACGCGGCAGGACAGCGATTCGTTTCCGGTAATCAGGGCACGCGCTACGCCGGCAGCGAACGATGCTGACGAGTCGGTGACCAGCGCGAGGCGACGCCGGCGGGAGCCGGGTCCCGACCCGCCGACGGGCTCAGGTGGCGGCGTGGAAGGCGTCGATGATGTCGGCGGGGATCCGGCCCCGGGTGGACACCTTGTGGCCGTTGCGGCGGGCCCATTCCCGGATCGCGGCGCTCTGTTCCCGGTCGATCGAACCGCGACCGCGGCCGGAGCCGTTGCGGCCGCGCCTGCGGCCCCCGACCCGGCGGCTGGCCTCGACCCATGCCTTGAGGTCATTGCGCAGCTTCTGCGCATTCTTGCTCGAAAGATCAATCTCGTAGTTCACCCCGTCGATAGAAAACTCGACGGTTTCATCGGCGGGACCCTCACCATCGAAATCGTCGACGAGGGTGACAGTCACTTTTTTGGCCATTGGCTCACTTGATCCTTCTGCATATGCGCTACCCCGTGCGTGAAAAGTCAGCTATAAATGTGCCATAACGGGCGGCCATATTTCAACACGGGTTTTATCGGGGCACTTCAGTTGCCATGCCGGCGAACAATCGGGAACAAAACCGTCTCCCGAATTGACAAGCCGGTGAGAACCATGAGCAGCCGGTCGATGCCCATTCCCGTTCCGGTGGTGGGTGGCATCGCATACTCCATCGCGGCCAGGAAATCCTCGTCGAGGGCCATCGCCTCGTCGTCACCGGCGGCCGCGGCACGCGCCTGCGCTTCGAACCGTTCCCGCTGGATAACGGGGTCGACGAGCTCGGAGTATCCGGTTGCGAGCTCGATCCCGCGGACGTAGAGATCCCACTTCTCGGTGACCCCGGGGATGCTGCGGTGCTGCCGGGTCAGTGGCGTGGTCTCGACCGGGAAATCCTTGACGAAAGTCGGCGACCACAATCCATTACCGACGGTGTGCTCCCACAGTTCTTCGACGAGCTTGCCGTGGCCGTAGCCGCGATCACGGGGTATCTCGACACCGAGCCGGTCGGCAATACCGAGTAAGTATTCGACCCCGGTTTCCGGCGTGATCTCTTCACCGAGCGCCTCGGACAACGATGGATACATTTGTATCGAGGGCCATTCGCCGTCCAGATCATAGATAGTGCCATCGGGCAATGACACCCGACGGGTGCCGATCGCCTCGTCGGCGACCTCCTGAATAAGCTCGCGCGTGGTGACCGCGGAATCGTCATAGGTGCCCCAGGCCTGGTAGGTCTCGAGCATCGCGAATTCCGGCGAATGCGTGGAATCCGCGCCCTCGTTGCGGAACACCCGGTTCAACTCGAAGACCCGCTCCAGGCCGCCGACCACGCAGCGCTTCAGGAACAGTTCCGGCGCGATCCGCAGATACAGGTCACTGTCGAGGGCGTTGGAGTGCGTGACGAACGGCCGCGCCGCCGCCCCACCGGCCAGCGTCTGCAGCATCGGGGTCTCGACCTCGAGGAACCCGCGGCGCTCCAGGCCGTTGCGGACCGCCCGGACCACCGCGATGCGCTGGCGGGCGACCGACCGCGCCTGCGGACGCACGATCAGGTCGACATAGCGCTGCCGAACCCGCGATTCCTCACTCATCTCCTTGTGCGCAACCGGCAATGGGCGCAGGGCCTTGGACGCCATCTGCCAGGAATCGGCGAGCACGGAGAGTTCGCCGCGGCGGCTGCTGATCACCTCGCCGTGCACGAAGACGATGTCGCCGAGGTCCACCTCGGCCTTCCAGGCGTCCAGGGACTCGTCACCGACACCGGCCAGGCTGACCATCACCTGGAGCTGCGTGCCGTCACCGTCCTGCAGCGTGGCGAAGCACAGCTTGCCGGAGTTACGCGCGAACACCACCCGCCCGGTGATGCCGACGATGTCGCCGGTGGTGGCATCGGGGGCCAGGTCGGGGTGGGCGGCCCGGATCTCGGCGAGCGAATGTGTGCGCGGCACCGCCACGGGGTAAGGCTCATGACCCTCGGCCAGCAGCCGTTCACGCTTGTGTTGACGGATCCGGAACTGTTCGGGAACGTCGGTTCCCCCGTCGGGTTCCGGAACATCAGCAGAGCTCACGACGTGCCAGCTTAAATGAGGCCACGAAGGTGGTCGTCGCCGAGATGAGCGCACCCACTCGCGAGCAGACGCAGAATCGCACTCCGGACGCGCCAATCGCGCGATTCTGCGTCTGCTCGCGGGAAAGGTTGGGCGCGAAGGTGGCACCGGCGCGTCAGCGGGCGGACTTCAGCTTCCCGCGCTGGTTCTCCCGGTTGCGCTCATAGACCATCCGCAGCCCGTCGAGGGTGAGGTGCTTGTCGTAGTGCTGGACGGTGTGCAGGTCCGGCAGCATCAGCGGAGCGGTGTGGCCGGTGGCCACCACCGCGACATCGCTGCCGTCGAACCCGTCGACGTCCTCGCGGATGCGCGACACCAGGCCGTCGACCAGGCCGGCGAAACCGAACAGCGCGCCGGACTGCATGCACTCGACGGTGTTCTTGCCGACCACCGAGCGGGGCCGGACCAACTCGACGCGACGCAGCGCCGCCGAGCGGGCGGCGGCGGCGTCGGAGGACACCTGCACGCCCGGAGCGATTGCCCCGCCGAGGAATTCGCCCTTGGCCGAGACCACGTCGACGCAGATCGAGGAACCGAAGTCGACGACGATGGCCGCGGTGTTGAACTTCGCGAACGCCGCCAGGCAGTTCACGATCCGGTCGGCGCCGACCTCTTTGGGGTTGTCGACCAGCAGCGGAATCCCGGTGCGCACACCGGGTTCGATCAGGACGTGCGGCACCGAAGGCCAGTACTGCTCCAGCATGATCCGCACCTCGTGCAAAACCGAGGGCACCGTCGACAGTCCGGTCGCCCCGGTGAGGCGCTCGGAGTCGTCGCCGATCAGGCCCTCGATGGTCAGCGCGAGTTCGTCCGCGGTGACCTCGGATTCGGTGCGGATGCGCCAGTGCTGGGTGACCTTGGCGTGGTCTCCGGAGCCGGTGATCAGGCCGACGACGGTGTGGGTGTTGCGGACGTCGATGGCGAGCAGCACGGCTACCGCACAGCCCGCGCCGAGCGCAGCCCGGACGCGTCGTCGGGAACGTGGGCCAGGTCGTCACCGAGATCGACCTGACGGTTGCCGGCGTCGACGAACACCACGCACGGGCGGTACTGCCGCGCTGTCGCATCGTCCATGGTGGCGTAGGCCATTAGGGTGACCAGGTCCCCCGGGTGCACCAGATGCGCTGCGGCACCATTGATCCCGATCACGCCGCTGGCGCGCAGACCGGCGATGGCGTAGGTGGTCAGCCGGGCGCCGTTGTCGATGTCGACGATGGTGACCTGCTCACCCTCGAGCAGGTCGGCGGCATCCATCAGATCGGCGTCGATGGTCACTGACCCGACGTAGTGTAGATCGGCCTGCGTCACGGTGGCCCGGTGGATCTTGGACTTGAGCATGGTCCGGAACATCAGTTCCTCCAGTTGATTTCGTGGTGGTCGGTGTCGCCGGCACCCGCCGGGGAGCCCTTGCCCGACAGATCGATCGCGATGTTGTCCAGCAGCCGGGTGCCGCCCAGCCGGGCGGCGACCAGCAGCCGCGCCGGGCCGAACGGCGGGGTCGGCTCCAGGTCCGGGCCCCGCAGTTCCAGGTAGTCGACATCGATGGCGGGCACCTCGTCGAGGACGGCACGGGCGGTATCGAGCACCGGCGCGGCTCCGCCGGATCCGGCGTACATGCCGGCCAGCAGGGCCGAGGACAGCGCACCGGCCAGCTCACGCTCCTCGGGGCTCAGGTAGCGGTTGCGCGACGACATGGCCAGACCGTCGGCCTCGCGCACGGTGGGCACACCCACGATCTGCACGTCGACGTTGAGGTCGGCGACCATCTGCCGGATGAGCACCAGCTGCTGATAGTCCTTCTCGCCGAAGAACGCCCGGTCCGGGCGGACGATCTGGAGCAACTTGAGCACGACGGTGAGCATTCCGGCGAAATGCCCTGGGCGCGTTGCTCCTTCGAGTTCGGACCCGAGCGGTCCCGGATGCACGGTTGTGCGCTTCCCGTCCGGGTACATCACGGCCGCAGTGGGGGTGAACACCACCTCCACGCCCTCGCCGCGCAGCAGTTCGAGGTCGGCGTCCAGGGTGCGCGGGTAGGCGTCCAGGTCCTCGTTGGCACCGAACTGCAACGGGTTGACGAAGATCGACACCACCACCACCGCGCCGGGTACCCGCTTGGCGGCCCGCACCAGCGCGAGGTGCCCGTCGTGCAGGGCACCCATGGTGGGTACCAGCATCACCCGCCGGCCGGTGTGCCGCAACGCCCGGGTGACGTCGGCCACCGACTGCGGGGTCGGGTAGACGTTGAGTTGCCCGGCGCTGAACTGAGGTGTCGTGACACTCACCGGTGCGGCCCTGTTTGCCGGGACCATTCGGTCAACACGTCAAAGACCTCCTCGGGGGCGTGCGCCCGCTGCGCGGTGCGCAGCGAGTTGGCGCAATAGCTTTGCGCCAGTTGGGGATCGATCTCGTCGAGGGCGCTCAGATGGCCGCCGACGGCGCCGGCGTCACCGCGCGCCACCGGCCCGGTCAGCGCCGCCTGGCCGCGGTGCAGGGTGTTCTCCAGTGCGGCGCGGGCCAGTGGGCCGAGGACGCGTTCGGCCAGTCCACCGGGGGCGTCGCCGACGAGCTCCTGGCCGAGCAACTCCTGTCCGGACAACGCCGACCGCAAGGCGTCCAGGGCGTCGGCGACGACGGTGACGATGTGGTTGCTGCCGTGAGCCAGGGCGGCGTGATAGAGCGTGCGGGCGTCCTCCCGCACCCGGAACGGCTCGCCGCCGATCTCCAGCACAAGGGCCTGGGCGATCGCGTAGCCGATCTCGTCGGCGGCAGTGATGCCGAAGCAGGTGTCCGTCAATCGGGTGATGTCCTCGTCGGAGCCGGTGAACGTCATCGCAGGGTGGATGGCCAGCGGCACACAGCCCTGTTCGGTCAGCGGGTCCAGCACCGCCACCCCCTTCGCGCCGCAGGTGTGCGCGACGATGGTGCCGCGCCGCACCGCCCCGGTGGCGGCCAGGCCGCCGATCAGGCCCGGCAGTTCGGCGTCGGGGACGGTCAGCAGCAACAACTCGGCGCTGTCGGCGACATCGGGCACCGGCAGCACCGGGGTGTCGGGCAGCCGCCGCTGCGCGAGCCGCCGGGAGGTGGCGGAGATGGCGCTGCACGCCACCACCACGTGGTCGGCGCGTTCCAGGGCCAGGCCCAGTGCGGTGCCGACCCGGCCGGCCGAGATGATGCCGACCTTGAGCCGGGCCGGGCGCAAGCCGTTGGGGGTCCCCACGTCGACGACCTCGCTGACGTCAATCGGAGTTCGTTCCGGTCCTGCTCTGCGGGTACCGGACGGGCCTGACAACTCTAGCGCGGCGAACGGGTGCACCCGGCCACGGGCCGGGGAGCAGCACCGATGCGCTCAGTCTTCGCGGCGACGGCGACGGCCGCCCCCCTCGCCGGGGGCGGCGTTGGCCTGCAACCGGGCCATCAGCTCGGCCACCGACTGGCCGGCGATGTGCTGGCCGGCCGCCCCTTCGGCCGGGGCCTGGTCCGCGGGTTCGGCGGGCTCGGCGGGTTCGGCGTCAGCGCTGCCGCGATGCCGGGCGGACGGGGCCGTCGACATCGCCGGTGCGGCGGGGCCCGCCGGGGGCGCATCGGCGGGCAGCCGAACGCTGGGCGCCGGTTCCGGTGGGGGCTGCATCACCGGTTCGGCGCGTGGCGGCGCGGGTTGGGTCTCGTCGGCGGTCCAGTGTCTGCCGCGCCGCGGCGGGGCGCTCGGCTCGGCGACGAAACCATTACTCTCCGGCGGTGGCCCGGCCCAGCCGCCGGACGCCGCGTCCGGCGGTGCCCAATGCTGAGCGGGCACCGGCTCCGGTTGGGGTTCCGGCTGCGGTTCGGGTTGCGGCACGGCGACGGCAACCGACTCCGGCTCGGGCGCGGAGACGACGACCGGCTCGGGTTCGGGGCGCGGTGGCGGCGGGGGCGGCACGAACGTCCGTTCGGGCGGCACCGGGGGCCGACCGGCGGCCTCGGCATTCTCGTGGGCCCGCCGATGTGAGCCGCGGTAGGCATCGGGCGGGTACGGCTGATGGGGCTCGGCCCGCCGATGCGTGGGCTGGGGCGCGTAGGCGTGCGGCGGCGGGGCCAGCGGCTCTTCCGGGACGTCGATGATCGGGTTCTCGACCGGGTGGCCGGCGTGCTCCTCGTCGTCGACCGGCGTGATCCGGCTGCTCTCCACCCGTCCCGGGGCCGGCGGCAGCGTGGTGGTGTCACGGGTCCAGTCGCCGTACGCGCCCGGGGCCACCCGGTCGCCTTCCAGCGCGGGCCGACCGCCGAGGTCGGCGTCGAACAGGATCTCGAGATTGGCCCGCAGCGCCGCCAGCTCGGCGCGCAGCGCCGACACCTCGTCGGCGGCCTGCTCGCGCAGCTCGGAGGCCAACTCGCGGCGCAGATGCGATTCCACCGAGAGCTCGTACTCCCGGCGGGCGGAGATCTCGCGGTCCAGCTGGAGGTCGTAGACCAGTTTCAGATCGCGGGCGCGGGCCTGGTCGACGTCGCTCTGCCTGCGGTAGATCACCGACACGAACGCGGCGATCACGGCCGCCCACAGCGAGAGGATGACCGCGAGCTTCAGCAACTCGACGCGGTTGGTGAACACCAATGCGGAACTGGCGCCGATGGCCAGGACCAGCAGCACTGTCAACAGCAGCCAACCCGGCCTGCGGCCGCCGCGCCGGTTGCGGGCGCCGCGGGACAGAACGGTCATGGGGGTGACTGTACCTGCGGGATGTCCGCGAGCGCGGCGTCAAGCTGCGGCGATTCGCCTCGCGCTCTACTCCGGTGCGGGCTCGCCGCTCTCGGTCGTGTCGAGCGGCGACCGGCAGCAGTGCTGAAGCCACAGCGCGGCCACCACCAGCGCGAAGGCACTGATCGCGGCGACCACCGCGCCGGGGGTGTCCGCACCGGCCACCCGCAGCTCCGAACGCCGCGGGATGAGGTACGCCAGCACCCCCAGCCACCAGCCGAGCACCACCGCGCCCACCCACGCCGACGCCTTGGCGATCACCACGCTGCGGGCCACCACCAGCGGATGCAGCCGTCCACCACCGACCCCGACCTCGCCGTCGCGGATCCGGGCCCGCACCGACACACCCCAGGCCGCCTCACCCAGGGCCACCAACAGCAACGACAGACCGGTCCACAGGGTGATCGGTGGGAAATGCCGGTAGAGCACGTGCACCAGCAGGTAGGCCAGAGCGGCAACGGCGACCACCGCGGCCGTCAGGTCGCGTTTGCGGGTAGGACCCATCAGCGCTCCCGCCCGGCGCTGTGGGCCAGCACCAGATCGGTCGGCCGGACCGCGGAACGTTCGCCCGCGTCGAGATCGGCCAGCAGCCGGTGGACCGGTCGCCGCCCGTCCGCCACGCTCAGTTCGGCGTCGGGATCGACCGCCAGCCAGGGCACCAGCACGAACGCCCGCTCGTGGGCCAGGGGATGCGGCAGCGTCAGGTCCTGGTCGTTGCAGCGCACCTCGCCGGTGTCGTCGTGGCAGCAGACCAGGTCCACGTCGAGGGTGCGCGGACCCCACCTCACCTCGCGGACCCGCTCGTTGTCCTGCTCCAGCCGCTGTGCCAGCCGCAGCCAGCCGTGCCCGTCGAGGCCGGGATCGTCGGCGATCACGATGGCGTTGAGGAACGGTCCCTGCTCGACCCCGCCCCACGCGTCGGTCTCGTAGACCGGCGACACCGCAAGCACCGACGTGCCGAGTCCGTCGACGGCGGCCTGCAACCGGGCCATCCGGTCGCCGAGGTTGGACCCGATGGAGAGCACCACCCGCGTCATGCCACCCCGCCGGCGGGCTGGATCTGACCCCGACCGCCGCGCCGGGAGCGGCGCGCCACGACCGCGACGTCGGCGAACGTCAGCGGGATCGGGGCCTGCGGCTTGTGCACGACGACCTCCACGGCGTGCACCCGTTCGTCGGTCATCACGTCCTCGGCGATCTCGGCGGCCACCGTCTCGATGAGGTTGCGCGCCGGTCCGCCGACGATCGCCGCGGCCCGTTGCGCCAGCACCCCGTAGTCGTAGGTGTCGGCGAGGTCGTCGCTGGCGGCCGCGGCGGCCAGGTCGATCCAGACCGTGATGTCGACGACGAAGTCCTGCCCGTCGCGGCGTTCGTGGTCGAATACGCCGTGGTTGCCGCGAACCTCCAGCCCGCGCAACTCGATTCGGTCAGCCATCGGCACCACCACCGTCCCAGGCCCGGACCACCTTGAGTGCGTCGACGCTGGCCTGCACATCATGCACCCGCACACCCCAGGCGCCGTGCAGCGCGGACAGCGCGGAGACGACCGCGGTGGCGGTCTCGCGGCCGTCCGGCGGGCGCGCGGCCCCATCGTCGCCGGCGAGCAGCGTGCCCAGGAAGCGCTTACGGGAGGCGCCGACCAGGACGGGCACGCCGGTGTCGACGAGGGCGGGCAGGGCGTGCAGCAGCGCCCAGTTGTGCTCGCCGGTCTTGGCGAATCCCAGCCCGGGGTCGATGATCAGGTTCCTCCGCTCGACTCCGGCGGCCACCGCGGCGTCGACGGCGGCCAGCAGTTCGTCCCGGACCTCGGCCACCACGTCACGATAGACCGGCACCCGGTGCGGCTCGTCCGCCTGCACCGAGCGCCAATGCATCAGCACCCACGGGACCCCGGCGTCGGCGACCACTCTCGCCATCGCGGCGTCGGCCCGGCCGCCGGAGACGTCGTTGACGATGCGGGCCCCGTTCTCCAGGGCGGCCCGCGCCACCGTCGCGTGCATGGTGTCGATGCTGACCGCAACACCTTGGGCGGCAAGCTCTTTCACCACGGGAACGATGCGGGCGGCCTCCACCGCGGCGTCCAGGCGGACCGCACCGGGGCGGGTCGACTCGCCGCCGACGTCGACAATGTCGGCGCCCTCGGCGGCCAGCGCCAGACCGTGCTCCACGGCACGGGCGGGATCGAGGTAGCGGCCACCGTCGGAGAAGGAGTCATCGGTGACGTTGACGACCCCCATCACCCGCACGGGGCCGGCGGGCAGGAGCGCAGCGACCCGGGGAGGGGACTCGGTCATTTGCGCAGGATGAGTTCCAGCGCCTCGGCTCGCGATGCCTTGTCGGTCTTGAACTGTCCCCGCACCGCCGACGTGGTGGTGGTGGCACCCGGTTTGCGCACCCCCCGCATGGCCATGCACAGGTGCTCGGCCTCCATCACCACGATCACCCCGCGCGGCTTGAGCTTGCGCATCACCGCGTCGGCGACCTGGGAGGTGAGCCGCTCCTGCACCTGCGGGCGCTTGGCATACAGGTCGACCACCCGGGCCAGCTTGGACAGCCCGGTCACCCGGCCGTCGTCCCCGGGGATGTAGCCGACGTGCGCCACCCCGTGGAAGGAGACCAGGTGGTGCTCACAGGTGGAGTACATCGGGATGTTCTTCACCAGCACCAGCTCGTCGTGCTGTTCGTCGAAGGTAGTCTCCAGCACCGAATCAGGGTCGGTGTACAGCCCGGCGAACATCTCGCGGAATGCGCGGGCCACCCGCGCCGGGGTCTCCGCCAGTCCGTGCCGGGTGGGATCCTCGCCGACCGCCAACAGCAGTTCGCGCACCGCGGCCTCGGCACGGGCCTGGTCGAACTGCGGCGTGTCGAGCGTGATCGATTCGGGCTGCGCCATCGAAGCTCCGTTCGTCATCGGCCGTTGGCCGGCGGATGATGCCGTCCGCCGCCCTCGGGCTCATCTTGCTGCACCGGACCCTGTCTCGGGGTCGGAGCGGGCTGATACGGCTGCTGAGGCTGTCCCCAGCCGGGCGGCGGCGGATACCACTGCCCCTGCTGATGCGGCGGCGGCGGCCAGCCGGGCGCATGCCAGCCGGCCGGCGCGCCGTAGTCGGGCTGACCGGGCACCGGCTGCGGCACCGGATGCGGGCCGGTCGCGCCGTTGCCGTTGGCGCCGTTGGCGCCACCGACGCCGTGGCCCTGCTGCTCGCGCGCCTTCGCGCTGGCCTCGGCGATCGCGGTCTTGAACGCCGGCTCGGGCATCGGCTTGGGCCACGGCTCGCCGCGCTCGATGGCCAGCTCACCCGGGGTCTTGATGGGCGGCTTGTCGGACGGGATGCGTCCGCCGAAGTCGTCGAACACCGTCAACCGGGGCCGCTTCTTCACGTCGGCGAAGATCGCCTCCAGCTCCTTGCGGTGCAGCGTCTCCTTCTCCAGCAGCTCACCGGCCAGCACATCGAGCACGTCGCGGTACTCGGTCAGGATCGCCCACGCCTCGGTGTGCGCGGCCTCGATGAGCTTGCGCACCTCGTCGTCGATGTCGCGGGCCACCTCGTGGCTGTAGTCGGACTGGGTGCCCATGGTGCGGCCCAGGAACGGGTCGCCGTGCTCGGTGCCGTACTTGACCGCACCCAGCTTGGCGCTCATGCCGTACTCGGTGACCATGGCCCGGGCGATCTTGGTGGCCTGGTCGATATCGGACACCGCGCCGGTGGTCGGCTCGCGGAATACCAGTTCCTCGGCGGCCCGGCCACCCATCGCGAAGACCAGGCGGGCGATCATCTCCGAGCGGGTCATCAGGCCCTTGTCGTCCTCGGGCACCGAGACGGCGTGGCCTCCGGTGCGGCCGCGGGCCAAGATCGTCACCTTGTAGATGGGCTCGATGTCGGGCATCGCCCACGCCGCCAGGGTGTGCCCGCCCTCGTGGTAGGCGGTGATCTTCTTCTCCAGCTCGCTGATCACCCGGCCCTTGCGGCGGGGACCGCCGATCACCCGGTCGACGGCCTCCTCCAGCGCGGCGCCGGTGATGACGGTGCCGTTCTCCCGGGCGGTGAGCAGGGCGGCCTCGTTGATGACGTTGGCCAGGTCGGCACCGGACATGCCGACGGTGCGCTTGGCCAGGCCGTCCAGGTCGGCGTCGGGGGCCATCGGCTTGCCCGCCGAGTGCACCCGCAGCACCGCCTTGCGGCCGGCCAGGTCGGGGTTGGACACCGGGATCTGCCGGTCGAAGCGGCCGGGTCGCAGCAGGGCGGGGTCGAGGATGTCGGGCCGGTTGGTGGCGGCGATGAGGATGACGCCGGTGCGGTCGCCGAAGCCATCCATCTCGACCAGCAGCTGATTGAGGGTCTGCTCGCGCTCGTCGTGGCCGCCGCCCAGGCCGGCCCCGCGCTGGCGGCCGACGGCGTCGATCTCGTCGACGAAGATGATGCAGGGCGCGTTCTGCTTGGCCTGCTCGAACAGGTCACGCACCCGGGAGGCGCCGACGCCGACGAACATCTCGACGAAGTCCGAGCCGGAGATCGTGAAGAACGGCACCCCGGCCTCCCCTGCGACCGCGCGGGCCAGCAGGGTCTTGCCGGTGCCGGGCGGGCCGTAGAGCAGCACGCCCTTGGGGATCTTGGCGCCGAGCGCCTGATACCGCGACGGGTTCTGCAGGAAGTCCTTGATCTCGTAGAGCTCCTCGACCGCCTCGTCGACCCCGGCGACGTCGGCGAACGTGGTCTTGGGCATGTCCTTGCCCAGCTGCTTGGCCCGCGACTTGCCGAAGCCGAAGCCCATCCGGCCACCGGTCTGCATGCGGGAGAACACCACGAACAAGCCGACGAGCAGCAGCAGCGGCAGCAGGTAGACCAGCAGCGAGCCCAGCACGCTGCCTTGGTTGACCACGGTGTTGGTCTTGACGTTCTTGCCGGTCGGCGCGCCGCAGCCGTTGACCGCGTAGGCGGTGGGGTACTTGGTGATGATCTTGGTGGAGTTCTCGGTGGCGTCGTTGCCGTTCTTCAGCTCCAGCCGCAGCTGCTGTTCCCGGTCGTCGATCTGCGCGCTGTTGACGTTGCCGGAGTTGATCTGCGACATCGCCACCGAGGTATCGACGGGCTTGAATCCGCGGGTGTCGTCGCTGAAGTAAAAGAACGACCAGCCCAGCAACAGCACCACGGCGATCACCGTGAGCGTGCGGATCACGTTTTTCCGGTTCATTGAATTCGACGTCCTCGGCTTCATCTCTTGCGGCCGGCCACGGCCGGCGTCTTCCGGTATCCGCAGCTGGAATAGTTCAGGCTACCGCTACCCCAACGTCGAGCAGAGTCCTGATGGTTTCCGTCAGGGATTGGTTCGTGTTCAGCCCCGAGAGAACGACGGGGAGAACGCCGGCCTTCCGGGGGCCGGGCCGCTGTGCTTGGCTGAGGCCCGTGCCCACCTCGACCCGACGGTTCGTCGACGTCAACGGCGTCACACTGCGGGTCACCGAGGCCGGCGAACGGGGCGCCCCGCTGGTGATCCTGGTGCACGGATTCCCCGACCTGGCGTTCTGCTGGCGCGACCAGATCACGGCGCTGGCCCACGCCGGGTATCACGTGCTGGCTCATGACCAGCGCGGTTACGGCGGCTCGTCGCAACCCGGCGCGGTGGAGGCCTATGACATCACCGCCCTGACCGGTGACGTGGTCGGGCTGATCGACGACGCCGGCGCCGAACGGGCGACGGTGATCGGCCACGACGTGGGGGCGGTGGTGGCGTGGAGCCTGCCCTTGCTGCACCCCGGACGGGTGGTGGCGGCGGCCGGGCTGAGCGTGCCGCCGATCCCGCGGCCGCTGGTCCCGCCGACGGAGGCCTTCCGCGGCATCTTCGGGGACAACTTCTTCTACATGCTCTACTTCCAGCAGCCCGGCGTTGCCGACGCCGAGTTGGCGCGCGACCCCCGCCGCACCATGCGGCTGATCCTGGGCGGCATGCGCCCGCCCGCCGACGAGGCCTCCGCGCTGCGGATGCTGGCGCCGGGGCCGAAGGGCTTCCTGGACCGGATGACCGAACCGGACGAGCTGCCGGACTGGCTGACCCCCGAGGTGCTCGACCACTACGTGGAGGAGTACCGGCGCACCGGCTTCACCGGGGCGCTGAACTGGTACCGCAACCTGGACCGCAACTGGCAAATCCTGGCCCACCCGCCGGCCGCGAAGATCACCGTGCCCGGCCTGTTCATCGGCGGCGCCGCCGACCCGGTGCTCAGCTTCACCCGGGTGGACCGGGCCCGGGAAGTCGCCGTGGGCCCGTACCACGAGGTGCTGCTCGACGGCGCCGGGCACTGGATCCAGCAGGAGCGACCCGATGCGATCAATTCCGAACTGTTGACCTTCCTATCGACCGTGGAGTGGACATGACACCGCAGCGACCCCTGAACTTCGGTGTCTTCCTGACGCCGTTTCATCCCGTCGGCCAGTCGCCCACCGTCGCGCTGGAGTACGACCTGGACCGCACCGTCGCGCTGGACCGGTTCGGTTTCGACGAGGTCTGGTTCGGCGAGCACCACTCCGGCGGTTACGAGCTGATCGCCTGCCCGGAGCTGTTCATCGCCACCGCGGCCGAGCGCACCAAACACATCCGACTGGGCACCGGCGTGGTCTCGCTGCCCTACCACCATCCGCTGATGCTGGCCGACCGCTGGGTGCTGCTGGACCACCTGACCCGGGGCCGGGTGATGTTCGGTACCGGCCCGGGTGCACTGCCGTCGGACGCCTACATGATGGGCATCGACCCGGTGGAGCAGCGGCAGATGATGCACGAGTCGCTGGAGGCCATCCTCGCCCTGTTCCGCGCCGGCCCCGACGAGCGCATCGACCGGCACACGCACTGGTTCACCCTGCGTGACGCCGCCCTGCACCTGCGGCCCTACACCTGGCCGTATCCCGAGATATCAACGGCGGCAATGGTTTCGCCATCCGGTCCGCGGCTGGCCGGGACGCTGGGCACCTCACTGCTGTCGCTGTCGATGTCGGTGCCCGGCGGCTACGCGGCGGTGGAGACCGCGTGGCAGATCGTCGCCGAGCAGGCGGCCAAGGCCGGTCGGGCGGAGCCGGACCGGGCGAACTGGCGGGTGCTGGGCATCATGCACCTGGCCGACACCCGCGACCAGGCCATCGACGACTGCACCTACGGCCTGCAGGACTTCGCCGACTACTTCGGTGCGGCCGGGTTCGTCCCGCTGTCCAACGCTGTCGACGAGGCGGCCCGCAGCCCGCGGCAGTTCGTCGCCGACTACGCCGCGCAGGGCGGGTGCTGCATCGGAACGCCCGACGACGCGATCGCCTACATCAGCGATCTGCTGGAACGCTCCGGTGGGTTCGGCACGTTCCTGATGCTCGGTCACGACTGGGCCGACCCGCAGGCGACCTATCACTCCTACGAGTTGTTCGCGCGAAAGGTGATGCCGCACTTCAAGGGTCAGCTGCGCGCCGCCGAGGCGTCGCACGAGTGGGCCAAGAATCTGCGCGGGGACCTGCTGGGCCGGGCCGGTGAGGCCGTGATGAAGGCGATCGGCGAGCACACCGCGGAGGCGGCGGACAACCGCTCGTGACGCGGTGGCCGGGCCGGTCCGCGCTAGGGTGCGAAGCATGGTGCTCACCCGACGTCGCCGTCTCGTTGTCGCCCTGGCCGCCGCGGGGGTGAGTGTCGCGGCACTGGCCGGCTGCGACTCGAGCGCCGGCCCGGTCGGTCAGAACCCGCGCCAGGTCACCGTCGTCGGATCCGGTGAGGTGCAGGGCGTGCCGGACACCCTGACCGCCGACGTCGCCATCGAGTTCGTCGCCCCCGATGTCACCACGGCGATGAACCAGACCAACGATCGCCAGCAGGCCGTGATCAACGCGCTCACCGGCGCCGGGATCGACAGCAAGGACATCAGCACCACCCAGGTGAGCCTGCAGCCGCAGTACGCCGACAACTCGGTGATCGCCGGGTACCGGGCAAGCAATGCGATTCAGGTCAAGATCCGCAAGCTGGGCAAGGCTTCCCCGGCGCTCGCGGCGATCGTCGGTGCCGGCGGGGACGCCACCCGGATCAACTCGGTGAGCTACTCGATCGAGGACGACTCCACGCTGGTGCGGGACGCCCGGGCGCGGGCCTTCGCCGACGCCAAGGACCGGGCCGGGCAATACGCCGAGCTGTCCGGGCTGTCGCTGGGCACGGTGATCTCGATCAGCGAGGCGCCCTTCGGGTCGCCGCCCCCACCGCCGCCGGTGCCGATGCCGCGCGGCGGCGCGATGGCCAGCACGGTGCCGCTGCAGCCCGGGGAGCAGACGGTCGGCTTCACGGTGACCGCAGTGTGGGAGCTCGGCTAGCCCGGCTCGCCTGCCCCAACTCACCTGACCCGGGGTCGTTGCGCCCGGCTTTGAGCGACTATGCGTCGCGGCCGGGCGGTGAGTCGCTCAAAGCCGGGCAAAACCACAGTCACCCGACTCCGCGGCCCGACTAGTGCTGGTAGACCTTCGGGTCCAGCGTGCCGATGAACGGCAGGTCGCGGTAGCGCTCCGCGTAGTCCAGGCCGTAGCCGACGACGAACTCGTTCGGGATGTCGAACCCGACGTAGGCGATCTCCACATCGGCGCGCACCGCCTCCGGCTTGCGCAGCAGCGTGCACACCCGCAGCGAGCGGGGATGGCGGGTGGCCAGGTTGCGCAGCAGCCAGGACAGGGTCAGCCCGGAGTCCACGATGTCCTCGACGATCAGCACGTCACGGTCGTGGATGTCGCGGTCGAGGTCCTTGAGGATGCGCACCACTCCCGAGGACGAGGTTGCCGAGCCATAGGAGCTGACGGCCATGAACTCCAGTTGCGTGGGCACCGGCAGCGCCCGGGCCAGGTCGGTCACGAACATCACCGCACCCTTGAGCACGGTGACCAGCAGCAGGTCCTGCCCGCCCAGGTTGTCGCTGTAGTCGCGGGCGACCAGCTCGGCCAGTTCGGCGGTGCGCTCCCGGATCTGATCTTGGGACAGCAGGACCGATTTGATGTCCCCGGGATACAGGTCGTGCTCCGACACGCCCACAGCGTGCCATGCGCGGGCCGAGACGACCAATTACACGGCCTCGGAATACAGCACCAGCGTGCCGTCGCGCCGCGCGGCGAACAGCCGCCGGTGCCGCTGATCCGAGCCGACAGCCGCGCCACCCTGACCCCGCCAAGCGGTGACCAGCGCATCCACCGCGCGGATCTGCTTGTCGGTCAGCCCGCTCGCGCCGCCGGTGAGCAGCCAGCCGCGGATCACCCGGCGGCGCACCGCGGCCGGCAACGGGTCCAGAACCGCGATGCTCAACGCCTCACCCACCCGGGCGGCCGCCAGCGCGCCGTCCGCGATCGCGTCCAGCGCCTCGGTGTCCTCGCGTAGCGCGGTGGCGGTGCGGGCCAGCGCCTCGGCGACGCCGCCGCCGAGGACGTCCTCGAGTAGTGGAAGCACTTCACGGCGCAACCGCACCCGGGTGAAGCGGCGGTCGTGGTTGTGGGGATCGTCCCAGGCGGTGATGCCCAGTTCGGCGCACGCCGCCACGGTTTGGCTGCGCCGCACCCCCAGCAGCGGGCGGTACCAGGGTGGGTCGACGGCGCGCATCCCGGCGACCGAGCGGGCCCCGGACCCGCGGCCCAGGCCGAGCAGCACCGTCTCGGCCTGGTCGTCGAGGGTGTGGGCCAGCAGCACCGGCATCCCGTCGCGCGCGGACTCCAGCGCCGCGTAGCGGGCGGTGCGCGCGGCGGCTTCCGGACCACCGGCGGCGCCGACCGTCACCCGCAGCACCCGGGCCTGCGCGCAGCCCACCTCGAGTGCCTGCCGTCGGGCCGTCTCCGCGACGAGGTCTGAATCCGGCTGTAGCCCATGGTCGACGATCAGTGCGGTGGTCGGCCGGACCGGGGCGGCGGCCGCGACCAGGGCCAGCGAATCCGGCCCGCCGGACAGGCCGACACACCATGAATCCGAGTCGGGAAGCCGGTCGGCCGCGAAGCCGGCCACGCCGGTCCGCAGCCCGCTCAGAGCACGCGGTCGATCCACCGCTGCGGGTCTTCGATCTCGTCGGGCAGCGGCAAAGTGTCGGGGTCCGTCCACACCGCGTTGAACCGGTCCATCCCGACCCGTCCCACCACGGCGTCGACGAACGCCTTGCCGCGGGTGTACTG
This sequence comes from uncultured Mycobacterium sp., assembly GCA_964535335.1. Lineage (GTDB taxonomy): Bacteria > Actinomycetota > Actinomycetes > Mycobacteriales > Mycobacteriaceae > Mycobacterium. The sequence continues at coordinate 18,195 of CAZHUU010000027.1, forward strand.
GCTGAGCTTGGCGTCCACCCCGAGCAGGGCGCGCAGCAGCCGCTGCAGCGGCGGCTGCTTGCGGCTGCGGCGTTGGTCGAACCGGTGCCGGATGCTCTCCACCGACGGCACCACGGCCGGGCCCACCGCGTCCATCACGTGATCGGCATGGCCCTCCAGCAACGTGCCCAGCACCAGCAGGCGGTCCAGCGCGTGGCGCTGCGGTTCGGACTGCACCGCCCGCATGAAGCCGAGGATGCCGGAGTCGTTGGGGCCCTGCGCGCCCCTGCGCCGGTCCTTGACGAAGGCAGCCAGCCGGGCGATCACCTCACCGACGTCGTCGCTTGCCTCAGAGGTCAACACCGCCAATGTGCTCGACATGTGTTGCGCCAGCCAGGGATTGGCGGTGAATTGCACCCGGTGGGTGACCTCGTGCAGGCACACCCAGAGCCGGAAGTCCGACGGCGAGACCCGCAGCTGGCGTTCGACGGCGATCACATTGGGATAGACCAGCAGCAACTCGCCGCCCTGCGCCGCAACGGCGAACGGGTCGTACTGACCGAGGATCCCCGAGGAGATGAACGCCAGCACAGCGCCGGTCTGGGCACCGGCGACCCGGCCGGTGACGACATTGCTCGGCGTGTCGGTGCCGCCGGTCATCACCCGCATCGAATCCGAAGCGGCCCGGATCCAGCCCTGGCGGTCGACGATGCGCGCCTCCGGCACCGCGGCATCGGTGGCCAGGCCGGTGACGTCGCGCACCGGCGCCTCGGCCGAGCGGGCGGCGGCGGCCAGCTCGTCGATCACCTGACGGCGGGTGTAATCCGTCGCCGCGGGCCCCGGCCGCGCCAGCCAGGCACCGACGGTGCCGGCGAACCCCCAGTCCACGGCCCGGCCGACGGTCGATGTCGACGGATTACTCATCCGCCGCAGCCGCAGGTGCGCAGCACGCCGGCCAGCGCATCGATGGCGGTGCGGCCGCTCGGGCCGGCGTCATTGGAGATGAAGGCGAACGTCAGCACCCGCCCGCTGGCATCGGTGACGATGCCGGCCAGCGAGTTGATCGCGGTCAGGGAGCCGGTCTTCGCCCGCAGCCACCCGGCCGACGACGTCTTGGCGTCACCGGCGAGGAAGCGGTCCGACAGCGTGCCGCTGCCACCGGCGATGGGCAACAGGTCCAGCAGGGGCCGCATGGCCGGCAGGTTCGGTCCGGCGGCGGCGCCCACCACCGCGTCGAGGTTCTTGGCGGTCAGTCGGTCCAGGACCGACAGGCCGCTGGAATCGACCAGGCTGGCGCCGGACATGTCGACCCCGGACGACGCCAGCTTTCCGGTGACGGCGTCGACCGCGCCGGCGAAGCTCAGCGGGCGGCCGGTCGCCTTGGCCACCTCACGCCCGATGGTCTCGGCCATCACGTTGTCGGAGGCGTTCATCATCTGCCGCAGCCGCTCGATCAGCGGCGCGGACTGCACCGAGGCCAGCTGCCGTCCGGCCGGCGGTCCGGCGGCGAAGCCGACCGTCGCCGGATCGACGCGCAGCGCCGTCGCCAGCGCGCGCCCGGCGTCCAGAGCCGGCGTGGTGGAACGGCGGGACTCGTCGGTGGTGGGCTGGGTGCGGCCGGCGTCGACCATCACCGCCTGAATGGGGGCGATGTCCCCGCCGTAGATGTCGGCGGGATCCCAGCCGGGCGCGAAGTCCGGGCCGGAGTACAGCGAGATGTCCACCTGCACACCGGTCACCGTGATTCCGCTGCGCCGCACCTGGTCGGCCAGGTCACTGATCCGGGCCGCCCCGCGATACCAGGTCTCCTGACCGGGTGGGGCGGCCGACAGCACCGGATCGCCACCGCCGACGAGCACCACCACCCCGGGCTGGCGGGTCTGGTCGGCCGCGACGACGGTCGTCGTGACGCGTTCGTCGCGGTCCAGCGTGAGCAGCGCGGCCCCCGCGGTGAGCATCTTGTTCGTCGACGCCGGCAGCATCGGCTGCCCGGAGCGCTGCTCCCAGAGTTGGTCGCCGGTCTTGGCGTCGGTGATGCGCCCGGTGATGTTGCCCAGGTTCGGGTCGGCCACCGGCACCGCCAGCGCCGCCGTCATCCCGGCGGCGGTCGGCACCCCGGCCGAATCGGACACCGGCACCACCGCCGGGTTGGCGCTGGCCCGCGGGCGTCCCGCGGCGCTCTGCGCGCTGCTGGTGTCACCCCCCGAGGTCATCACGGCCGCCACCGCGACTACGACCGCGACCAGCACGATCACCGCCACGGCCAGCACCACATGCGTGGAGCGCCGCCACCATGGGGGACTCATCACTCTCCTGCCTGCTTTGGTCCCATTGTGCCCAACGGGTTCTAGCGCAGGGTATCGCTCCGTTAGGGTTATGCCCGGTCGCCACCGGGCTGTCCGGACCGGGACCGGAGAAGGAAGGAAGCCGTACGGTGCAGTTCGACGTCACCATCGAGATTCCACGGGGTCAGCGCAACAAGTACGAGGTCGACCATGAGACCGGTCGACTGCGGTTGGACCGCTACCTGTTCACGCCGATGGCCTACCCGGCGGACTACGGCTTCATCGAGGACACCCTCGGCAACGACGGCGATCCGCTGGACGCGATGGTGCTGCTGCCGCAGCCGGTGTTCCCGGGCGTGCTGGTCGAGGCGCGGCCGGTGGCGATGTTCCAGATGGTCGACGAGGCCGGTGGGGACGACAAGGTGCTGTGCGTGCCCGCCGGCGACCCGCGCTGGGACCACATCCAGGACCTGCACGACGTGCCGCAGATGGAACTCGACGGTATCAAGCACTTCTTCATGCACTACAAGGACCTCGAGCCGAACAAGTTCGTCAAGGCGGCCGAGTGGGTGGGCCGGGCCGAGGCGGAGGCCGAGATCCAGCGCTCCCTCGAGCGCTTCACCGCAGGTGGGCACTGATCGGGTGACGGGGCTCACGCCCGCCGGCCGAGAGTTTGCCTGGCCGTAACATTCGGTAACGCGGCTGTCCTTTCCGGGTTCGACCATTGCGGTGTGTTGTTGCATCAGGGCATCGGACTCGACGCCTTCAACGAACTGGCGAGTAAGAAGGCCGTGCACGCGTTGTACGAGTGCTGCAACAGCGTGGTGCTGGCCCGCGACCTCGCCCGGGAACGGCCCTACCCCGACCGGGACGCGTTGTTCCGCAAGGCCGATGCGCAGCTGTTCTCGCTGTCCGAGCAGTCCGTCGACGACATCCTGCAGGCCTACCCGCATGTCGGCAGCCGGCCGAACAGCACCAGGTCCCAGGCCGAGCACTGCTCGGTGTGGGACGAACGCCCCGAGGTGATGGCGAAGCTCGACCACGCCGCCCGCGAGTACGCCGACGCGTTCGGTTTCGACTTCGTCATGCACGTGGGGGCGTTGGCCCCCGAGGGCCGGGTCGACTCGGTCATCGGCGCGATCGGCGACCGGATGCACCACGACCTGGAAACCGAGCGCAAGGTCGTGCGCAACGAACTGGCCAAGATCAACCGCAGCCGACTCGAGCGGATGCTCGGGCCCGAGGGCGGCTACGACAACTGGGGCTGACAACTAGGGGCTGACAGTAGGGGCTAGCCGTCCCGGTCCGGGTCCCTAGAGTTGGCAGGCGTGCCCCTGCCGATGGATCCCGAACTTCTCACCCTGCTCCAACCGCTGATGGCGGCCGCCGCCGAACTGCCCGCCCCGGCGGTCGGCGACGTCGCGACCCGCCGCGAACGGGCCGTGCCGTTCTTCGCGCTGCTCGCCGTTGGCCGGCCCCCGGCCGACGGCGTCGAGGTCACCCGGCACGTCCTGACCACGGCCGACGGTGCCGAACTGCCGCTGAACTGGTACGCCCCGACCGGGTCGGAGCCGACCGGCGCCGCCGCGCTCTACCTGCACGGCGGCGGCATGATCTACAGCCTGGCCGAGACCGCGTCGATGTACGACTCGGCGGTGCGCGGCTACGTCGCGACGTCCGGGGTGCCGATGCTGACGGTGGATTACCGGGTGGCGCCCGAACATCCGCATCCGACACCGGTGGAGGACTGCTACGCCGCGCTGCGCTGGCTCGCCGAGCACGCCGACGAGCTGGGGGTGGATCCGGCTCGGCTGGCGGTGGCCGGCGACAGTGCCGGTGGCGGGCTGGCGGCCGGGGTGGCACTGCTGGCCCGCGACCGCGGCGGACCCGCCCTGGCGCTGCAGCTGCTGATCTACCCGATGCTCGACGACCGCACCCGGACCCCGAGCGCCGAGCTGGCACCGGAGTTCCTGACCTGGAACTACGAGGACAACGTCACCGGCTGGTCGGCGTTGCTCGGCGACGCGGCGGGTGGGGCCGGGGTGTCGCCCTACGCCGCGCCGGCCCGCGCCGACGACCTCACCGGCCTGCCGCCGGCCTACCTGGACGTCGGCGATCTGGACATCTTCCGGGACGAGGACATCGACTACGCCAGAAGGCTTTCCGCGGCCGGTGTCGCCACCGAACTGCACGTGCACCCGGGTTGTCCGCATGCCTTCGAGGGGCTCGCCCCCGGCGCCGACGTGTCTCAGCGGGTCATCGCGGACCGGGTGCGCCGGCTGCGTTCGCTCTAGCCGTCACGAAGTCGACGATCAGGCCGGCCAGCACGTCGGGCTGGTCGAGCATCGAGAACGTCCGCGCGTTCTCGATGACCTCGAGGCGCGCGTGGGGCAGCACCCGTGCCAGCCGGCGGCCGTCCTCCTGGTCGAAGAACGCGTCGTCGGCCGACCACGCGATCAGCGCCGGTCTGGTGAACCGCGGCAGCCTGGCCGCCGCGTCGAGGGTGTTCTGCCGGTGCAGCGACGCGGTGAACCGGCGCAGGTCCTCGGCGATGTCGCCGTCGCGCACCACGTGCCGGGTCCACTCCGCGGTCAGTGCGTCGAGATCCCGGTGCGACAGCGCACCGTAGGCGCGGCGCCGGCCGATCTTGGTGCCCATCGTCTTCAGCGCGGCGCGGAACACCTGCGGCACCTTGGTGGCGGTGATCAGCGGGGCCAGGATCGGCGGCGGGAAGTGCTCGAAGGCGTCACAGCTGGTCAGCACCAGCGCACCCACCCGGTCGCCGAAGTCGGTCGCGACGATCTGGGCGATCGCACCGCCGGTGTCGTTGCCGACCAGCACGACATCGTCGAGGTCGAGGGCGGCCAGGAACTCGCCCACCATCGCGGCCACCCCGCGCATGGTCAGCTCCGCTGACGGCCGCATGGCCCGGCGGTGGCCGCCGAGCGGCCAGGTGGGGGCGAAGCAGCGCAGGTCGTACCGAGCAAGGCGTTCGGTCAGCGGACGCCACAGCGACGCCCCCATCGCGTAGCCGTGCACGAAGACCACGGCGCGACCGTCGGCGGGACCAGACGCGTCGTAGTCGATGGCTCCGGCGCTGAGTTCTACGGTGTGCATACTGACCTCCACGGATAGTTAGATACAGACAGGCTGTATGTAACATACCGACAGACTGAATGGAAATGCAAGACCCATGACGACCCGGCGCACCCAGGCGCAGCGCTCCGCCACGACACAGGAGGCCCTGCGCACCGCCGCGCGCCGGTTGTGGGGCGATCGGGGCTACACCGACGTCGGCACCCCGGAGATCGCCACAGCCGCCGGGGTCACCCGCGGCGCGATGTATCACCAGTACGCGGACAAGGCCGCCCTGTTCCTCGACGTCGTCGAGACCGTCGAGGCCGATGTCATGACCCGGCTCGGGGCGGCGGTGGTTGCCCAGCAGCCGGCGAGCCCGGCGGCGGCGCTACACGCCGCGGTCGACGCGTGGCTGGACATCTCCGCCGAACGGGAGATCCGCCAGCTGATCCTGCTGGACGCGCCGAATGTGCTGGGCTGGAACGGCTTTCGCGACATCGCCGAGCGATACAGCCTGGGCATGACCGAGCAGCTGCTGCAGGCCGCGATCGACGCCGGCGAGCTCGAGGTGCAGCCGGTTCGCCCGCTGGCGCACATCCTGATCGGCGCCATGGATGCCGCGGCGATGACCATCGCCAATGCCGAGGACCCGGAGGCGTCGCGGGCCGAGGTCCGCAGGGCACTGCACGCCGTGGTGAACGGGATGCTGCGCGGCCGGTCCTGACCCGTCAGGCCGGAATCCGCAGCAGCCGGTGGATCCGCGGCAACGCCGCGAGGGCCGGCGCGCGCACATCGGCGCCGGGAGCGGCGGCCAACAGCGTGACCCCGTCGGCGACCCCGGCGACATAGAGATCGGCCACCAGCCCGGCGAGCCCGTCGACGGTGCCGAGGTAACGCACGGTGTGCGGATCACCCTCCGGGGCGGCCAGCAGCGCGGCCCGCGAATCGTCGGCCACCGACACGGTGACATCGAGGATCACCGAGACGTCCCGCGGCAGTCGGCCCCGGCGGCGCTGCGCCTCGGACAGATCCGGTGCGCTCAACCGAACCGTGGGGCGCCAGCCGGTGGTCAGCTCGGTCCAGGCGCCGGCCGGATCGTCGACGAACACCCGCGGCGCCTCCCGAACCCACACTTCCGTCTTCGACACAGCGGCGAGGCTAGCCACCCCGACCGGTCGCGCCAACGATTGCACTCAGCGCGAAGCGAACCCGCCCTCAGCGCCGATCGGTCATGCGCGTCTTGATCAGGCTGGCCACCATGGTGATGAACAGCGTCAGGATGATGACCGCCAGGCTCAACAGGGTCGGGATCTGCGGGACGTGCAGTCCTTCACCGCCGTTGATGAACGGCAACTCGTTCTCGTGCAACGCGTGCAGCACCAGCTTCACCCCGATGAAGAACAGGATGAACGCCAACCCCTGCGACAGATACACCAACCGGTTCAGCAGGTCGCCGAGCAGGAAGTACAACTGGCGCAAACCCATCAGTGCGAACAGGTTGGCGGTGAACACGATGTACGGTTCGCGGGTGAGCCCGTAGATGGCCGGGATCGAGTCCAGGGCGAAGAGTAGATCGGTGGATCCCAACGCCAGGATGACCAGGAACATCGGCGTCATCAGCCGCTTGGAGCCCGCTTTGACGTACAGCTTCAGACCGTCCCACGTGTCGGTGGTGTTCAGGTAGCGGCGGGCGAAGCGCACCACGGCGTTCTCGGCGTCGTCGTCATGCTCGGTGTCCCGGGCCAGCTGGATCGCGGTGTACACCAGGAACGCGCCGAAGATGTAGAAGATCCACGAAAAACGTTGAATGGCAACAGCACCCAGTGCGATGAAGATGCCGCGGAAGATCAGAGCCAACACGATGCCCACCAGCAGTGCCTGCTGCTGGTAGACCTTGGGCACCTTGAAGCTGGCCATGATCACGATGAAGATGAACAGGTTGTCCATCGACAGGCTGTATTCGGTGAGCCAGCCCGCGAAGAACTCCAGCCCGAACTGGCTGCCGTGGAAGTTCCACACCCAGACGCCGAAGGCGATCGCCAGGCCCACATAGAAGGACAGCGCGATCGCGCATTCGCGCATAGTGGGCTCGTGCGGCCTGCGCGCGATGTACACCACGTCGAACAGCAGCACCGCGATCGTCACGCCCAGCGTGACGATCCACTCCACATGAGACACGTTCACGAGGGGCCTCCGGGCGTCAGAAAACGTCCGAGGTCTCTTCCGCCGCCCGAGAGACGACCCGCGGCACCGGACGGCCGATGACGGCCGACGTGGTGACGACACCGCGACGAAGGAATACTCCCCTCTGCCAGCAGTCTGTCAGGTTGGCGCACCGCCGCACAAACCAGACCGCGTCCGGCGCTCGCCCGTCATCAATGCCGCCTAGTATCCACAGCGTGGTGATGCCGGACATACCCGCTCAATACCTGCTCTCCGGGCAGGCTCCGGCTCCGCGCACCCTCGTCGACATCCTCTACGACACCGCCGCGCGCTACCCCGACGCCACGGCGATCGACGATGGCACGGTCCAGCTCACCTACGCCGAGCTCGTCGCGGACATCGAGGACAGCGTCGAGTGGTTGGCGGCGCGCGGTATCGGCCGCGGCGATCGCATCGGCATCCGGATGCCGTCCGGGAGCTACGCGCTGTACGTGGCCATCCTGTCCACGCTGGCCGCCGGTGCCGCCTACGTTCCCGTCGACGCCGACGACCCCGATGAGCGCGCGGAGATGGTGTTCACCGAGGCCGATGTGGTGGCCGTCATCACCGAGGCCGGCCTGCTCCGCGGCCCGGGATCGTCCCGGGGCTGGCGGGCCGCGGCACCGCTGGGCCGCGACGACGCCTGGATCATCTTCACCTCCGGTTCGACCGGCACCCCCAAGGGTGTCGCGGTGACCCACCGCAACGCGGCCGCGCTGGTCGACGCCGAGGCCCGGATGTTCCTGCGCGACGACCCGATCGGCCCCGGCGACCGGGTGCTGGCCGGCCTCTCGGTCGCCTTCGACGCCTCCTGCGAGGAGATGTGGCTGGCCTGGCGGCACGGCGCATGCCTGGTGCCCGCCCCCCGGGCACTGGTCCGCAGCGGTATGGACCTCGGTCCCTGGCTGGTTTCCCACGATGTGACGGTGGTCTCGACGGTGCCGACGCTGGCCTCGCTGTGGCCGGCCGAAGCGCTGGAGGCGGTGCGGCTGTTGATCTTCGGCGGCGAGGCCTGTCCCCCGGATCTGGCCGAGCGCCTGGCGGTCGAGGGCCGGGAGGTCTGGAACACCTACGGGCCGACCGAAGCCACCGTGGTGGCGTGCGGGGCGAAGCTCGACGGGCACTCACCGGTGAGCATCGGGTTGCCCGTGCCGGGGTGGGACCTGGTTGTAGTCGACCGCGACGGCCAACCGGTGCCGGTCGGCGAGGTCGGTGAACTCGTCATCGGCGGCGTCGGGCTGGCCCGCTACCTGGATCCGGAGAAGGACGCCGAGAAGTACGCCCCGCTGCCTTCGCTGGGCTGGAGCCGCGCCTACCGCAGCGGCGACCTGGTGCGGCTGGAGGAGGACGGGCTGTATTTCCAGGGCCGCGCCGACGACCAGGTGAAGGTGGGCGGCCGGCGCATCGAGCTGGGTGAGGTGGACTCCGCGCTGGTGCACCTGCCCGGGGTCAGCGGCGGCGCCGCCGCGGTCCGGCGCACCGCCAGCGGCACCCCGTTGCTGGTCGGCTACGTCGCCAGCGCGGACCCGAACTTCGATCTGGCCGCGGCCCGCGAACAGCTGTCGCAGATCCTGCCGGCCGCGCTGGTGCCGCGCCTGGTGCTGGTCGACGAGCTGCCCACCCGCACGTCGGGCAAGGTCGACCGCGACGCGCTGCCCTGGCCCCCGCCCGGCGCCGTCGAAGACGATGCCCCCGACCTCGGTGGCACGCTGGGCTGGCTGGCCGGGCTGTGGCGCGACGTGCTGGGCGCGGTGGTCGACGGGCCCGAGGCCGACTTCTTCGCCCTGGGTGGCGGCTCGCTGTCGGCGGCCCAGCTGGTGGCCGCGCTGCGCAACCGCTACCCCCAGCTGACCGTCGCCCAGCTCTACGACCATCCCCGGCTGGGGTCACTGGCGGGATTCCTCGACGAGATGGACCCGCCCGTCACCGTCACCCCACGCGACGTCATCCCGACGCCGGCGAGCACCCAGATCGCCCAGGTGCTGTTGTCGATCCCGCTGGCCACCCTCACCGGACTGCAGTGGCTGACCTGGCTGGCCCTGATGAACAACGTCGCGGCCCACTTCTCTCCGGTGCCGTGGCTGGCCCCGCTGAACTGGTGGCTGGTGGCGGCGGCGTTCGTCGTGTTCATCACGCCGGTCGGACGGATGGGCATCGCCGTGCTGGGCGCCCGGATGCTGCTGTCTAATCTGCAGCCCGGCACCTACCGCCGCGGCGGCCCGGAACATATGCGGGTCTGGCTGGCCGAGCGGTTGGCCGACGCCAGCGGCGCGGAGAATCAGGCCGGGGCGCCGTGGCTGGTGTACTACGCACGGGCGCTGGGTAACAGGGTCGGCAAGGGCGTAGATCTGCATTCGGCGCCGCCGGTGACCGGGATGCTGCGGCTGGGGCACCGGAGTTCGATCGAGCCGGAGGTCGACCTGACCGGGCACTGGATCGACGGCGACGATTTCCATGTCGGTCCGATCAGCGTCGGCAACGACGCCACCGTCGGCGCGCGTACCACGCTGTTCCCGGGTGCGGTGGTGGGCAAGAACGCCGACGTCGCACCCGGATCCGGGGTGCGGGGCAAGGTCAAGAACGGTCAGTACTGGAAGGGCTCGCCCGCGGTGAAGTCCGGCAAGGCCCGCCATCCGTGGCCGGAGCAGCGCCCGCCCCGCGCCGCCCAATGGCTGGTGATCTACGGGCTGACGTCGGTGCTGCTCGGCGCGGTGCCGCTGGCGGCGCTGGGTCTCGGCCTGGCGGTGGTGCTCCGGCCGGCCCGTCATACCGCCAGCCTCGGCTCGGCGATCGCCGTTGCCGCGCCGTGGATTCCGGTCGCCACCCTGGCCGCGATGGCGTTCTACGCACTGCTCACCGTGGTCAAGGTGCGGGTGCTGGCGATCGGGTTGCGGGAGGGCTATCACCCGGTGCGCAGCCGGATCGGTTGGCAACTGTGGGCCACCGAGCGGCTGATGGACGCCGCGCGCAACTACCTGTTCCCCATCTACGCCAGCCTGCTCACGCCGTGGTGGCTGCGGTTACTGGGCGCGAAAGTCGGTCGCAACACCGAGATTTCGACCGCACTGCTGACGCCGAAGTTCACCGTGATCGAGGACGGCGCGTTCCTGGCCGACGACACCATGGTCGGCTCCTACGAACTGGGCGGCGGATGGATCCACGCCGCCAAGGCCACCGTCGGCAAGCGGGCGTTCCTGGGCAACTCCGGTATCACTCAGCCGGGCAGGCGGGTTCCCGACGACGGTCTGGTGGCGGTGCTGTCGGCCGCACCGCACAAGGCCAAGGCCGGTTCGTCGTGGCTGGGCAGCCCACCGATCCGGTTGCGCCGCCATGCCGACCAGGCCGACGCGTCGCTGACCTACCAGCCGTCGACGCGGCTGAAGATGATGCGGGCCGCTGTCGAGACCTGCCGGCTGATCCCGGTGATGGTGACGTTCGCCATCGGCGTCGCCGTGCTGGCTGCGCTGCAGGCGCTGGCCGTGCGCTTCGGTTACGGGTGGGCGGCGCTGGCCTGCGGCGTGGTGCTGCTGGCGGCGGGCGCCGTGGCCGGCGGTTCCGCGGTGGCCGCGAAATGGCTTGTGGTGGGGCGTATCCGGGCGGTCGAGTACCCGCTGTGGTCGTCGTTCGTGTGGCGCAACGAGGTCTCGGATACGTTCGTCGAGACGGTGGCCGCCCCGTGGTTCGCCCGGGCCGCCAGCGGCACCCCGGTGATGAATTTGTGGCTGCGGGGGCTGGGCGCCAAGATCGGCCGCGGGGTGTGGTGTGAGACGTACTGGCTGCCCGAGGCCGACCTGGTGACCCTGGAACGCGGCAGCACAGTCAACCGCGGCTGCGTGGTGCAGACCCATCTCTTCCACGACCGGATCATGCGGATGGACACCGTGGTGCTCGAGGACGGCGCCACCCTGGGCCCGCACTGCGTCGCGCTGCCCGCGGCGCGGATCGGCGCGAGCGCCACGGTCGGCCCGGCGTCGCTGGTGATGCGCGGTGACGAAGTGCCCCCGTCCACCCGCTGGCAGGGCAATCCCATTGCGCCGTGGGCCGATTCGGCCAAGAAGTCCGGTACCGAGCCCGCCGATCGGGAACGCAGGGACACCGCCGCGTGAAACGACCCGTGAAGAAGGCCGCCAAGAAAGCGGGCGCCTCCGTCATCGACCCCTATCTGCCGCGCAACGGCAACTTCGGCTACCGGGTCTCGCGCTACGAACTCGATCTGGAGTACAAGGTCGCGATCAACCGGCTGGCGGGCGCGGCGACGATCACCGCGGTGACGCTGGCCTCGCTGCAGAGCTTCACCCTCGACCTGTCCGACGCCCTCGCGGTGAACAAGGTGTCGGTGAACGGACGGCGCCCCGCGAACTTCCGGGCCTCCGGCGGCAAGCTGCACATCACGCTGAGTTCACCGCTGCCCGCCGGGGCGGCGATGTCGATCGCCGTCCGCTATGGCGGGTCACCGCGGCCGGTCCGAACCGTCTGGGGCGAAGTCGGTTTCGAGGAGCTGTCCAACGGTGCGTTGGTCGCCGGCCAGCCCAACGGGGCGGCGTCCTGGTTTCCCTGCGACGACCATCCCAGCGCCAAGGCCAGCTATCGCATCCAGATCAGCACCGACAGCCCCTATCGCGCGGTGGCCAACGGCGAGTTGGTGTCCCGCCGGGTCCGGGCGGGACACACGGTGTGGACCTATGAGCAGCCCGAACCGACATCGACGTATCTGATCACCCTGCAGATCGGGATGTACGACACCCACACGCTGACCAAAACGCCGGTACCGATGCGTGCAGTCCTGCCGGAACGACTACGGGCCAACTTCGACCACGACTTCGGCCGCCAGCCTCAGATGATGAAGCTGTTCGTCAAGTTGTTCGGGCCCTACCCGCTGGCCAACGGGTACACCGTGGTGGTCACCGACGACGACCTCGAGATTCCCCTTGAGGCCCAGGGCATCTCGATCTTCGGCGCCAACCACTGCGACCGCACCCGCGGGTCCGAGCGGCTGATCGCCCACGAACTGGCGCACCAGTGGTTCGGCAACAGCGTCACCGTGCGGCGCTGGCGCGACATCTGGCTGCATGAGGGATTCGCGTGCTACGCCGAGTGGCTGTGGTCGGAGAACTCCGGCGGCGAGACCGCCGACCGGTGGGCGCGGCACTACCACCAGAAGCTCGTCTGCGCACCGCAGGACCTGGTGCTCGCCGACCCGGGGCCACGGGACATGTTCGACGACCGGGTGTACAAGCGCGGAGCCATCACCCTGCACGTGTTGCGCGGCATCATCGGCGACGACAAGTTCTTCGCGCTGCTGCGCGACTGGACCACCCGCTACCGGCACGGCACCGTCGTGACCGATGACCTCACCGGCCTGGCCGCCAACTATGCCGAGGTATCGCTGCGGCCACTGTGGGATGCGTGGCTGTACGCGACCGGCGTTCCCCCGCTGTGACCGATGCCGGCGCGCCCCCCGGGCCGATCACCAACGCGGGCGTGGCGCGGGTCGGCGCTGCCACGGTGGTCACCGCGATCTGCGGCTACGCGGTGCTCTACCTCGCCGCCCGCGCCCTCGACCCGGCCGGCTTCTCGGTGTTCGGGGTGTTCTGGGGCGCATTCGGATTGGTCAGCGGGGCGGCCTTCGGGCTGTTGCAGGAGGCGACCCGGGAAGTGCGCGCCACCCGCTACACCGAGCTGCTCGAGGGACCGACTACTCGTCCGCTGCGGGTCGCCGCCGGTGTCGGCATCGCCGCGGCCGTGATCATCGCGGGCACCGCGCCGCTGTGGGCGCCGCACGTGTTCGTCGAGGTGCGCACGCTGTCGGTTGGGCTGTTGTCGCTGGGGCTGGCCGGCTTCTGCCTGCATGCCACGGTATTGGGCATGCTGGCCGGAGTGGACCACTGGAGCCAGTACGCAACCCTCATGGTCACCGACGCCGTCAGCCGAGTGTCGATCGCCCTGGTCACGTTCGTCGCCGGCTGGGGCATCGTCGGATTCCTGTGGGCGACCGTCGGCGGCGCGCTGTCCTGGCTGCTGCTGCTGATCCTGTCCCCCACCGCGCGCACCGCCGCCGCACTGCGCACGCCGGGGAGCACCCGAACGTTCCTGCGCGGGGCGGCCCATTCGATCGCTGCCGCGGGGGCGAGCGCGATCCTGGTGATGGGCTTTCCGGTCCTGCTCAAGGCCACCTCCGGCGAGCTGGGCGCCGCCGGCGGCGTGGTGATCCTGGCGGTGACGCTGACCCGGGCGCCGCTGCTGGTCCCGCTGACGGCCATGCAGGGCAACCTGATCGCCTACTTCGTCGACCACCGCGCCAAGCGACTGCGCGCGTTACTCGGGCCGACGGCCATCGTGGCCGGAATCGGCGGGGTGGGTGTCCTGGCCGCCGGGCTGGTGGGGCCATGGTTGATCCGAACCTTCTTCGGCGCCGATTACCAGCTCGACGGGGCGCTGCTGGCGTGGCTGACCGCGGCCGCGGTGTCGATCGCATTGCTCACCGTGACCGGAGCGGCGGCGGTGGCGGCGGCGCTGCATCGCGCCTATTCGCTGGGCTGGGTCGGGGCCACCGTCGCCTCGGCGCTGTTGTTGACCCTGCCGTTCGACCTGCCCACCCGGACCGTGGTGGCGTTGTTGTGCGGGCCGCTGGTGGGCATCGCCGTGCACCTGACCGCGCTGGCCCGCGCCGAGGGCTGAGCCGCACGCGCACACCGTGTAACTTGTGGTCATCGACACGTCTTATCGCGACGTCTGGATCATCGTTCCGGCGTTCAACGAAGCGCAGGTCATCGGTGACGTGATCGCTGACCTGCGCGCGGTTTTCGAGCACGTGGTGTGCGTCGACGACGGCAGCCGCGACGACACCGCGGACATCGCCCTGCGCGCCGGCGCCCATGTGGTGCGCCATCCGGTGAACCTGGGTCAGGGCGCGGCGATCCAGACCGGGGTGGAGTACGCCCGCAGCCGGCCCGGAGCCGCGGTGTTCGTCACGTTCGACGCCGACGGTCAGCACCGGGTCAAGGATGTCGTCACCATGATCGACCGGCTGTCGAAGGGCGACGTCGACATCGTCATCGGCACCCGCTTCGCCGGTGCGACGGTCGGCAACACCCCACCACTGAAGCGGCTGATCCTGCGCACGGCGGCATGGCTGAGCCCGAGCAGCCGCCGGCTGCACCTCACCGACGCGCACAACGGGTTACGGGTGTTCGACCGGACCGTCGCCGACACCCTGAACCTCACGATGAGCGGGATGAGCCACGCCAGTGAGTTCATCACGCTGATCGTCGAAAACCATTGGCGGGTGGCCGAAGAGCCGGTGGAGATCCTGTACACGGAGTACTCGATGTCCAAGGGCCAGCCCCTGCTCAACGGGGTGAACATCGTCTTCGACGGGTTCCTGCGCGGAAGGATGCGCCGATGAACTGGATTCAGGTCCTGCTGATCGCCGCGGTGATCGCACTGCTGGTGTACCTGCTGCGGTCGCGGACCAACGCCAAGGCCAAGGCCTGGGTCAAGGTCGGCTATGTGCTGTTCGTGATCGCCGCGATCTACGCCATCATCCGGCCCGACGACACCACCGTGCTGGCCAACTGGCTGGGGGTGGCCCGCGGCACCGACCTGTTGTTCTACGCGCTGACCATCGCGTTCGTGTTCACCACGCTGAGCACCTACCTGCGGTTCAAGGAACTGGAATTGAAGTACACCCGCCTCGCCCGGGCCGTCGCGCTGGAAGGGGCCCAGACCCCGGAGAGCTAGGCCTGCGCCGCGCGGAAGTAGTCGACGGTGCGCCGTACACCCTCCTCCAGGGCAACCCGGGGATGCCAGCCCAGGACCATCTCCGCCTTGCGGACATCGAGGCAAGATCGGGCGAGGTCCCCGAGCCGGGGCGGCGCGAACTGCGGATCATCATCAGCGCCAACGGCTTTCGCGACCACAGTGTGCAGCGCCCGGTCGCTGGTTTCCACCCCGGTGCCGATGTTGAAGCGCTGGCCGCCTCCGGTCGTGCCGGAGGCACGGATGAAGGCGTCGACCACATCGTCGACGTAGACGTAGTCGCGGGTGTTGGACCCGTCGCCGTAGACCTTGGTGGGCGCGCCGGCCAGCAGCGCCTTGGCGAAGATGGCGACGACGCCGGCCTCGCCGTGCGGATCCTGGCGGGGCCCGTAGACGTTGGCGGGCGCGATGTGCGCGCAGTCCAACCCGTACAGGTGGCGAAAGGAGTTCAGGTAGATCTCGCCGCTGAGCTTGCCCGCCGCGTAAGGGGACGCCGGATCCGGCGGCGCGGTCTCGTTGGTGGGGTAGTTCTTCGGCACGCCGTAGATCGAACCGCCCGAGGACGTGTGGATCACCTTGCGCACCCCGGCCCGCCGCGCCGCCTCGGCCAGTCGCACCGTGCCGACGACGTTGACCGTGGCGTCGAAGGGCGGGTCGGTCACCGAGCGCCGCACGTCGATCTGGGCGGCCAGGTGGTAGACCACCTCCGGCGTGTGCTCGGCCAGCAGTGCGACGAGGTCGTTCTCGACGATGTCGGCTTCGACGAACACGAACCCCTGGTGGCCGCGGGCGTCCTCGAGGTTGGCCAGCCGGCCGGTGCTCAGGTTGTCGATGCCGACGACGGTGTTCCCGTCCGCGAGCAGGCGGTCGACCAGGGTAGATCCGATGAATCCGGCCGCGCCGGTGACCAGGGCCTGCATTCGGGCCACGATACCGACGGCCCGTACAGTCGGGGCGATGGTTCCGACGACCCGGGTGGCGCGCGTGCCGGCCGTCGCCGTCGCCGCCGTTGTGCTGATCGCACTGCAGTTGCTGGTGCGTGCGGTGCTGGCGTTCCGGGGCTACTTCTACTGGGACGACCTGATCCTGATCGGGCGGGCGGGCACGCACGGACTGCTCTCGCCGCGGTATCTGTTCGACGACCACGACGGGCACGTCATGCCGGGCGCCTTCCTGCTGTCCGGGGTGATCACCCGGCTGGCGCCGCTGGTGTGGACCTGGCCGGCGGTCAGCCTGGTGGTGCTGCAAATACTTGCCTCGCTGTCACTGCTGCGGGTGCTGCACGTGATCCTGGGCTGGCGGCCGGTGCTGCTGATTCCGCTGACGTTCGCGTTGTTCACCCCGCTGGGCGTGCCGGGCTTCGCCTGGTGGTCGGCAGCGCTCAACTCGCTGCCCATGCTGGCCGCGCTGGCCTGGGTGTGCGCCGACGCGATCCTGTTGCTGCGCACCGGTAATCAGCGCTACGCGCTGACCGGCGCGCTGGCGTACCTGGGCGGGCTGCTGTTCTTCGAGAAGTCCGGCGTGATTCCGTTCGTGGCGTTCGCGGTCAGCGCGCTGCTGTGCTACGTGCGGGGTGACCTACCGACCGGCGCCGCCGTGTTGCGCGCGGTGTGGCATCGCGGGGTGCGGTTGTGGACCGCCATGCTGGCGATCACCGCCGCGTGGGTGGGGGTGTACATCGTCGTGGTCGACCAGCAGCGGTGGAGCTGGGACCTGCCCATGACGTGGGATCTGTTGCGCCGCTCGGTGACCCACGGAATCGTGCCTGGGCTGGCAGGCGGGCCGTGGGAGTGGCAGCGCTGGGCCCCGGCCTCGCCATGGGGGGTGCCGCCGGTCGCGGTGATGGTGCTCGGCTGGCTGGTACTGGCCGTGGTCGTGGCGGTGTCGCTGACGCGTAAGCAGCGCATCGGCCCGGTGTGGCTGGCAGCGCTGGGATACGCGGTCGCCTGCCAGATCCCGATCTATCTGATGCGGTCCTCGAAGTTCACCGCGCTGGAGTTGGCGCAGACGCTGCGCTACTTCCCCGATCTGGTGTTCGTGCTGGCGATCCTTGCGGCGGTGGCCTTCTGCGCACCGAACCGCCCCGACTCCGGATGGCTGGACGCCTCCCGCGCCCGCACCGTCGCGGTCCTCGGCCTGGCCCTGGCTTTCGTCGCCAGTAGCCTGTACTCCACGGCCACGTTCCTCACCAGCTGGCGGGACAATCCGGCGCAGCCCTATCTGCAGAACGCGATCCGCGGACTGGCCCAGGCCCGCGCCTCCTCGAACGCTCCCTTGCTGGACCAGGAGGTCGACCCGTTGGTGTTGCAGCGGGTGGCCGGCCCGGAGAACCTGGCCAGCCACATGTTCGCGTTGATCCGGGACCGGCCCGAATTCGCCCGCTCCACAACGCAATTGCGCATGCTGGATTCCAGCGGACGACTGGTCGACGCCAATGTCACCTGGGTACGCACCGTCGTACCAGGCCCGGTACCCCGGTGCGGGTACTTCGTCGAGTCTGGTTCCCGGCCCGACAGTGCGGTGCGGATGCCACTGGACGGCCCACTGTTGCCCGCCGAGTGGACCGCCGAGATCAACTACCTGGCCAACAGCGAGGGCGCAATGCTGCTGTCGCTGTCGGAGGGCCCGGAAACGAAGGTCACCGTCCACCCCGGGCTGAACCGGGTGTTCGTCCGGCTGTCCGGGGCCGGTGACGCGATCACGGTGCGAGCCAGCACCGCCGCACTGGCGGTCTGCCTGGCGTCGGGCCCGGTCGGGTATCTGGCGCCACGCTGAGCACACCGATGTGGGAAAGTAGTTTGCATGTCTAACTTACGTGACGACGGGCTGCAGGTTTTCCGCGAGATGCTGCCGGGATTGCTGCCCGATGGCGAGGTCGATTTCCGCGACGGTTCCTTCGGCGACGAGCTGATGGAGATCGGACTGGAGAACATCTTCGGAAAGCTGTGGACCCGCGAGGGGCTCAGTCGCCGGGACCGCAGCCTGGTGACACTGGGCATCCTCATCGCATTGCGCGCCACCGAGGAACTGCAGGCTCATTTCCGCATCGCCAGGCAGAACGGGCTGTCCGATGAGGAGCTGGCCGAGGTCATCTACC
This sequence comes from uncultured Mycobacterium sp., assembly GCA_964535335.1. Lineage (GTDB taxonomy): Bacteria > Actinomycetota > Actinomycetes > Mycobacteriales > Mycobacteriaceae > Mycobacterium. The sequence continues at coordinate 36,594 of CAZHUU010000027.1, forward strand.
ACGCCAGCGGCTATGCGGGGTTTCCGGCCGCCGCGACCGCGCGAACCGTGGCGAGGGATGCGCTCAAGAAGTGAAAGATGGAGCCGCCTAGGAGAATCGAACTCCTGACCTATTCATTACGAGTGAATCGCTCTACCGACTGAGCTAAGGCGGCGTGGCCCACCATCCGGCCGGGCCGAGCGATGAGTCTACAGGTCGGAACGCAGCGCCTGGCCCACGGTCGCCACCATCGCATCGACGGCGAACTTGGGTTTGACGTTCATCGCCAGCGCCTCGCGGCACTCCAGCACGGCCTCGATGCATCGCAGCAGCCGCTCGGGGGAGGCGTGCGCGGCCAGCGCCGTCACCCGGTCGGCCATGTCGGGATGGTTGGCGGTCACCGCGCCGGCGCCCTCCGTGACCAGCAGCGCATCCCGGAAATAGGTCGCCAGGTCGATCAGTGCCCGGTCCAGGGCGTCCCGCGACGCCCGGGTCTGCCGGGACTTCTGCCGCTTTTCCAGGTCCTTGATGGCGCCGGCGGCCCCGCGGACGGCGCCCGCGGTGCCCTTGCCGGTGCCGCCGGCCCCGAGCGCGGTGCGCAGCTCGTCGGCCTCGGCCTCGTCCCGGCCCACGTTCTGCGCCTTGGCCTCGGCCTCGGCCGTGGCCACCAGCTCCTCGGCCGCCGCGAACGCCCGAGACGGGGTCGCCGCGTCCCGGGCCAGTTCCAGCGCTCGCGACCGGCGCTGGCGGGCGTCCGGATCGGTCGCCAGCCGGCGGGCCCGGCCGACGTGCCCACCACTGACCGACGCGGCCCAGCGCGCCTGCTCCTCGTCCAACCCGTCGCGCTCCATGAGCACCTGCGCGATCGCGGGCGTCGAGGGCGTCACCAACGCCACATGCCGGCACCGCGACCGCAGCGTGATCGCGATGTCGTCGGGATCCACCGAGGGCGCGCACAGCAGGAACACCGTGGACGGCGGCGGCTCCTCCACCACCTTGAGCAGCGCGTTGGCGGCGCCCTCGGTGAGCCGGTCGGCATCCTCGATGACCACGATCTGCCAGCGGCCGGTGCTGGGCCGCCGGGAGGCGATCTGGACGATGGCCCGCATGTCGTCGACCCCGATGGACAGGCCCTCCGGGACGATGCGTCGCACATCGCCGTGGGTGCCCGCCATGGTCGTGGTGCAGGCCCGACACTGACCGCAGCCCGGGGTGCCGTCCGAGGTGCACTGCAGGGCGGCGGCGAAACACAGCGCCGCGACCGAACGGCCCGAACCCGGCGGGCCGGTGACCAACCAGGCATGTGTCATGGTCCCGGTGACGGCCGCATCGTGAGCGGAATCACCCCGGGCCGCCCGGGCGGCGGCCACCAACTCCGCTTCGACCGCGCTTTGGCCGACCAGCCGCGTGAAAACCCCGGACATCACTGGCCAACACTAGTGCGCGGCGGCGACAACACCGGTGCGCAGTGCCTCGTCAAGGTTCAAATCCGACGCCGGGGACCGATACGGTGAGCAGGTGAGCACCGCGCCCGCCGCACCAGGCCGAATCAGCGGATTCATCCGCTGGGTGGCCCGCACGCCGTGGCCGGTGTTCTCGCTGGGGATGCTGCAGGCCGACATCATCGGCGCGCTGCTGGTGCTGGGGTTCCTGAGGTTCGGGTTGCCGCCCGCCGACCGGATCATGCTGCAGGACCTGCCGACGCTGAACCTGACGATCTTCCTGAGCTATCTGTTCGTATCGTTCGGGATCGGCGCGTTCATCAGCCTCAAGCTGCTGGTGCCGGTGTTCCGGTGGCAGCGCCGCGACGCGCTGCTGTCCGACGACGATCCCGCGGCCACCGAGGCCGCCCGGCTGCGCGCCCTGCGGATGCCGACCTACCGCTCGATGATCAGCATGACCAACTGGGTGCTCGGCGCGGTGGTCTTCATCGCCGCCAGCTGGCCGGTGGCCAGTCACGCCGCCCCGGTACTCGGGGTGGCCACCCTGCTGGGCGCGACGGCCACCTCGATCATCGGCTACCTGCAGGCCGAGCGGGTGCTGCGGCCGGTGGCCGTGGCCGCGCTGCGGGGCGGGGTGCCGGAGAAGTTCCGCCGGCCCGGCGTCGTGCAGCGCCTGGTGCTCACCTGGCTGCTGTCCACCGGGGTTCCGCTGCTGGCCATCGTGCTGTCCGTCGCCGCCAGCAAGTTCTCCCTGCTGCAGGCCTCCGCCGACAGCTACTTCACCCCGATCCTGCTGATGGCCGTCGCCGCACTGCTGATCGGGCTGGCCGGGAACGTGCTGTCGGCGATGTCGATCGCCGACCCGCTCCGGCAGCTGCGCTGGGCGCTCGGCGAGGTCCAGCGCGGCAACTACAACGCGCACATGCAGATCTACGACGCCAGCGAGCTGGGCCTGCTGCAGGCCGGTTTCAACGACATGGTGCGCGACCTGAGCGAACGCCAGCGGCTGCGTGACTTGTTCGGCCGCTACGTCGGCGAGGACGTCGCCCGCCGCGCCCTGGAGCGCGGCACCGAGTTGGGCGGCCAGGAACGCGACGTCGCGGTGCTGTTCGTCGACCTCGTCGGCTCCACCCAGCTGGCGGCCACCCGCCCACCCAGCGAGGTGGTGGGCCTGCTCAACGAGTTCTTCCGGGTCGTGGTCGAGACCGTGAAGAAGCACGGCGGTTTCGTCAACAAATTCCAGGGTGACGCGGCGCTGTGCATCTTCGGGGCGCCGATCGAGCACCCGGACGCCTCCGGGGCGGCGCTGGCCGCCTCCCGCGAACTCCACGACGAACTGGTGGACGTGCTGGGCGCGACCGACTTCGGGATCGGGGTCTCGGCCGGACGCGCGATCGCCGGCCACATCGGCGCGCAGGCCCGCTTCGAGTACACCGTGATCGGCGACCCGGTCAACGAGGCCGCCCGGCTCACCGAGCTCGCCAAGCTCGAGGGTGGCCACGTACTGGCCTCGGCCATCGCGGTCAGCGGGGCGCTGGACGCCGAGGCGCTGTGCTGGGACGTCGGGGAGATCGTGGAGCTTCGGGGCCGTGCGGCGCCCACTCAGTTGGCGCGTCCGGCGAAGCTGGCGGTGCCCAGCGTCCCGAGCGAGGTCACCAGCGACATCTCCGGCTGACTAGCTGCGTTTGGCGGCCTTCTTGGCCGGCGCCTTCTTGCGCACCACCTTCTTCGTGGTGCGCTTGACCACCGGCCCGCGGGCGCGGCGATCGGCCAGCAGTTCGGAGGCCCGCTCGTCGGTGATGCTCAGCACGTCGTCACCCTTGCGCAGGCTCGCGTTGGTCTCACCGTCGGTCACGTACGGACCGAACCGGCCGTCCTTGATCACCATCGGCTTGCCGGAGGCCTGGTCGACGCCGAGCTCGCGGAGCGGCGGGGTCGCGGCCCCCTGTCGGCCCCGGCGTTTGGGCTCGGCGTAGATCTTCAGGGCCTCGTCCAGGGTGACGTCGAACAGCTGCTCCTCGGTGGCCAGCGAACGAGAGTCGGTGCCGCGCTTGAGGTATGGCCCGTAACGGCCGTTCTGCGCGGTGATCTCCTCACCGGTCTGCGGGTCCGCCCCGACCACGCGCGGCAGGGACAGCAGCCGCAGCGCGTCCTCCA
>CAZHUU010000028.1:0-40074 GCA_964535335.1 uncultured Mycobacterium sp.
GTGATCCAGCAGGCGGTGCTGGTGCGGCCGCGACCGGGGCCGACGCGGGCCTAGCCGGGTCCGCCGCCGGCCTCGCCGCGCCGACGCGGGCCTCGCCGGGCCGACGACGGTCAAGCCGGGCCGCCCACGGCCTCGCCGGGTATGTGTTGTGCCCGGCTATGAGCGACTATCCCCGGTGGCCCGTCCGCGGCGGAAGCCAAGAGTCGCTCGTAGCCGGGCACAACACACCCGACCCGGAAGCCCACGCCGCCATAACCGATTGCCCGTCTGCCGCGGAAGCCAAGAGTCGCTCGTAGCCGGGCACAACGCACCCGGCCCGGAAACCACCTCGCCAGAACCCATCCCGGGAAACCCTGTCCCGGCGTCGGGGCCCCGTCAGTCGAACAGCACGGCCGGGTTCAGGTAGCCGGTCGGATCGAAGGCGGCCTTGATGGCGCGCATCGCCGCGATGTCGGCTGGCTCGCGGGACATGCCCAGATAGGCGCGCTTGCGACTGCCGATGCCGTGCTCGGAGCTGACGTTACCGCCTTGTGCGGCAATCAGTTTCATCATCGCCGCATACAGGTGGCTTTCCTGTTCGGCGCCGCAGCGCAGCACATTTAGGTGCAGGTTTCCCTCGCCGATGTGGCCGAACAGGATCGGGATCGCCTCGGGGGCGTGCTCGCCGACCAGTCCGGTGGAGTCGGCCGCGAACGAGGGGATGGCCGAAAGGGGAAGTGACACATCGAACTTCAGCGGTGGTCCGAACAGGCCGACCACCTCGGCGGTGGACTCGCGCACCTGCCACAGCCGCTGCTGGGAGCCGGCGTCGATGCCCACCGCCGGCTCACCGGCCAGGTCGGTGCCGTCCAGCGCATCGGCCAGCCGCTCGGTGAGGTCGGTGTCGCCGGCCAGTTCGATCAGCAGCAGCCAGGCGCCGTCGACGGGCACCGGAACTCCCAGCTGCTCGGCGGCCAGCGCGGCGGCCCGCCCGTCGATCATCTCCAGCGCCGCGATGGCCTCGGTGTCGCGCAGCGAGCGGCCCGCGGCCACCAGGGCGTCCAGCGTGGTGAACCCGCATACCGCCGTCACCCGATGCGCGGGAACCGGGTGCAGCCGAAGGTCCAGCCCGGTGATGACACCCAGCGTGCCCTCGGCACCGATGAACAACGAGGCGAGGTCGTAGCCGGTGTTGTCGGCACGCACCTGGCTGTGCCGGTGCACCACCGACCCGTCGGGCAGCGCGACGTCGACGCCGACCACCTGTTCGCCCATGTTGCCGTAGCGCACGGTGCGTAGGCCGCCGGCGTTGGTGGAGGCCATGCCGCCCACCGTGGCCGAGTCGCGGGCGGCCAGGTCGACTCCGAACAGCAGACCGGCCGCCGCGGCCGCGCGCTGCAGGTCGGCCAGCGTCACCCCCGAGCCGACGCGCACCCGCCGCTCGGCCGGGTCGATCTCGCCGATCTCGGTCAACCGTTCGGTGGACAGCAGCACGTCGTCGTGCTCGGGCACGGTGCCGGCCACCAGGGAGGTGCGCCCACCCTGCACCGTCACACACACCCCGGCCGCGCGGCATTCGCTCAGCACCGCGGCCACCTCATCGGCCGAACCGGGCCGCACCAGGGCGCTGGCCCGGCCCCGGTAGCGGCCGGTGTAGTCGACGCTGCGGCCGTCAAGCACATCGGGGTCGGTGACGACGTGCGCGCCGCCGACGATGCCTCGCAGCCGTTCGGTCAGCGTTGCGCTCATGGCGTGGGTCTATCACACGCCGCGGTTATCGGCCCCCGACAGGGCCAGGAACGCCCCCAACTCCACCAAACCGGCCGGGGTCGAGGGCAGGTACTCGGTCAGCATCGCCGAGCGCACGATCACCGCGGCGTACTTGGCCCGGCTCACCGCCACGTTGAGCCGATTCCGGTTGAGCAGGAACGAGATACCGCGCGGGACGTCGTCGGTCGAGGACGCCACCATCGAGACGAACACCACCGGTGCCTGCCTGCCCTGGAACTTGTCGACGGTGCCGGCCTGCACCTCGTGCAGCCCGGCCTCCTCGAGTAGCCGGCGCAGCAGCACCACCTGGGCGTTATACGGGGTGACGACCAGCACGTCGGCGGCGGTCAGTGGCCGGGTGCCGTCCTCGTCGGTCCACGCCGAACCGAGCAAGCCGGCGACCGCGGCCACGATCGCCACGGCCTCCTCCAGGCTGTCGGTCGAGTTGCCGTCGTGGTGCAGCGCCAGCACGTGCACGCCGGGCTCGAAGCCGTCGAGGCGTCGCGCCGCCGTCTTCTCCGCGACCGACTGCAGCCGCCCGTCGTAGGACAACCGCGACACCGCGGCGCACACCCTCGGGTGCATCCGGTGCGAGCGGTCCAGGAAGTAGCCGAGTTCGTCGGGCAGGGTGTGCCGCCCGTCGACCAGCCAGCCCAGCGCGGAGTCGTCGACCGGTTCGGGGTGATGGCCCTGGCTGACCTGGGGCAGCTGCTGCGGGTCGCCGAGCAGCAGCAGGTTGGTGGACGACCGCGCGACGGCGATGGTGTTGGCCAGGCAGAACTGTCCGGCCTCCTCGATCACCAGCAGGTCCAGGCTGCCCGGTGGCACCCGGTTGGCGTTCGCGAAATCCCATGCGGTGCCGCCGATCACGCACCCGTCGTGCTCGGCGACGAAATCCGGGTACGTCTTCTCGTCGATGTCGGTCCACGGACCCGTGCCATTGCGCTTCTTGGCCACCAGTTCCGGGTCGACGCCCGCGTCGATGACGTCCCGAAACAGGTTCTCCACCACCGCATGTGACTGGGCGACCACCCCGACGCGCCAGTGGTGCCGGTTGACCAGTGCCGCGATCACCCGGGCGGCGGTGTGGGTCTTGCCGGTGCCGGGTGGGCCGTGCACCGCCAGGTACGACGAGTCCAGCGCCAGCAGGGCAGCGGTCAGGTCGGCGACGCAATCGCCGCTGCGGGGCAGCGGTCCGCGGGTGCGGGGCGGGCAGCGCAGCAGGATGTCGACGACGGCGGACGGCGGCAGTGTCGGTAGCCCGGCCGCGATCTCGGCGGCGAAATCGTCGATGGCCTCGCGCAACGGCTTGGTCCCCAGCGGGGCGCCGGGCGTGAGCGCGAACGGGGTCTGGGTGAACGGGCCGCCTTCCTTGGGCTCTCGCTCCAACGCCAGCACCTCGGTCGGCGCCACGGGGTCGTCGCATCCTAGGACGGTCACCTTGCCGTAGGCCCGCCGTCCCGGATCATCGGACAGGCCGGCGGGCGCCGGCGGGTCGTACAGCGCGTACATCTCGGCGGTGAGTCCACCGGCCGCCAGCGCACCGGTGAGAAGCAGCCGCCGCTGTTGTTTTCGCGCCCGCGGCGGGATGTGCCAGTCGGTGTCGACGGAGACCTCGTCTGCGAGGAAAACCCCTGAGGTATCGCCCCATTCGTCGATCGGGCTGTTGAGCCGGTCGAAGTGCCCCCACCAGAACGGCTTGTCCTCGCGACGGTGATACCCGCGGGCGGCGGCGATCATCGCGACCGCCTGCTGCTCGGGGGTGCGGGTGTCCACCTCGTCCCCGGCGAAGCGGGCCAGCGACTTCGCGACGTCGTCGTCCACCTCGACCTGGCCGGTGTCGCGGCCGGGTTGCGGACCCAGTGGCGGCACCCCGGATTCGATGGCACGGCCCAGCAGCCAGTCACGCAGTTTGCGGGTGGACCGGCAGTCGTAACGGTTGTAGTCCTCGATCTCCTTGAGCACGTTGGCCGCCTCGTCGTCGCGGCCCTCGGCGCGCAACAGGGTGTAGCAGGCATACATGGTGATCGAGTCGGTGGCGGTGGTCACGTCACCGGCGCGCAGTTCCGAACCCATGTACAGCGGTTCGAGCGACTTGAGGCTGTAGTTCTCGGTGCCGACCCGAATGCTCTTGCGCACCAACGGGAAAAGGTCCACCAGCACGCCCTCGCGCAGTAGGTCGTCGACCTCGTCCTCGCCCACCCCGTAACGTCCCGCCAGCCGCAGCAGCGCGGTCTTCTCGTAGGCGGCGTAGTGGTAGATGTGCATCTTCGAGTGGCGCCTGCGCCGCTTGCGCACCATCGCCAGGAAGTCGAGCAGCGCCCGGCGCTCCGCCGCGCGGTCGTGCGCCCACAGCGGGGTGAAATCCTCGTTTCGGTCCTTGCCGGCGCCCAGCACGCCGAACATGTACTCCAGCCCCCACTCCCGGCCGTCGGACGTCCACAGCGGGTCGCCTTCGAAGTCGAAGAACAGGTCCCCCTTGTCCGGGTCGGGCAGCAGCATCAGCGGTTGCGCGTCGACGACCTCGTAGGGCGGCTTGCCATCCGCCCGCGGCGTGATCTGCAGCCTGGCCTGCCCGCTCAGCGCGGTGACGGTGCGGGCGGGCAGCCCGGGCACCGGGCCGTCGTGGCGGGCCAATTCGGTCCGGGTGGTGATGCCGGCGTCGAGCAGCCGGGCCCTCTGGGTCACCCGCATGCCGGCGATCAACAGCAGGTCGTCGTGGCTACGGACCTGGACCTGACACTCGGGACAGCGCATGCACGCCCGCACCGTGTCGTCGGCCCAGCTGACCGCGGCCCCGCCGGCGTAATGCCGGTCGAGCAGATCCTGCAGTTCGGCGCGGCGGGACCGGTACACCGGCAGCAGCTCGTCGACCCGGTAGGCCATGGTGGTGCCGTTGCCGAGAACCAGTTCGACGTCGTCGTGCACGGCGACGCCGGCGGCGGCCAGGGTGTCGGCATAGGCAGCCAGCTGGAGCAGCGCCTCGACCTTGACCGAGCGGGCCAGCTTGGTGTCGCGCAACCGGTAGCGGTCGGCGTCGAGCAGCAGGAAGTCGGCGAAACCCACAAATCGGCCGTCGAACATCGCGGCCTGGTACACCACCGGTGCCCGCCGCTCGACCGCGCTCAGGGTGGCCTCGGCGGCCGCGGTCAGGCCCGCCACCGTGTAGGCGGGCCTGCCGATGATCGCGACGTCGGCCCGGGTGCGCAGTTCGTCGAGATGCCGCTGCTCGTGCTCACCGCCGAGTCGGGCGGTACGGGCCAGCAGTTCATCGGTGGCCGCGACGGCCGGCCCCCGGCCCAATTGGGCGTCGAACGAGCGCAGCAACGCATACTCGCAGCGCGCCGCGGCCGCTAGGTTGGAGGCGCTGTAGATGACTTGATCGTCGACGACGAACACATCGGCAACTGTAGGCGCGGGGTCCGACAGGCCAGCTCAGGAACGAACCGTCGGTAGCGGGCTAGGTGTTACCGATCAGCTCGACGCCGTTGCCGTTCCAGCGGAATCGGACCACGCTCTGCAGGCCGAGGCCGCCGGCGTAGGCCAGCGCGACGGTGTCGCCGGTGCTCTGCGCGGCGTCGATCCCGTTGAAGCCGTAGGTGTCCGGGACGCCGGTCGGGATGTACTTGCCCAGGTGGAACATGACCGCCCGGGTGTTCGGGTTCGCGGCGTTGGTATTGGCCTTGACGATGATCGCCGACAGCTGCGCACATTCGTTGTAGTTGCCCGCCACCGGCTCGGGGTTCCAGCCCTGTCCGCTGCGCGGGTCGCGCGGGAGTTCGGAGACCGCCTGCGCGATCGCCGGTGCGGCCAGGTTGACCGCGCACGGATCCGGGGGTGGGGGACTGGCCGGCGGTGGTGCCGCCGCGGTCGACGAACCGGCCGAGGACGGCGCCGCACTGGTGGTGCTGGCTTGCGGGGTCTTGGCCACCGTCGAGTCGCCCGAGCTGCAGCCGGCGAGCGCGGCGGTGACCGCCACGGTCAGCGCAACCCCCAGCGCCGAGCCCAGCGCGGGTGCCGCTAGCCGATGCCACACACCGGTGCACGGTACCGTCATCGGCGCAGAAGCAGGTGAGGCCACGCGCGGGCACTAGACTGCAGATCCGATGACAACCCTGGAAGACGGTGCGCCCGGCACCGCCGACGCGCCCCCCGCGACGTTCGCCGACCTGCACATTCATCCCGCCGTGTTGCAGGCCGTCTCCGACGTCGGCTACGAGACCCCGTCGGCCATCCAGGCGGCCACCATTCCGGCGCTGCTGGCGGGTTCCGACGTCGTCGGCCTGGCCCAGACCGGCACCGGCAAGACCGCGGCGTTCGCCATCCCGATCCTGTCCAAGATCGACACCGCCAGCCGCACCACCCAGGCGCTGGTGCTGGCTCCGACGCGGGAGTTGGCCCTGCAGGTCGCCGAGGCGTTCAGCCGCTACGGGGCGCACCTGAAGATCAACGTGCTGCCGATCTACGGCGGCTCCTCCTACGTCCCGCAGTTGGCCGGTCTCAAACGGGGTGCCCAGGTGGTCGTCGGGACACCGGGGCGGGTGATCGACCATCTGGAGAAGGGCAGCCTGGACCTGTCGCATCTGGACTACCTGGTACTCGACGAGGCCGATGAGATGCTGCAGATGGGGTTCGCCGAGGACGTCGAGCGGATTCTCGCCGATACCCCGGAGTACAAACAGGTGGCGCTGTTCTCGGCGACCATGCCGCCGGGCATCAAGAAGATCACCATCAAGTACCTTCATGATCCGGTCGAGGTCACGGTCAAGTCGAAGACTCAGACCGCCGAGAACATCACCCAGCGCTATTTCCAGGTCTCGTATCCGCGCAAGATGGACGCGCTGACCCGGCTGCTCGAGGTCGAGCAGGGCGACGCGATGATCGTGTTCGTCCGCACCAAGCAGGCCACCGAGGAGGTCGCCGAGAAGCTGCGGGCCCGCGGGTTCGCCGCGGCGGCCATCAACGGTGATATCCCGCAGGCAGTCCGGGAGCGCACCATCTCGCAGCTGAAGGACGGCTCGATCGACATCCTGGTCGCCACCGACGTGGCCGCCAGAGGCCTTGACGTCGAGCGCATCTCGCACGTGGTGAACTTCGACATCCCGCACGACCCGGAGTCCTACGTACACCGGATCGGGCGCACCGGACGCGCGGGGCGGTCGGGGACCGCGCTGCTGTTCGTCACCCCACGCGAACGGCACCTGCTGAATTCGATCGAACGGGTCACCCGGCAGAAACTCGTCGAAGGCCAGCTGCCGTCGGTCGACGACGTCAACGCCCAGCGGGTGGAGAAGTTCCGGGACTCGATCACCGATGCGCTGAACGCCCCCGGCTTCGACATGTTCCGCCGGCTGATCGAGGACTACGAGCGCGACAACGACGTGCCGATGGCCGATATCGCCGCGGCGTTGGCGCTGCAGTCCCGCGACGGCGCCGAGTTCCTGATGACCGAGCCGCCCCCGGAGAAGCGCCGTGATCGCCCGGATCGGCCGGAGCGACCGGAGCGTGAGCGCGCCCCCCGCAAGACCCGCGACGACCTGGCGACCTATCGCATCGCCGTCGGCAAGAAGCACAAGGTGGGGCCGGGTTCGATCGTGGGCGCCATCGCCAACGAAGGTGGGCTGCATCGAAGCGATTTCGGCCATATCACCATCAAGAGCGACTTCTCGTTGGTCGAGCTACCCGCCAAACTCCCGAAGTCCACCCTGAAAGCCCTTGAGAAGACCCGGATCTCGGGTGTGCTCATCGACCTCAAGCCCGACCGCGGCGGACCGTCGTACGACTCACGACCCTCCGGCGGGAAGCCTCGGCGCCAATCCCGATGACGGCGTCCAGCGAGGTCGACCAGGGCGGCCTCGAACAGATCTCCACGGTCGACCGGGTCGCCTCGCTCACCGGCGTCCGCGCGCTGGCCGCGCTGCTGGTGCTCGGCACCCACGCCGCGTATACCACCGGCAAGTACACGCACGGCTTCGTGGGACTGGTGTATTCACGCATGGAGATCGGGGTGCCGATCTTCTTCGTGCTGTCCGGGTTCCTCCTGTTCGGCCCGTGGGTGAACGCGGTGGTGAACGGGACCGCGGCACCGTCGGTGGCGCGCTACACCTGGCACCGGGTGCGGCGGATCATGCCCGCCTACGTGGTCACCGTGTTGGCCGCCTACCTGATCTACCACTTCCGCGACGGTGGCCCGAACCCCGGCCACACTTGGGTCGGGCTGCTGCGCAACCTCACACTCACCCAGATCTATACCGACAACTACGCGTTCAACGGCTATCTGCACCAGGGCCTTACCCAGATGTGGAGCCTGGCGGTCGAGGTGGCCTTCTACGTAGCGCTGCCGATCATGGCCTACCTGCTGCTGGTGGTGCTGTGCCGGCGGCGCTGGCGCCCGATGCTGCTGCTGACCGGCCTGCTGGCGCTGGCGTCGCTCAGTCCGGCCTGGATGGTGCTGGTGCACACCACGCACTTCCTGCCCGACGGCGCCCGGTTGTGGCTGCCCGGCTACCTGGCCTGGTTCGTCGGCGGGATGGCGCTGACCGTGCTGAAGGCGATGGGGGTGCGCTGCTACGGGTTCATCGCGGTGCCACTGGCGGTGATCAGCTACTTCATCGCCTCCACCCCGATCGCCGGTGAGCCGACCACGTCGCCGACCGGGCTGGCGCAGGCGTTGGTGAAGGTCGGCTTCTACACCGCGGTGGCGACCCTGGTGGTGGCGCCGCTGGCGTTGGGCGACCGCGGCTGGTACGCCCGGCTGTTGAGCACCCGGCCGATGGTGTGGCTCGGTGAGATCTCCTACGAGATCTTCCTGGTGCACCTGGTCGTCATGGAGATCGCGATGGTCGAGGTGCTGCACTGGCGGGTGTACACCGGTTCGGCGGCCGTGCTGTTCGTGGTGACCCTGGTCATGACGGTCCCGGTGGCGTGGCTGTTGCACCGGTTCACCCGCGTTCGCTCCTAGGGCTCGTCGGCGCGGCGGCCGACCAGATCGGGCCGGTAACGGTGGGCGAGGCTGGTGCCATCTCCGTCGTACCTGATCGCCTCGACGAGCGATTCCAGGCCGGCCGGCCCGGACTCCTGCCAGGCCCGGATCTCCTCCGGCTCAAGCAGAACCGATCGCTCGTAAAGGCCGACGGTTCCGCACATAACGGTAAGGATCAGGCCTTCGGCCGTACTGTCCAGAGTCCACGACCACGGCTGGTCGTGCAGGGTGACCCGGTTCGCCGTCATGGATTCAGACCAATGCCGGAGGCGAGCCCCGCCCGGCGGGACAGACAACGGGGATCACGAACTCTTCGAGCATCGCGCGTTCATCGTCGGCGTCGTGGCCGGGGAAGATCAGCAGCGAGGTCAGCACCCGCACCAGCCACCGAGCGCGGCGATGTACCACGTCGGGGTCGTCCGGTCGCAGCGACAGCAGGAAGCCCGATGTCAGCGCCTGGATCACCTCGGACTGCTCGGCCATCTCCGCCCCGATGGGCGAGTCGGTGGTGGCGAACCATCGTGACAGCGCCGGACTTTCGCGCACCAGCCGCATCGACGTGGTCAGCCCGGCCAGCAGCCGCTCGCGCGGATCGCCGATCTCGCCGATCAGCCCGGTCATGTGCTCGTGCAGCCGGTAGGCCTCGCGGTGCACGTACGCGGTGTGCAGGACTTCGCGGTTCTCGAAGTAGCGGTACAGCGTGGCCCGGGAGCAACCTGCGGCGCGGGCGATGTCGTTCATGCCCACGCCTGCGACATCGTGTTCGGCGAACAATGCGCCCGCGGCGTCGAGGATGCGGTCGGCGGCCACCTCGGCCCGCCGCGATCCCAGCCAGTCCCTACCGGGCATCTAACCGACCACCCGGAACGGTACCGACAGCGGCCTGCGCACGTAACCGCCGCCGGCCCAGACGATTCCGGGCTCGTCGACCTCGAAATCCGGGCAGCGGGCCAGCAGCTCGGTCAGCGCCACCCGGGCCTGCATCCGGGCGGCCGCGGCGCCCAGGCAGTGATGCGCGCCATGGCTGAAGGTCAGGATGTTGCGGGGGCGGCGGGTGACGTCGAGTTCGGCGGCGTCGGGGCCGTACTGGCGTTCGTCGCGGTTGGCCGAGCCGTACAGCAGCAGGACCTTGCGCCCAGCCGGGATGGTGCGGCCATGCAGTTCTACGTCGCGGGTGGTGGTGCGGGCCAGCCCCTGAACCGGCGCGGTGAGCCGGAGCAGTTCCTCGACGGCGTCGGGAATCAGGTCCGGTTGCCCGGCCAGCAGCCGGCGTTGGTCGGGGCGCTGGTGCAGCAGCTGCACCGAACCGCCGAGCATGCCGGTGGTGGTGTCGTTTCCGCCGGTGACCATCGTGAAGGTGAAGGCCAGCACCGACAGCGTGCCGGCGACGTCTCCATCGGCGCCGACCCCGGCCGCCACCAGGTGCGAGACGGTGTCGTCGCCGGGCTCGCGCCGGCGCCGCTCGATCAGCTCGGTGAAGTAGCCCATCATCGACCCGACGGCGTCACCGACGGAGGCCACCGACCCGGTGGCGTTGGCGGCCACGATGGCCTCGGTCCAGCCGTCGAACCGGCCGCGGTCCTCCTCGGGGACGCCGAGATAGTGCGCGACCACCATCGACGGCAGCGGTTTGAACAGCTCGGCGACGATGTCCCCACCGCCGGCGGCGCGCAGCCGTTCGATGCGGTCGACGACGAAGCTGCGCACCGCAGGCTCGACGGCCTCGACCTGACGTGGGGTGAAGCCGCGCGCGACCAACTTGCGGAATTCGGTGTGCACCGGCGGGTCCTGCATCACCATCGGCGGATTGTCCTGCAGGCCAATGAGTTCCAGTTCGCCGTAGGTGACGGTCAGGCCCTGTGCGGAGGAGAACGTCTGGTGGTCGCGGGCCGCGTTCCACACATCGGCGTGCCGGGACAGCACCCAGTAGTCCTGATCCGATCGGTCCGGAACGACGTGGTGCACCGGGTCGTGGTCGCGCAATGCCCGGTACAGCGGCCAGGGGTCGGCCCAGGTCTGCGCCGTCGCCAAGCTGAACCTGGCCACCGGGTCGTGAGACACAACCGCACCCATGTCTTATGAATACGACAAGAGGATCAGGCTGTCAAGGTACGCTCCCGCGGTGAGCTCGGCCGCCTTCTGGATCGCGCTGGCCCTGGTCTTCGTCGTCGGCATAGCCATCCAGCGGGGGAACACCTGCACGGTGGTGGCGTTCGACGACGTCATCCACCACCGCTCGGCGGTGCGCCTGCTGGCCATCGTCTACACCTGGCTGTGGGTCGCGGGCGGGCTGGCGGTCCTGGCGCTGGCCACCGGCTTCACCCCGCACGCCAAGCTGTTTCCGGTCACGGTGTGGTCGGTGGTGGGTGGGGCACTGCTCGGCCTCGGGGCGGTGGTCAACGGTGGGTGCACCACCGGTGCGGTGGCCCGCGTCGGCTCCGGTGAGTACGCCTTCGTGCTGACCTTCGCCGGGTTCTTCGTCGGCTGCCTGCTCACCCCGCACCTGTTCGGCCAGGCGGCGATCACCCACGTCGGACAGATGCCGACCACCACGTCCACCGCCCATCCGGTCCTGGCGCTGACCGGCCTGGCCGTGGTCGTCGGACTCAACGCCCGGCGGCTGGTCTTCGGCGGGCACGAGAGCTTCCGCGACTTCCTGCACGCCGCCTGGGATCCGCGCACCGCGACGATGATCATGGGACTGCTGTTCGCCGCACTGGTGCAGATCTACGGACCGTGGGGCTACACCGACCTGCTGGGCGACGCCGCGATGGGGGTGGACGACCGGATCATCCAGCGGGTCGCCCTGTTCGCCGCGCTGCTGGGCGGGGCGATCGTCGCGGGGCGCTCGTTGCGGGGCACCCGCCTGATCGGCCCGCTGGCGCCGCGGGTGATCCGCTGCAGCCTGGGCGGGCTGATCATGGGCGCCGGATTCTCCATCGCGCCAGGCGCGTTCGACGGGCTGACATTGTTCGGCCAGCCACTGCTGCTGCCGTTCGCGTGGGTGGTGATGGGCACGTCCTACGTCGTCATCCTGCTCGGAGTGCTGTACCTCCGGTCCAAGCTGGGCGGCTGGATCAAGACCCGGCGCGGCTAGATCACCGCACCCGGATTGAGGATGTTGTCCGGATCCAGCGCGGCCTTGATCCGCCGATTGAGCTCCATCGCCTCCGGGCCGAGTTGTCCTGCCAGCCAGGGCTTCTTGAGCCTGCCGACACCGTGCTCGCCGGTGATCGTGCCGCCCAGCGCGACCGCCAGGTCCATGATCTCACCGAACGCGGTGTGCGCCCGCTCGGTCATCGCGGCGTCGCCGGGGTCGTAGACGATCAGCGGATGGGTGTTGCCGTCCCCGGCGTGGGCGATCACCGAGATGGTCAGGTCGCGGTCGGCCGCGATCTTGGCGACCCCCCCGACCAGGTCGGCCAGCGCGGGCAGCGGCACCCCGACGTCCTCGAGCAGCAGTGCGCCCTTGGCCTCCACCGCCGGGATCGCAAAGCGGCGGGCGGCGACGAACGCCTCGCCCTCCGCTGGATCCGACGTCGAAAAGCATTCTCCTGCACCGGCTTCAGTGAAGACCCGCGCCATGTACTCGGCGTCCTCGGACCCGGCCGCGCCGCGATCGTCGGAGGCGGCCACCATCATCGCCGCCGCGTTGCGGTCCAGGCCCATCCGCAGCTTGTCCTCGACGGCGTTGATGGCCACCGCGTCCATGAACTCCAGCATCGAGGGCCGGATCTTGCCGGTGATCGTCACCACGGCATTGGCGGCCGCCTCCACCGAGTCGAAGGTCGCCACCACCGTGCACGCCGAGTGTTGCGGCGGCAGCAGCCGCAACGTCACCTCGGTGACCACGCCAAGGGTGCCCTCGCTGCCGACGAACAACTTCGTCAGCGACAGCCCGGCCACGTCCTTGAGCCTCGGGCCCCCGAGACGCACCGCGGTCCCGTCGGCCAGCACCACCTGCAGGCCCAACACGTAATCGGTCGTGACGCCGTACTTCACGCAGCACAGTCCGCCGGCGTTGGTGGCGATGTTGCCGCCGATGCTGCAGATCTCATACGACGACGGGTCCGGCGGGTACCACAGGCCGTGCTCGGCGACGACCTTCTTGACCTCGGCGTTGAGTAGTCCGGGCTGGCACACCGCGGTGCGGGTCACCGGGTCGACGGTGATGTCGAGCATCTTCTCCGTCGACAGCACGATCCCGCCGTCCAGGGCGGTCGCCCCGCCGGAGAGCCCGGTGCCCGCCCCGCGTGGCACCACGGCGACCCGGTGCCTGCTCGCCCACCGCAGTACGGTCTGGACTTCCTCGGTGCGGGTGGGCCGGACCACGGCCACCGGGGTTCCGGCGGACGGGTCGGCGGCGCGGTCCTGCCGGTAGGAGGCCAGGATGTCGGGATCGGTGACGACGACACCGTCGGGGAGTTCGGCGGCCAGTTCGGCCAGCACGCTCACGGCCATGCGACCATCCTAGGTTTCCCGCCCGGCACCTCAGAGCACCTCGAAGACCTTGTACTGCACCTCCGACAGCGACATCTGATTGAGCGCGATGGTGTGCACGGCGTTGATCCACCGGTAGCGCTCGTCGTCGGTGTCGAACAGCGGGCTCGACCGGGCGTACACCTCGTCGTGGCGGACCAGTTCGCCGGCGGTGTAGCGGCCGGTGGCCTCCGGGCTCATCAGCACCCGGCCGGTGACGGTGATGTGGATGTAGGCGCCGTCATCGGTGCGCAGCGTGGCCCGCACGTCCAGCCGGGCCACCCCGTCGCTGCCGAGCACCACCCAGTCGCCGCCACCGGCCAGCAGGTCACCGGTGATCCGGTCACCCGCCACGCGGCCCCGGGTGATCACGAACGTCATCCGGGTTCCGGTCGGGGTGGGAAAGATCTGCGCCGCGTCGAACTCCACGTGCATGTCCAGCAGATGCCGGAAGCGGGGTTCGGCGTCGATGTCGACGAGCGTCATGGTTGTAGCGTAGGTGCGGCCGGTTCGTCGTCGAGTTCCCGCAGCGCGGGCAGCCACGGGCAGATGAGTCCGATGATCAGCACCGGTACGGCCAGCACCAGGAATGTCGCCTTGAGGCCGAACGTGTCGACCAGCGGGCCGGCCAGCATGAACCCGAGCGGGCCCGCGGCGTACGCCATCGACGTCATCACCCCGACCACCCGGCCGCGCAGCTGCTCCGGGGTGCGGGTCTGCATCACCGAGTTGTAGATCGGGCCGATCGGCCCGTACACCAGGCCGGTCAGTGCGGCGAACGACAGGATCACCGGCAGCGGCGGCAGGAACGCGATCACCAACACCGCGATCCCGAAGGTCAGCACCGCGGTCAGCACCGTGGTCCGCTTGCTGGACACCTTCGAGAGCACGGTCCAACTCAGCGCCCCGACCAGCCCGCCGATCGACAACGCCATCAGCACCCAACCCAGGTGGGCTGGCTCGTTGCGGTCGGTGAAGTACTTGGGGAACAGCACACTCTCCATCGGCAGGTACAACCCGGTGACCGCCAGGTCGATCAGCCCGAGCGTGCGCAGCACCCGGTTGTGCCAGACGAACCGCAGCCCCTCGACCACCCCGGAGACCACGCCCTCGGGCCGTTTGTCACGCGGCGGCCGGCCGGCCCCTTCCAGCCGCAGCAGCGCGATCGCCAGGATCGACAGGACGAACGCGCCGGCGGTCACCCACATCGTGTTCACCCCGCCCAGCGTCGCGATCAGCAGGCCGCCGATACCCGGCCCGGTGATGTAGGCCAGGTTGAACACCGCCTCGTAGATGCTGTTGGTGTGGTCGAGCGTCCAACCGGCGCGCGTGGCGGCCTCGGGCAGCATCGACTGCCGGGCGGTCATCCCGGCGGGGTCGAAGAACGAGCCCAGCGCGGCCAGCCCGGCGAGCACCAGCGTCGTCAGCGATCCGGTGCCCAGGGTCATCGCCAGCACCGGGATGGCCGCGACCGAGATCGCCGACAGCGCGTCGGCCAGCATCGCCACCCGGCGGCGGCCGACGAAGTCCACCGCCGTGCCGGCGACCAGGGTGGCGACCAGCAGTGGCAGGGTGGCCGCGGCGGCGACGATCGAGGCGTCCACCGCGCTGCCGGAGCGCTGCAGCACCAGCCACGGGAAGGCGACCATCGAGATCCCGTTGCCGGCCGCGGCGAGGAACGCCGAGGACAGGATCAGCAGCGCCGGCACGCGGTTGGTGCTCACCGGCGAAGCTTATGCGTGCCCGGCGACGCTCCACACAGGTCTCCGAACAGGCACAGTGGACGGGTGACCGAGCACGCTCATCCCCGCACCGGAGTGCCGTTCGCCTCCCCGGTGCCCCCCGGCACGGGCTGGCCGGGTGACCCGGCGACGCCGGACACCCCGGTGGCGAGGACCGGTCGGCGGGTGGCCGCCCTGGCCAAGAC
This sequence comes from uncultured Mycobacterium sp., assembly GCA_964535335.1. Lineage (GTDB taxonomy): Bacteria > Actinomycetota > Actinomycetes > Mycobacteriales > Mycobacteriaceae > Mycobacterium. The sequence continues at coordinate 15,138 of CAZHUU010000028.1, forward strand.
GGTCGGCGACATCGACGAACTCGACGCCAGGGTCAGCGTCTGCCGGGCCTGCCCGCGGCTGGTGGCCTGGCGCGAGGAGGTGGCCGTGGTCAAACGCCGCTCGTTCGCCGACGAGCCGTACTGGGGACGGCCGATCACCGGCTGGGGTTCGCCGCGCCCGCGCATCCTGGTGCTCGGGCTGGCGCCCGCGGCGCACGGCGGCAACCGGACGGGGCGGGTGTTCACCGGCGACCGTTCCGGTGATCAGTTGTTCGCCGCGCTGCATCGGGCCGGGCTGGTGAACTCACCGTTCAGCGTCGATGCCGCGGACGGGTTGAGCACCAAGGAGATTCGGATCGCGGCGGCGGTGCGGTGCGCACCGCCGGCCAATGCGCCGACACCCGAGGAGCGGTCGACGTGTGCGCCGTGGCTGGACGCCGAATGGCGGCTGATCGCGCCCTACGTCCGGGTCATCGTCGCCCTCGGTGGCTTCGCCTGGCAGGCCGCGCTGCGGCTGCTGGGCAACGAAGAATGGGCCGAGCTGCCGCCGCTGGCCAAGCCGAAGTTCGGCCACCGGGTGGTGGCCGAGCTGGCGTCGGGGCGGCAGCTGCTGGGTTGCTATCACCCCAGCCAGCAGAACATGTTCACCGGGCGGCTCACACCCGCGATGCTGGACGATGTGTTCGGCGACGCCCGGCAGCTGGCCGGGGAAGCTCCCGACGAAGGGTGGTGTTGAACAGCGCATGCGACTTTCCGTACTCGACCTGGTCCCGGTCCGCAGCGACCAGCGGACCGCGGACGCGCTGGCGGCCACCGTGCGGCTGGCGCAGACCGCCGACCGGCTCGGTTTCACCCGCTACTGGCTGGCCGAGCACCACAACATGCCGGCCGTCGCGGCCACCAGCCCGCCGGTGCTGATCGCCTACCTCGCCGCCCAGACCACCCAGCTGCGCTTGGGGTCCGGCGGGGTGATGCTGCCCAACCACGCGCCGCTGGCCGTCGCCGAACAGTTCGCGCTGCTGGAGGCCGCCGCGCCGGGCCGCATCGATCTCGGCATCGGCCGCGCCCCGGGGTCCGACCCGGTGACGTCGATCATGCTGCGCGGCACCAGCGACGACAGCGATGTGGAGAACTTCCCGCAGTACCTCGACGACGTCGCCGCGCTGATGGGCGCGCGCGGGGTGCGCATCCCGATCCGCAACCAGGAGTACATCCTCAAGGCCACCCCTGCCGCCGTCGGTGAGCCGCGGATCTGGCTGCTCGGTTCCTCGCTGTATTCGGCGCATCTGGCCGCGGCCAAAGGCCTGCCGTACGTGTTCGCGCACCATTTCTCCGGGCAGGGCACGGCCGACGCCCTGGCGGTGTACCGCGCGGAGTTCCGGCCGTCCGCAATGGCCGCCGAACCGGTGACGTTCATGACCGTCAACGCGGTGGTGGCGCCAACCCGCGCCGCGGCTGAGGCGCTGCTGCTGCCCAATCTGCAGATGATGGCCCGGCTGCGCACCGGTCAGCCACTGGGCCCGCTCGACCTCGTCGAGGACGCCGCCGCGACCACCCTGACGCCGCAGGCCGAGGCCGTCGTCGCGGCCGCCCGCGACCGCGCCGTCGTCGGGGCACCCGCCGAGGCCGCCGACCAGATCCGAGCCGTCGCCGCTGAATTCGACGTCGACGAGGTGATGGTCAACCCGGTGGCCTCCGCTTACCGCGGGTCGGACCCGGCGACCGCACCGGCCCGCGAGCTCACCCTCGAGCTGCTGGCCAAGGAACTCTTCTAGCCCTCGGCGCGCCCCACCGGCAGGTGTCCCGGGCGACACCTCATGTGCCCACCTTTGAGCGACTCGGTCCCGCCGGGTCGACCGGTAGTCGCTCGAAGCCGGGCAACTAGGGTGTCAGCCGGACAACCGGGATCGGCCGGGTGGTCAGCTTCTGGTACGCGCTGTAGCGGCCCTTGTTCTCGTCGTCGCACAGCTTCCACAGCCGGGCGTAGTCCGGGTCGTCGGGCAATACGACGTCCGCCCGCACCGGCACCCGCCGCGGGCCGATGTTGATCTCGACTTCCGGATTGGCCAACAGGTTGTGGTACCAGGCCGGGTTGCGCGGCGCGCCGCCGTTGGAGCCGACGATCAGGTAGTCGTCGCCATCGCGGTAGTAGGCCAGCGAATGTGTGCGCAGCGCACCGGTTTTCGCCCCGATGCTGTGCAGCAGCAGCATTCGCGGGGCGAAGGGAATCCGGTGCCCCACCCAGCCGTTGCTGCGCTGGTACAGCGTGTCGTGCACCGTCATGAACCGCATCATGGCGCGGTCGAGTGGCGAGGTCATGACACCCGCCCGAGCGCGGCCCGCAGGATCCGGCCGGTGGTCTCGCGGTCGGGGTCGCGGCGCACCAGCATCCCCTTGGCGAAGGACAGCTTGTCGCCGTTGCGCCGCGGGATCACATGCAGATGGATGTGGAACACGGTCTGCATCGCGGCCTTGCCGTCGTTGATCGCGATGTTGTTCGCGTCGGCGGCCAGATCCGAGGCCCGGGTGGCGGTGGCGATCCGCTGCCCGATGGCCAGCATGCCGGCCAGCGTCTCCGCCGGGGTGTCGGTGAGGTCGACGGTGTGCCGCTTGGGCAGCACCAGCGTGTGGCCCCGGGTGAACGGGCGGATGTCCAGAATGCCGAGATAGTCGTCATCCTCGTAGACCCGGATCGCCGGTGCGGTGCCGGCCACGATCTCGCAGAACACACATGACATTCCGTCACCGTAGCCGCCGCGGGTTACGCTCCGGTGAGTGGACACCACCGACATCGCCTTCGCCGGCGCGGCCGAGCAGGCCCGCATGCTCGCGGCCGGCGCCATCACCGCACCGGCCCTGCTGGAGCTGTACCTGGACCGGATCGCGCGGGTGGACCGCGAAGTGCGGTCCTACCGAATCGTGCTGGCCGACAGCGCGCGCCGGGAGGCCGCGGCCGCCCAGGAACTGCTCGACGCGGGGGAGCGGCTGCCGCTGTTGGGAGTGCCGATCGCCGTCAAGGACGACGTCGACGTCGCCGACGAGTTCACCTGTTACGGCAGCAGCGCCCATGGGCTGGCGCCGACCGCCGACGCCGAGGTGGTGCGGCGGTTGCGCACCGCGGGCGCGGTGATCCTGGGCAAGACCGCGGTGCCGGAGATGATGCTGTGGCCGTTCACCGAGACGGTCGCGTTCGGCGCCACGCACAACCCGTGGGACCTGTCCTACACGCCGGGCGGCAGCAGCGGCGGCAGCGCGGCGGCGGTGGCCGCCGGCCTCGCCCCGATGGCGCTGGGCTCCGACGGGGCGGGCTCGATCCGCATCCCGTCGACCTGGTGCGGGGTGTTCGGCGTCAAGCCCCAACGGGATCGGGTGCCGATGGACCCGCACGACGACGCCTGGTGCGGGATGAGCGTCAACGGGCCGATCGCCCGCACCGTCGAGGACGCCGCGTTGTTCCTCGACGTCACCGCCACCAAGCCGGGACCGCGGGGCGGGTTCGTCAAGGCGGCGGCGCGCAAGCCCGGCCGGTTGCGGATTGCGTTGAGCGCCAAGCTTCCGCCGACGATGATCGGCCGGGTCGGCCGCCCCCAGCAGCGCGCGCTCGACGGGATGGAGGCGCTGCTGCGCGACCTCGGCCATGAGGTGCTGTGGCGCGACCCCGACTACCCGGCCTGGGCGGTGTACGGCCACGTCCTGCCGCGGATGTGGCGCGGCATCTACGAGGACGTCCAGCGCCTGCCGCACCCGGAGCGGCTCGAGCCGCGCACCCGCGCCTGTGCGCGGCTGGGCAGCCTGGTCTCGGACAGCCGGCTCGCCAAGATCCGGGCCGCCGAGCCGACGCTGGCCGCCCGCGTCAATTCGATCTTCGACGACGTCGACGTGCTGATCACGCCCGGCACCGCGACCGGGCCGTCTCGGGTCGGGCAGTACCAGCACCGCGGCGGCATCAGCACCCTGGCGCTGGTGGCCAGCCGGGTTCCGTTCAACGCGATCTTCAACGCGACGGGTCAGCCCGCCGCGGTCGTCCCCTGGGGCCTCGACGCCGGGGGTGTGCCACTGTCGCTACAACTCGTCGGCCGTCCCTCCGATGAGGCGACCCTGCTGTCGCTCAGCGCCCAGATCGAGAAGGCCCGCCCCTGGGCCGGCCGTCGCCCGCCGGTGTCATGAGCCGCCGATGACCCGCCACGCCGCCAGCTTGTCGGCGTAACCCATCGTCTGCGCGGGGCTGGTCGAGGGCAGCCGGTGATAGCGCACCGCTATGTCTACGCGAACCAGCCTGGTGTAATTGCGTTGCGCGGCAGCGCCGTTGAAGTACACCCGCTCGATCGCCGGGTGCGCGGCGAAGAACGCCGGGAAGTCGTTGGCCACCATGCTGGCCGGTTCGACGGCCGAATCCAGGCTGCCCGCCCGTCGGCAGCTCCGCAGCACGTCCCACACCGCGACATCGTTGCGTCGCAGCGCTTCCGCTCGTTGCGGGTACGGTTCGTCGGGTTCGAAGCCGAACAACGCACCGGTGATGCGCCAGAACGCATTTCGCGGATTACCGTAGTACTCGCCGGCCGCCAGCGACATCACGCTGGGCATGTTGCCCAGGATGAGCAGTCGGGCGTCCGGATCGGCGATGGGCGGCAGTCCCTGCAGCAGTGGCGGTCGTGGCATCGGTTCCGAACGTATACGTTGGGCGGGTGGCGCAGCACCCTGATACCGCGGATATCGAGGCGTCCGGTCTGCTCGACGGGTTGACCGGCGAGGCCCGGACCGAACGCGCCGAACTGATCCCGTATCTGCTGGACCTCGGCATCAGCGTCGAGGAGATCAAAGCCTCGTTCGCGCCGATGCTGCTGCCCGCGCGTCGCGTCCTCGGCGACGACGGCACCTACGTCTCGGCGCGGGAGATCAGCGAGCGGACGGGTCTGGACGTCGACCAACTGATGCGCTTCCAGCGCGCCAGCGGACTGCCGGTGGTCGAGGATCCCGACGCGCCGGTGTTCATGCGGCCCGACGGTGAACCCGCGGTACACATCAAGCGGTTTCTCGAGCTGGGCATCGACGCCGACCAGTTACTGACCGTGGTATGGGTGCTGGCCGACGGCCTTTCGCACGCGGCGGAGATGATGCGCTACACCGCGGTCGCCACCACGCTGCATCCGGGGACCACCGAACTCGAGATGGCGAGGGGCTCGCAGGCCCTGGTCGCCGCCGCGGCCCCGCTGCTGGGCCCGATGATCGCCGACATGCTGATGCTGCAGCTGCGGCACGCGATGGAGACCGAGGCCGTCAACGCCAACGAGCGCGCCGCCGGGGCGCCGCTACCCGGTGCGCGGATGGTCGCGGTGGCCTTCGCGGATCTCGTGGGTTTCACCAGACTCGGCGAGGAGGTCCCGCCGGAGGAACTCGAGCAGTTGGCCAATCGGCTGGCCGAGGCGGCGCGCGAGGTGGCCGTCAAGCCGGTGCGGTTCATCAAGACGATCGGTGACGCGGTGATGCTGGTGTCCGCCGAGACGGCACCGCTGCTGGAGGCGATGCTCACCCTCGTCGAGACCATCGATGCTGACGAGGCGCTGCCGCAGCTGCGGGCCGGGGTGTCCTACGGCGCGGCGGTGAGCCGGGCCGGCGACTGGTTCGGCAGCCCGGTCAATCTGGCCAGCCGTGTCACCGGGGTGGCCCGCCCCGCTTCGGTGTTGGTGAGCGAGGCGGCGCGCGAACAGATCGGTGACGACGACCGTTTCCGGTGGTCGTTCGCCAAGGCCCGTCACCTCAAGGGCATCAAGGACGACGTCAAGCTCTTCCGCGCCCGCCGGGCCGACAACGCCTGACCGGCGCGGCGTTCAGCGCCGGCGCCGCACCGCCGCACCGCCGGCGATCACCGCCGCGATCAACAGCACGATCGCCCATCCCGCGCCGGCCAGCCACCACACCGCGGCGACGGCGATCAGCGCCGGCGACGCCAGCAGCAGCACCATCACCGGGTGCTGGCGGACCACGTCACGGGCGGCCCGGGCGCGCTGCGGGTCGAGCTCCTTACCTGCCATGCGGCCATTATCCGCGAACACCGTGGTGTACGGGTGCGGTTGTCGGACACCAAGCCGCCGTAATCGGGGCCGAAAGTCTCTTTTGGGAGACCGCGCGGGCCGTCAGCGTGACTACATGATCCGTGCGTCACGTATCGCTGTGCGGTGCGCCACGTGAGTGAGAACACTCGCCGGTCGCCGCTTCGAAGCGCCCTTCTGATCACACTCGCTGTTCTCGGCGGAATCGGAACCTACGTTCTTGTGGTGATGGTGCTTTGGAACCACTCCACAAGCGCCCCACGTGAGACAGCTCAGCAAAGTGGGGTGCTCGAGCCGGTCCGGGCTGATTTCAACCTGCCCCCGGGACAGGCGCCACCCGCCGTCTATGAGCAACCAACCTGCTGGGATGTGAAGACGCCCGATCTGGTTGTCGGCGAAGCCGGAGAGATGAAACTAGACATCAACACCTGCCCACCCGCAGATCTGCCAAATGAGATCGCCGTCAACGCCGAGTCGTCATCACCCGGAATCTCGATAGCGGGCCCCGTCCATACCGAGCGGTCTCGAACGGGGCAATCCTGGACCTGGCGGGTGACCGCTAAAGCCGCCGGGCCGCACGATGTGTCGGTCTTCGTCGAATCGGTCGACCTCATCGGTTTGAACGGACAGATCCCCGCCACGATAACTGTGCAAGCTGGGAACGCCAACGATCACAAGAGCGGGCTGATGCAGGCGATCTCCAGCGGAGGTGTGGCGCTCAATTCGCTTGCGGCTGGCGTGGGCTCGATCGTGACATCGGTCGGAACAATTGTTGCGCTACGTCGGTCGCGGCCGAAGACGAGTTAGCGCAACCCCCCAGCCTGTCCCTGCCCGATTTTCGCCGTCGGCGAACACCTCGACAGCGGTCTGCAACGATGTAATCATGTAATCCATGAAACACTCACATATGCACTCCCGGCGTCCCGGCCGGCCCGGCGGTTGGCAGCAGGCCGCCCAGCCCGATGCCTCCGACGCCGGTGAATGGTTCTCCGGACGGCTGCCGGAGACCTGGTTCGCCGGCGACCCGACCGTGATCGTCGACCGCGAAGAGATCACCGTGATCGGTCGGCTCCCTGAAGCCGACGATGAGACCGAGGCCCGGGCGGCGGGGCGGGTGTCCCGTTTCCGTGAGGAGACCCGCTCCGAACGCATGCACATCGCCGAGGAGGCCCAGGCCAGGTACGGCCGCAAGGTGTCCTGGGGCGTGGAGACCGGCGCGGCAGGCGACGGCAACGTCGAGCGAATCCTGTTCACCCACATCGCCGTTCCGGTGATGACCCGGCTCAAGCAACCCGAGCGTCAGGTGCTCGACACCCTCGTCGACGCCGGCGTCGCCCGGTCTCGCTCCGACGCGCTGGCCTGGTCGGTCCGACTGGTCGGTCAGCACGCCGAGGAGTGGCTGGCCAAACTGCGCGAGGCGATGGCCGAGGTCGACGACCTGCGCGCGCAGGGCCCCGAACTCTAGACCCGGGTCACATCCTCGTCATCTCGAAGTAGGCGCCGCGCCGGGCCAGCAGGTCCTCGTGGCTGCCCTGCTCGACGATCCGCCCACCGTCCATCACCACGATGGTGTCGGCGTCGCGGATGGTCGAGAGCCGGTGGGCGATGATGAAACTCGTTCGGTCCCGGCGCAATTCGCCCATCGCCTGCTGCACCAGCAGCTCGGTGCGGGTGTCCACCGAACTGGTGGCCTCGTCGAGGATCAACAACTGCGGCTGTGCGAGGAAGGCCCGGGCGATCGTGATCAACTGCTTCTCCCCGGCGCTGATGTTGCCGCCGTCGTCGCTGACCCGGGTCTCGTAGCCGTCGGGCAGCGTGTGTACGAAACGGTCGACGTAGGCCGCCCGGGCGGCCGCGATGACATCGGCCCGGCCTGCGTCCGGCCTGCCGTAGGCGATGTTCTCCGCGATCGTTCCGCCGAACAGCCAAGTGTCCTGGAGCACCATGCCGATCCGGGAGCGCAGCGAGTTCCTGCTCACCGTCGTGATGTCGACCCCGTCGAGCAGGATCACGCCGGAATCCACCTCGTAGAACCGCATCAACAGGTTCACCAGCGTCGTCTTGCCCGCCCCGGTGGGGCCGACGATCGCCACCGTGCTGCCCGGTTCGGCCATCAGCGACAGGTCCTCGATCACCGGTGTGTCGGGGACGTAGCCGAACCACACGTGTTGGAATTCCACCCGCCCGCGGGCGGTCTCGCCGCCCGGTGGCAGCACGGCCGCGGCGTCGGAAGCCTCCTCGGGCTCGTCGAGGAAGTCGAAAACCCGCTCGGCACTGGCCACCCCGGACTGCAGCGTGTTGTACATGCCCGCCACCTGGGTCAGCGGCTGGTTGAACTGGCGGACGTACTGGATGAACGCCTGGATGCTGCCCAGGGTGATCTGCCCGGTGGCGACCTGGTATCCGCCGACCACCGCGACCGCGACGTAGCTCAGGTTGCCGATGAATGTGGTCGCCGGGGACACCAGCCCGGAGAAGAACTGGGCGCCGAAACTCGACGCGTACACCTCGTCGTTGAAGTCACGGAACTTCTCCTGGGCCACCGCCCGATGCCCGAATGTCTTCACGATCGTGAAACCGCTGTAGGTCTCCTCGATGTGCGCGTTGAGCCGACCGGTGTTCGCCCACTGCGCGATGAACATCTTCTGTGAGCGCCGGGCGATCGCCCGTGTCACCCACAGCGACAGTGGCACCGTCACCACGGTGATCAGCGCCAGCAGCGGCGAGATGGTCAGCATCATCACCAGCACCGCCACCACGGTCAGTACCGAGGTGAGCAACTGGCTGATCGTCATCGACACCGACGACTGGATGTTGTCGACATCGTTGGTGACCCGGCTCAGCAATTCGCCGCGCTGGCGAGAGTCGAAGTAGGACAACGGCAGTCGGTGCACCTTGTGCTCGACGTCGGAGCGCAGGGCGGTGACGGTGCGCTGCACGATCACGTTCAGCAGCCGAGCCTGGATCCAGACCAGCAGTGCGGCAACCAGGTACAGCGCCAAGGCGAGCGCCAGCGTACGACCCACCGCCGCGAAGTCGACCCCCTGGCCTGGGACGACGTTCATCCCGGACAGCAGGTCGGCGAACGTGTTGTCGCCGCGGGCGCGGGCCGCCGCGATCGCCTGCTCCTTGGTGAGGCCGGCGGGCAGTTGGCGGCCGATCACGCCGTTGAACAACAGATCGGTCGCGTGTCCGAGGATGCGCGGCCCGATCACGCTCAGCGCGATGCCGCCGACGGTCAGTGCCACCACCGCCGCGGCCAAGTGCCGTTGCGGGGTCAGCCGCCGCAGCAGGCGCAGTGCCGATCCGGTGAAGTCCCGCGACCGGGCCTTGGCCGGGTCCTGGGTCAGGGTGCGCAGGCCACCGCCGCGCATCCCCGGCCCGGTCACGGTCGCCCTCCGACCCCGGTGCCGAGGGACTGCGAGTCGACGAACTCGGCGTAGACCGGGCACTCGGCCAGTAGTCGGTCGTGGGTGCCGACACCGACCACCCGGCCATCGTCGACGACCACCACCCGATCGGCCTGCGCCACCGTTGAAATACGTTGCGCCACAATGATGACCGTCGAGTCGGCGGACACCTCGCGCAGCGCCGCGCGCACCCGCGCATCGGTGTGCACGTCGAGGGCGGAGAATGCGTCGTCGAACAGATAGATCGCCGGGCGGCGGATCACCGCGCGGGCGATCGCCAGCCGCTGCCGCTGGCCGCCGGAGAAGTTGATGCCGCCCTGGGCGACCCGCATCCGCAGCCCGTCGGGATGTGCCCGCACGAAGTCGTCGGCCGCCGCGACCCGCAGTGCTTCCCACAGTTCCTCGTCGGATGCGCCAGCCTTGCCGTAGTACAGGTTGTCGGCGACGGTGCCGGAGAACAGGTAGCCGCGCTGCGGCACCAGGCCCAGCGCCGACCAGAGGTACTCGGTGTCGTAGTCGCGCACGTCGACCCCGTCGAGGCGCACCGCGCCGCCGGTGACGTCGTAGAGCCGGCACATCAGGCCCAGCAGCGTCGACTTGCCGGAGCCGGTGCTGCCCACGATCGCCGTCGTGGAGCCGGGTTCGGCGGTGAACGAGACATCCTCCAGCACCGGCCGTTCCGCGCCCGGGTAGCTGAACGTGACACCGTCGAGCACCAGTGCGCCGCGAATCCCGCCGGTGGGGCGCCGCGGTGGCTGCGGGGTGGTGATCGCGGCCTCGGTGGACAGCACCTCGGTGATCCGCTCGGCGCACACCGAGGCTCGCGGCAGCAACAGCAGCAGCAGCGTCGCCATCAGCACGGCCATCAGGATCTGCATGAAATAGGACAGGAACGCGATCAGCGAACCGACCTGCATCTGGCCGGCGTCGATGCGCAGGCCGCCGAACCAGATCAGCGCGACACTGGAGATGTTGATGGTCAGGGTCGTCACCGGCAGCATCAACGCCTGCCAGCGGCCGGCCGCCAGCGCGGTGTCGGACACCGCATGGTTGGCCTCGGCGAAGCGCTCCCGTTCGAACGGCTCCCGGGCGAAGGCCCGGATCACCCGGATGCCCGAGAGCTGCTCGCGCAGCACCCGATTGATGCCGTCGATCAGCCGTTGCATGCTCCGGAAGATCGGCAGCATCCGGGACACGATCCAGTAGTTGGACACCGCGAGCACCGGCACGCTGACCAGCAGCAGCCACGACAGCCCGGCGTCCTGGTGGATCGCCATGATGATGCCGCCGACGCACATGATCGGTGCGGTGACCAGGGTGGTGGCGGTCATCTGGACCAGCACCTGGATCTGCTGGACGTCGTTGGTGGTCCTGGTCAGCAGCGACGGCGCCCCGAACCGGGCGGTCTCGCGCTGGGAGAACGTGGTGACGTGGTGGAACATCGCCGACCGTAGGTCCCGCCCGAACCCCATGCCGGTGCGCGACCCGAAGTAGACGGCGCCGATCGCGCACAGCACCTGCAGTGCGGTCACGGCGAGCATGACCACGCCCAGTTCGGCGATCAACGCGGTATCGCCCTTGGCGACCCCGTCGTCGATGATCGCGGCGTTGACGGTCGGCAGGTACAGCGAGGCGAGGGTGCTGACGGTCTGCAGCGTCATCACCGCCGCGACCAGCCACCGGTACGGCCGGACATACTGTCGCAGCAGTGCCAGGAGCATGCCGTTACTGTCGCATACGGCCAGCTGAGACGTTGCAGCCCGAGGGTGCCGCACCATGTCGCCGCCGCACCCGTCGATCCATGGCGTATGGGCAGGTCAGCCGCTCTATCGGTGGTTGCCTCAACACCGACCGCTACAGTGCATGCTGTGAGAAGCAGGTGCGCATGACCCGAGCGCGCAGATGGGCGACGCTGCTGGTCGCCGCCGCGGCCGTGATCCCCGCGCTGAGCGCATGCTCGGGCTCGGACTCGAATCAGCCCCAGCCGTCGCAGTCCCCGTCCGGGCCGGCGACCGCGAACGCCAAGCACGGGCCCCTGTTCCCCGAGTGCGGTGGCATCACCGACCAGATCGTGGCCGAGCAGACCCGGGTGACCGGTCTGGTGAAGACCGCGGCCAACTCGGTCGGATGTCAGTGGCTGGCCGGCGGCGGCATCCTCGGGCCGCACTTCTCCTTCACCTGGTACCGCGGCAGCCCGATCGGGCGTGAGCGCAAGACCGAGGAACTATCCCGCACCAGCGTCGAGGACATCAACATCGAGGGCCACAGCGGGTTCATCGCGCTCGGTACCGATCCCACCCTGGGGGACAACCTGTGCGAGATCGGCATCCAGTTCAACGACGACTTCATCGAGTGGTCGGTCAGCTTCGCCGAGAAGCCCTTCCCGCCGGCCTGCGATGTGGCCAAGGAACTCACCCGCCAGTCGATTGTGAACGCCAAGTGAGCCGGCCGACCCCTCGCCGCCTGGTCGTCGGGGCGGCCGCGCTGATCATCACCGTCAGCGGGTGTGCGCAGACCGTCAGCGGGACGGCGGTCAAGTCCGGTTCGGGCAGCGTGCCGCGCAACGACAACTCCGCGCAGCAGTACCCGAACCTGCTCAAGGAGTGCGAGGTCCTCACGACGGACATCCTCGCCAAGACCGTCGGCGCCGACCCGCTCGACATCCAGAGCACGTTCGTCGGCGCCGTGTGCCGCTGGCAGGCCGCCAACCCGGCCGGCCTGGTCGATATCACCCGGTTCTGGTACGAGCAGGGCAGCCTGGACAACGAGCGCAAGGTCGCCCAGAACCTGAAGTACCAGATCGAGAGCCGGTCGATCAACGGTGTCCCGTCGATCGTGATGCGCACCAACGACCCCAACGGGGCGTGCGGCGTCGCCAGTGATGCCGCCGGTGTCGTCGGTTGGTGGATCAATCCGCAGGCGCCCGGTATCGACGCCTGCGCTCAGGCCATCAAACTGATGGAACTGACGCTCGCCACCAACTCGTAGGGCCCTCGGCCCGCCCCGACAGGGGGCTCAGCGGGGGACGTGGAACCGCACCAGCTCCGCACCGTTGAGCCCGAGGCCCGCCCAGCCCGCAGGCACCCGCAACACCGCGATCCCCGATGTCGGAAACTTCATCGAGATCCGTTCGACGGCGTCGCGGTCGGTGCCCGCCGGACCGGCCAGCCCGAGCGCGACATGGCTGACCGTGGGTTCGTGGCCGACGACGAGCAGCGTGGCCACCTCCTCGGCGACCCGGTTGATCTCGTCGATCATGGTCCCCGGGGTGGCGCCGTAGAGGCGTTCGGAGTAGCTCACCGACGCCGCGACCTGGGTGCGTTCCAGCGTCTGACGGGTCCGCACCGCCGAGGAGCACAGCACGTGCTCGATGGCGGGCACGTTGTCGCGCAGCCACGCGCCGGCCAGTCCCGCCTCCCGAAAACCCCGATTCGCCAGCGGCCGGTCATGGTCGCCGACGCCGTTCGGATAGTCCGACTTGGCATGCCGCATCAACACCAGGGTGCGAAATCCTGCGCTCACGCAGTCAGGCTAGAACGTCGGTGCACATGCCGGTCGAGGTCCCCGGACTTGTCGGCCCACCGCCCTACACTCGCCGCCATGCGATTCCTGCACACCGCCGACTGGCAGCTCGGCATGACGCGCCACTTCCTGGCGGGTGACGCGCAGCCGCGCTATTCGGCTGCGCGGCGGGACGCGGTCGCCTGCCTGGGTTCGCTGGCCGAGCAGACCGGTGCGGAGTTCGTCGTCGTCGCCGGTGACGTCTTCGATGCCAACCAACTGGATCCCAAGGTCATCAGCCAGTCGCTGGAGGCCATGCGCGCCATCGGCGTTCCGGTATACCTGCTGCCCGGCAACCACGATCCGCTCGACGCATCCTCGGTGTACACCAGCGCGCTGTTCCGGGCCGAGTGCCCGGACCACGTCGTCGTCCTCGACCGGGCGGGCGTCTGGGACGTGCGCCCCGGCGTGCAACTGGTGGCCGCCCCGTGGCGCAGCAGGGTACCGACCACCGACCTGGTCGCCCCGGTGCTGGCCGACCTGCCCGCCGATGGGACCACCCGCATCCTGGTCGCCCACGGCGGCGTCGATATCCTCGATCCCGATCCGGGTAAGCCGTCGCTGATCCGGATCGCCACCCTCGCCGACGCGCTCGAGCGCGGCGCTGTGCACTATGTGGCGTTGGGCGACAAGCACTCTCGCACCTGTGTCGGAGACAGCGGCCGCATCTGGTATTCGGGGTCGCCGGAAGTCACCAACTACGACCACGTGGAATCGGACCCCGGCCACGTACTCCTCGTCGATGTCGACGAGGACGACCCCGCCCACCCGGTCTCGGTGGAGAATCACCACGTGGGTCGCTGGCGCTTCATCACCCTGCGGCGTCCCGTCGACAACAGCCGCGACATCGCCGATCTGGACATCAATCTCGACCAACTGCCCGACAAAGACCGCACCGTGATCAAGCACGGCCTGGTCGGCACGCTGACCGTGACCGATCGCGCCGCGCTGGACGCCTGCCTGGACCGGCACTCCCGCCGATTCGCCGCCCTGTACCCCTGGGAACGGCACACCGATATCGCGGTGATGCCGGCGGACGGCGAGTTCGACGACCTCGGTATCGGCGGGTTCGCCGCCGAGGCGGTCGCCGAACTGGTCGAGACCGCCCGCTCCGGCGGGGCCGAGGCGGGCGCCGCTCGGGCTGCGCTCGGGCTGCTGTTGCGGCTCAAGGACGGGAGCGCGGCGTGATCCTGCACCGACTGCGGCTCACCAACTTCCGTGGTGTGGCCGAGCGCGAGATCATTCTCCCCGCTCAGGGGGTGGTGGTCGTCTGCGGCCCCAACGAGGTCGGCAAGTCATCGATGCTCGAGGCGCTCGACCTGCTGCTGACCTATCGCGACCGCTCGACGCACCGGGACGTCAAGGCGGTCAAGCCCGCAAACGCCGACGTCGGTTCGCAGGTCGAGGCCGAGATCAGCACCGGGTCTTACCGTTTCGTGTATCGCAAGCGATTCCACAAGAAGGCCGTGACCGAACTCGAGATCATCGAGCCCAAGCGTGAGCAGTTGTCCGGCGACGAGGCCCACGATCGCGTGGCGGCGATGCTCTCCGAGACGCTCGACACCAAGCTCTGGGAAGCCCAGCGTGTCCTGCAGTCGTCGTCGACCGAGGCGGTGAACCTGTCCGGATCGGACTCGCTGGCCCGCGCGCTGGACGCCGCCGCGGGGGAGACCGACGCCGCGCCGTCCAGCGACGAGTCGCTCTTGATCGATCTCATCGACACCGAGTACCTGACGTACTTCACCGCCACCGGCCGGCCCACCGGCCAGTGGAAATCGGTCACCGAACGGGTGACCGTCGCGGAGGCCGACGTGCGTGACCGCCTGGCCGCGGTGGCGGAGGTCGACGAGCGGGTGTCGCGGCACGAGGCGCTGACCTCGACGTTGCAGGAGTTGGATGAGTCGCTCGTCCCGGCCACCGCCCGGCTCGCCGCGGCGCGCACGGCGCACGATGCCCTCACCGAATTGCGCGAGCAATTGGGTCAGGCCCAGCAGGTGGCGGCCACACTGGCGGCGACGAGCACCAACTCGGCGCTCGCCGACACCCAGCGCAGGCAGCTGATCGCCGACTGCGAACGCCGGACCGAGACCCTTGCCGCGCTGCAGGCCCAGCTCGCCGAGTCCGTCCAACAGGATGCCGACGCCCGGCAGCTCGCCGAGGCCGCGGCGACGGCGGCCGAACGGGCCGGCGCCGAACTCGACGGCGCCCAGCGGCGCTTCGACGCCGCACGCGCGGCGGGGGAGGCCTGTGTTGCCCGCGAGGAGGCCGACCGGCTGGCGGCCCGGGTTGCGAGCATCGACGAGATCGAGCATCAACTCGCGCAGCTGGCCGCTCAGCTGTCCGCCATCACGCTCACCGACGTGATGCTGACCGGCATCGAACAGCACCGTGCCGCGGTGCAACGCGCCGAGGCGCAGCTGCAGGCCGACACCGCCACCATCGAATTCACCGCACCCACCGATCTCGACATCACCGTCGACGGCCTGCCGCGCACCCTGCCCGCGGGGGAGAGCTGGACCCAACCGGCCTCGGCGGCCGCGGTCGTCGCGGTGCCCGGCGTGCTGAACGTGCGCATCGACCCGGGTGCGAGCGCGGTGAAGCTGCTCGCGGATCGCGATGCGGCACAGGAACTCCTGGACCGTGAACTCGAAGCGGCGGGGGTCGCCGATGCCGCGGCCGCGCGCACGCTGGATGCGCAGCGCCGCGCGCTCACCGAGAGCCTTACCACACACTCCGCCAAGCTCGAGGGTCTGTGCGCCGGCGAGGAGGCCGGGGTGTTGCGCGCCCGGTTGGCCGAGCTTCGTGCCGTGGCGCCGGACGGGGAGGAGATGGATGCCGCATTGGTCCGCGCCGAGCTGACGGCCGCCCGCGATGCGCTGCGCGAGGCCCGCACTGCCGCCGAGAACCAGCAGAGGGTTGCCGCGGAGGCCGCCGCGACGCATGTCGCGAAGTCCACGGATGCAACGGTTCTACGGACGCAGTGGACGGCCGCCGAGGCCGAGTCCGCCGCCGTCCGTGCGCAGCTGGCGAATCTGCGCGCCGCCGTCACCGACGAGGCCGTCGCCGCACAGGCCGCGGCCGACGCCGAGCAGCAACGCAAGGCCGACGAAACCGTGGCCGCCCTCGCCGAGCGGTACGCCGCCGCCGATCCGGCCGCGATCGAGGGAGAGCTCACCGCCGCGTCGGCGGCCGTCGATGTCATCACTAGCGAACGTGCGGCGTCGAATCTCGAGCTGCACACCATCGCCGCCGAGTTGGGAGTGATGGGCAGCGAGGGCAGGCAGGGTCGACTCGCTGACGCGCAGGCCGAACTGCAGCGGGCGCGCACCGAACACAGCCGCATCGAGGAGCGCGCACAGGCCGCTGCGCTGTTGCGCAGCACCATGTTTCGGCATCGCGACAACACCCGGCAGCGTTATGTTCAGCCGTACCGCGCCGAGCTGGAGCGGCTGGGCAGGGAAGTGTTCGGCCCCAGCTTCGAGGTCGACGTCGATACCGAGTTGACCATCCAGACCCGCACTCTCGACGGATGCACGGTGCCCTACGAGTCGCTGTCGGTGGGGGCCAAGGAGCAGCTGGGCATCCTGGCCCGACTGGCCGGGGCGGCCCTGGTGGCCGAGGAGGACACCGTGCCCGTGGTCATCGACGACGCACTGGGCTTCACCGACCCGGAGCGGCTGACGAAGATGGGCGCGGTGTTCGACAGCGTCGGGAGCCACGGTCAGGTGATCGTGCTGACCTGCACCCCGACCCGCTATCTCGGGGTGCAGGACGCACACATCATTGAGCTGAGCGCCTGAGCTTGGCCGCTCGGTGCCTCAGTCGGCTAAGGCCAGCACCTCGTCGAAACCGGCCACCAGGCAGTCGTGGAACTCCTGGTAGTCGGGAATCGCGCCGGTGTCCACATCCACGCCCAGGGCGCAGGTGTCCTGATAGGTCAACAGCGTGACGTTGACCGCCGAGCCGATGGTCGGGCCGAAGGCATACTGCATGCGCACCTTGGCGCCGCCGAGGTAGACCTGCACCGGCACGCCCGGCACATCGCTGCACAGGAAGTCGACGTTGCGCAGCACCGAGCCGATGTACCAGCGCGGCATCAGGTTCAGCGCGCCGGCGATCAGCTGGGTGTACGGCAGCGACTTCTCGTTGCGTACCTGGCCGGTGCGTTCCCGGATCTTGCTGATGCGCTGGGCCGGGTCGGCCACACCGACGGGAATGTCGAAACGCATCAACCCGATTCGGTTGCCGCCCATGCCGTCACCCTCGGTGCGCAGATTGATCGGCATGGTCAGGTGCAGATCGCCGACCGGCGCCCCGTGCTTGTCGTGGTAGCGGCGCAGCCCGCCGGCCACCCCGGCGACGAAGGCGTCGTTCAGCGAACCGCCGGCGCGGTGGGCGGCCTCCCGCAGCGTCGACAGCGGCACTTCGTGCACGCCGAGCTTGCGCACTAGCGTGCGCTCCTTCATCAGCGGCGAGCCGGTCTCGGTCACCGGCCGTACGGTGCGATACACCGATGCGGCCAGTTCGCCGGCCGCCGTCGCGGTCTGCAGCGGTCGCCGGATGGAATTGAACAGCAGTTTCGGGGCGGTCTTGACGGTCTCGACCACCGCCGAGCGCACCATGCCGAGGTCGTAGCGCACCGCGTCGCGGTAACCGTCGAGTGGCTGCGGGGTCGGCACCACCGGCTCGTCGGGCAGTTCGCCCATCGCGCGGGGTTCCTCGGTGAGGTCGAACAGCGTCATCGCGATCTGCACGCCGCCCACCCCGTCGGTCAGGGCGTGGTGGAACTTGCAGAGCACGGCCGCGCCGCCGTCGTCGAGCCCCTCGATCAGTGTGGCCTTCCACATCGGTCGGGCTCGGTCGAAGTCGTCCATCGCGGCCAGCCGGGCCATCTCCAGCACACCTTCCACGGTGCCGGGCACGGGTGCGGAGACCCGGCGCATGTGGAAGTCGAGATCGAAGTCCGGGGCGTACTCCCAGCGAGGCGGCGCCGGCGGCAGCGTCTCCACCACCCGCTGGCGGAACATCGGCAGTTCGCGGCTGACGATGTCGAAGCGCTCCCGGATCAGGTCCCAGTCCGGCGAGCGGTCTAGCAGGATCACGGTCACCACGGTGGATCGCAATCGAGGATCGGACTCCATCGACCAGGTGAACGCGTCGGTGTTTCGCATGAATTCAGTCATCGTGGGCTCCGTCACGAAACCTACGGCGCGGCGATCGACGGCAGAAGGCCACGCAGGCGACTGGTGACCTTATCCCCTAACAGAGGGGTCCGATGGCGGCGAACCGGCGCCGCTAGAAGTACGCGTTGGCCGGAATCGGTGAGCCGTGCAACAGGTTCTGGCCGATCACCCGGGCCTTGTAGGCCACCGGATTGTGCAACGTGATGGTCCGGATGTTGCGCCAGTGCCGGTCCAGGTTGCGCTGCCGGCTCGCCGCGCTCGCGCCGCCGAGTTCCAGCAGCCGGGTCGCCGCCTCGGGGGCGACGTCGTCGAGGTGCACCTTGACCTTGGCCACCTTCAGCTGTGCCTCCGCGGCCAGCCGGGCGTCGGGTACGCCGTCGCGCGCCGAGGCGGTGGCCGCCCCGACGGCGTCGGCCGCGTCGAGCACGGCGGCCCGCGCGACGTAGGCGGTGCTGGCCAGCTCACCGAGCTGACGTTGATAGAGCGGATCGTCGACCGGGCGCTCGGTGATTGCGTGGCTGAAGCTTCGGGTGCGCGAACGCAGCAGCTCGATCCCGTCGTCGACCACGCTCTGCAGCGCGCCGGCCACCACCGCGTGGATGTAGAGCTGCAGCGAGGCGTACTGCACCGTCGGCACCGGCTCGGCGTCGTACGGGGTGTCCGACAGCACCTCGTCGGGTGCGACGTCGACGCTGGTGAAGGTGGTGGTGCCGGTGCCGGTGCGACGCTGGCCGAAACCGTCCCAGTCGTCCACCAGCCGCACCCCGGGGCGGTCGGTCGGCACCACCACGGTGGCCACCGAATCGTGGTCGGTGGTGGCGGTGACGGTCAGATAGTCCGCGAACAGGGTGCCGGTGCTGTAGTACTTCTCGCCGGTGAGCCGGAAGCCGCCCGGCACCGGCAGCAGCCTGGTGTTGAACACCAGGCTGCCGACGGCGTTGGAGCCCTTCTCGCTGAACGCGTTGCCCACGATGTTGCCGTCGGCGATCTTGGCCAGCCACTGCCGGGAACGCGGATCGTCGATGGTCCGGAGCCGTTCCTCGACGAACCAGAAATGTGTCCGGAGGATATGGGCCACAATGGGATCCGCCGCCGCCAGGTCGATCACGGCGGAAAACAACTGACGCACAGAGAAATTCGGTCCACCGAACTCCGGGGGAAGCCGCAGGGTTCCGAAGCCGGCCCGCTTGAGCGCGTCGATTTGGTCAAAGGGGTTCTCGTCGTTGAGATCTCGATCCTTCGCGCCCGAGTTGATCTCGGCGAGCAGATCGTCGAATTCGGGCGATCCGGGCAGCAGGTGGTTGACGGGCTCGACTGTGGTCATGTGTCCGTTCTACCGACGACACTGTCAGGTGGGCACTCGTTTGGCTCACCGGGAAGCTAATCGCGGCGCGGCACAACCAGTGCTGGGCCCGTCCGAGACCGTGCTTGTGGCGATGGCGTCAGGCCAGGGCAGCTTCCACGTCTTCGATGATGACCGCGACGGCGCCGGTGACGATGGCGCCAAGCCCGACGGCGGCAAGCACGCCGAGAAGCCATCCCGATAGCCGACTCACGGAGATACTCCGCTCCTCCCCCAGGATTGGGTAGTGATGTTTGCCAGTGTCACACGGTGATGTCGAATCGCACCACGACACACAGCTCACCCGCACGATTTTGTCTGCGATCCGCCGTTGCATTATTTTGCTCACAGGCATCTCACCACCGGGGAGCAGGGAGTGCCGGCTCCCGCTGTTCATCCGGGAAGCGCACAATCTCAGACCATGGCAGGTCCGCGGCGATGACCCTGAACGACAAGCGCCGCCGCGTGCACGCCAAGCTCGCCGCGTTGCCCGGGGTGCGACCGGTGCGCCGTCCGGTCACGCCCGGCGCAGCAGCGGAATTCGACCTGTACTACGTGCGCACGGGCCACAAGTCGAAGCACCCGCTGGTCATCATCCCCGGCGGACCGGGCGCCGCCTCGATCGCGCTGTACCGCGGGTTGCGGCGGCGCGCTGCCGCCGAAGGCCTGGACGTCATCATGGTCGAGCACCGCGGGGTGGGGATGTCGCGGCACGACGACGCCGGAGCCGACCTGCCGCCGGCGGCGTTGACCATCGAACAGGTCGTCGACGACGTCGCCGCCGTGCTCGACGACGCGCAGGTGGCAGGCGCCGTCCTCTACGGCACCTCGTACGGCTCCTACATCGCAGCGGGCCTCGGGGTTCGTCACCCGTCCCGGGTGCACGCGATGGTCCTCGACTCACCCGTGCTGTCCGGCCGCGATATCGACATGGTTCGGGAGACGCTGCGCACGTTGCTGTGGCACGGCGAGCACCCGGAGACCACCGACCTTGCGGCCAAGATGAGGCGACTCGCCGACGACGGCGTGATGTCGCCGGCCGCCGCCCAGGTGGCATCCGGCTTGTACGGGCTGGGCGGGGCGTCGCTGCTGAACCGCCAACTCGACCTCCTGCTGGCGGGCCGAACGCTGGTGTGGACGGTGCTGGACCGGGCGGGACGGCAGCTGGTGCACCGCAAGACCCCGTATCGCAACGAAGCCGATCTCGTCGGGCGGATCGGCTACCGCGAGCTCAACTACGCCGACACCCCGGACGGGTTGCCCCTGGACCCTGCGGTCGCGATGCGCGAGTTCGCCGACGAGGAGATTCCCCCGTTCGAGGCCGAACCGTTCGACCTGGTGGCCGAGATGCCGACCTTCACCTGGCCCACCGTGCTGGTCTCGGGCGGCCGCGACCTGATCACTCCTCCGCCGGTGGCCGACCGGATCGCGAGCCTGGTGCCGGGCGCGGTGCTGGTCCGGCTGGCGACCAGCGGTCACAGTGCCCTGGACACCAAGGAGGCCGCCGCGCTGCGCATCGCCGCCGAGGTCACGGCCGGCCGGTCCGGCAACCTGCCCACCCAGGCGGCGGCGCTGGACGCCCTGCCGACGCGGCCCGCGCTGCGGCTGATGGTCTCGGCGCTGCACGCCGCCGCCGGCATCGAGGCGGCGCTGCCCGCGGTGGTGCCCCGACTCGTCGGGCGGATCCCGTCCGGACCGGCTACTTCATGAAGCCGATCGCGCTGTAGTTCAGATCACCCAACCCGGCGGGGCCGAAGTTCGCGAGATTGCTGCGCACCGCGACATTGCCCGGCGACTGGAACAACGGCAGGCTGAACACCTCACCGAAGATCAGCTTGTCCACCTCGTTGGCCAGGCCGCGCGCCTTGTCGGGATCGAGTTCGTCGAGGGTCTGCTCGACCTTGGCGTCGATCTCGGGGCTGCTGATCTTGCCGAAGTTGCTCTCCGCGCCGGTGGTGTAGATCTGGTTCAGGCAGCACAGCGCGAAAGCGTCGCCCACCCAGGAGAATTGGGTGATGTCGAAGTCGCCGACGTTGACGTAGTTGGTGAAGAACCCGTTTCCGGGCTTGGCGTCGATCACCACGTTGACCCCGATCTTGGCGAGGCTGTTCTGCGCGACCAGAGCCACCTGTCGGGTGGTCTTCGAGTCGTAGAGCACGTCGCGGATGACCAGTTGCTTGCCGTCCTTCTCCCGGAACTGGCCGTTGAGCCTCCAGCCCAGCGCGTCGAGTTCGGCCTTGGCCTTCTCCGGGTCGAACGCCACCACGGCGCTGTTGTCCTGATAGCCCTTCTGACCCGCCACGAAGATGTGGTTGTTCAGCGGCACCGGCTTGTCGACCAGGCCGCGCTGGCTGACATCGGCGATGGCCTGGCGGTCGATGCCCTTGGCGATGGCCAGCCGAAGTGCCTTGTCGGACAGGATCGCTCCGGGTGCGCCGTTGAAGGTGAAGTGATACCAGCTCAGCCCCGGTGCCCGCCGGATCGAGATGCCTGCGGTGTTGCGCGCGATGGTCAGGTCGTCGAGGGAACTCAGCCCGGTGGCGTCGATCGCGTTGTTCTGCAGTGCCGGGATCCGCGCCGCGTCGTCCAGCACCAGGTAGGTGATGGAGTCCAGCAGTGGCGGCGTGCCCCACCACTTCGGGTTGCGGGTCAGGACGATCCGCTGCGCGGTGCGGTCGAGCGCGGACACGATGAACGGGCCCGCCGACGGTCCCGGCGCGTTGAGCTGACCCTTGTTGAAGACATCGGGATTGGCCGTCATGCTCTTCGGCAGCAGCATGGTGTTGCCGGCGAACATGCCGCGCCACTCCGCGTAGGGCTTGGCGAAGGTGATGACCGCCTGCCGGTCGTCGGCGCCGCGGGTGACCGATGCGACCCGGTCGCTGCCGTTGGGCGCGGCGATCGCGAACGCCTTGTCCCTACCGCTGGTGGCGCTGATCTGTGCGGCGATGTCCTCCCAGGTGATCGGGGCTCCGTCGGACCAGACCGCCTTGGGGTTGATGGTGTACTTCACGACCTGCGGGTTGGTGCCGGTCAACTCCACATTGGTGAAGTAGTCGGCGTTGACCTTCATCGAACCGTCGGGCGCGATGACGAACGCGCGCGGCATGGTCGCCCGGAGCATCGACGCCGTGTCGGCCTCGTTGCCGTCGATGTTGAGGGTGTTGAAGTTCGCCGGGAACGCCGACAGCGCCAGTCGCAGGTTGCCGCCCTTCTGCAGCGTGCCCGGGTCCTGCGGGTTGATATCGCTGGTCGATCCCAGTTCGGCGTTACCGCCCGCGGGCGGGACGTCCCGCTTGCCGCTCGAGCAGCCGGCCAGCACCAGGGTCACCGCGGCGCCCACCGCGAGCAGCCGCACAATCGCGTTCTGAAGGCCCGCCGAGTGCGATTCCGTGTCTGTTCGCGCGAGAGTCACGCCCTGATGCTAGCCGCGGGTCGGATCCGGTTGCGGGATGGCGGCCAGCAACTTTCTGGTGTATTCGTGCTGCGGATTGCCGAACACCTCGTCGGCATCGCCGTACTCCACGATCGCGCCGCGGTGCATCACCGCCACCCGATGGGCCAGGTGCCGGACCACCGACAGGTCGTGGGAGACGAACAGGTAGGACAGGTCGAACTGATTCTGCAGGTCCAGCAGCAGGTTGATGATGCCTGCCTGAATGGATACGTCCAGGGCGGATACCGGCTCGTCGAGGGCCAGTATCCGGGGTTGCAGCGCCAGGGCCCGGGCGATGCCGATCCGCTGTTTCTGCCCGCCGGAGAACTCGCCGGGGTAGCGGCTGGCGTCCCCGCGGCCCAATCCGACGATCTCCAACAACTCGGCCACTCGGTCCTCGGTGCGCTCCTTGTCGAAACCGTTGGCCGCCAACGGCTCCGCCAGCAATTCGAAGACCGGTAGCCGGGGGTCGAGCGAGGCCACCGGATCCTGGAAGACCACCTGCAGGTCGCGACGCAGTTCGCGCCGGCGCGCCGCGTTCAGGGTGGCCACGTCATGTCCCAGCACCTCGATGCAACCCGATTGCGGTGCGCTGAGTTCCAGAATCTCGTGCAGCGTGGTGGATTTCCCGGATCCGGATTCGCCGACGATGCCCAGGGTGCGGCCCTGCTGCAGGTCGAAGCTGATGCCGTCGATGGCGCGGACCTCGCCGATCTGGCGCCGGAACACCACACCCTTGGTCAGCTTGTAGGTCTTGACCAGATCGCGGACGCTGACGACGACCTCCGGGTCGGTGTCCGTTTCGATGTCCGGCGGCCGGGTCGACACCCCGTAGATCTCGGCGGCGGTGCGGCCCGCGACGTGCTCGGTGCGGATGCATGCCGCCCCATGACCCTCGCCGACGGTGAGCAGGGCCGGCTCGGCCGCCCGGCAGTCGTCGACGGCCAGCGGGCAGCGCGGCGCGAACGGGCACCCCGGCGGCAGGTTCACCAGCGAGGGCGGCGCGCCCGGGATCGGCACCAGCCGCGCCCCCTGCGGGGCATCCAGCCGTGGGACCGAACCGAGAAGGCCTGCGGTGTAGGGCATTCGGCGGTCTCGGTACAGCTCGTCCACGCCGGCCACCTCGACCGCCCGCCCGCCGTACATCACCAGTGCGCGGTCGGCGAACTCGGCGACCACACCGAGGTCGTGGGTGATGATCAGGACACCGGCGTCGGTCACGTCCCGCGCGGTCCGCAGCACCTCGAGGATCTGGGCCTGCACCGTGACGTCCAGTGCCGTCGTCGGCTCGTCGCAGATCAGCAGGTCGGGATCGTTGGCGATCGCGATGGCGATCACCACCCGTTGGCGTTCGCCCCCGGAGAGTTCGTGCGGGAAGGCCCGCGCCCGCTGCCCGGGCTGGGCGATGCCGACCAGGTCCAGCAGTTCCACCGCCCGCCGCCGGGCGGCCTGCTTGCCGACGTCGCGGTGATGCACGGTGATCGCCTCGGCGATCTGGTCACCGACGGTGTACACCGGCGTCAACGCCGACATCGGGTCCTGGAACACCGTGCCGATGCGCATGCCGCGGATCCGCGACATCCCGGCGTCGGGCATGCCGAGCAGTTCGGCGCCGTCCAGCCGAACCGACCCCGACACGTCGGCGTACGCGGGCAGCAGGCCGATCACCGCCGCCGCCGCCGCCGACTTGCCCGATCCCGACTCGCCGACCATCGCCACCACCTGGCGCGGCGCGACGTGATAGCTCAGGCCGCGCACGGCGTGCAGGTCCCCGCCGTCGGTCGGGAAGGTGACCGACAGGTCGTCGACCTCCAGCAGTCGGCCGGTCACGTCCGCTTCCTTCTGCGCACCCGCCGCAGGTTCGCACTTCCGGGGTCCAGCGCGTCGCGCAGGCCGTCGCCGGTCAGGTTGGCGCACACCACGATCAGCACCAGCACCCCGGCCGGGAACAGGAACACCCATGGGAACGTGGTGGC
>CAZHUU010000029.1:0-39038 GCA_964535335.1 uncultured Mycobacterium sp.
CTTGACCTCACCCTTGAGCACGCCGGCCTGCAGCGCGGCGCCGACCGCGACGACCTCGTCGGGGTTGACACCCTTGTTGGGCTCCTTGCCGCCGGTCAGCTCCTTGACCAGATCGGTCACCGCGGGCATGCGGGTGGAACCGCCCACCAGCACCACGTGGTCGATGTCGGACACCGAGATACCGGCGTCCTTGATCACCTGCTGGAACGGCGCACGGGTGCGGTCGAGCAGGTCCTGAGTGATCTTCTGGAACTCCGAGCGGGTCAGCTGCTCATCGAGGAACAGCGGGTTCTTGTCGGCGTCGACGGTGATGTAGGGCAGGTTGATCGAGGTGCTCTGCGAGGAGCTCAGTTCGATCTTGGCCTTCTCGGCCGCTTCGCGCAGCCGCTGCATGGCCATCTTGTCCTTGGTCAGGTCGATGCCGGCGCTGGCCTTGAACTTGTCGACGAGCCAATCGACGATCCGGTCGTCCCAGTCGTCGCCGCCGAGGTGGTTGTCGCCCGAGGTCGCGCGGACCTCGACGACGCCGTCGCCGATCTCCAGCAAGGACACGTCGAAGGTGCCACCGCCGAGGTCGAAGACCAGGATGGTCTGTTCCTTGCTGCCCTTGTCCATCCCGTAGGCCAGGGCGGCCGCGGTGGGTTCGTTGACGATGCGCAGCACGTTGAGGCCGGCGATCTCGCCGGCTTCCTTGGTGGCCTGGCGCTGGGCGTCGTTGAAGTAGGCGGGCACGGTGATGACCGCGTCGGTGATGTCCTCGCCGAGGTAGCTCTCCGCGTCGCGCTTCAGCTTCTGCAGAATGCGGGCGCTGATCTCCTGCGCGGTGTAGTTCTTGCCGTCGATCTCGACGGACCAGTCGGTGCCCATGTGCCGCTTGACCGAACGGATGGTCCGGTCGACGTTGGTCACTGCCTGGTTCTTGGCGGGCTGGCCGACCAGCACTTCGCCGTTGCGTGCAAAGGCAACCACCGACGGCGTGGTGCGGGACCCTTCGGAGTTCGCGACCACAACCGGATCGCCACCCTCCAGTACCGCAACGACGGAGTTGGTGGTCCCGAGGTCGATGCCGACCGCACGAGCCATGTTTGTTTCCTCCTGAATAGACGTATCTGGTCTGAGCGGACCAGGCTCAAGTTTGCGCTTACCGACAGTCTCCTGTCAACCCAGAGTTGAGTCTGATGCACTCAAGTGTCGAACTGGTCAACGGCACGTACACCGGATTTGTTCCCAACGCCGCTTCCGACGCCGAATCCCGAGGTCAGCGCCCGGCAGGCAGGTGGAGAAACGCCTCGTGCGCCAGAAACGCTCCCGCGCCCAGCAGCAGCACCGCGGTGATCCACCGCCCGTGCACCTTCATGATCCGCTCATAGCCGTCCTTGATGCGGGCCGAGGCACCGGGCTGCACCGTCTCGATCACCGCCGGTGCAAGCGCGGGCACCAGCGAGATCACCGCGAAGACCACGATGCCGAGCGTGCGTTCGGCATGGTTGGTGATCTCCAGGATCTGGTGGCCGGCGGCGATGGCGATCGGGAAGACCTTGGGGTGCAGGCCGCAGACCGCGAAGCCGGCGAGCGCGGCGCGGGTGATGCGTTGCCGCACCGGCAGATCCGTCTTGGGGTCCAGGCTGTGCATCAGCTTCGGGAAGTGCTGGGTGAGCGAGGTGCGCAGCCTGCCGGGGTGGTGATCGGGCTTGGTGACGTCGGAGATCGGCTTGTGGCGCATCGCGTTCAGCGCTCGGAAAAACCCGAGGATCAGAAGCGCACCGGCGATCACGATCCGCACGATGAAGCCCGGCCAGTGGTCGGCGTGGGGTGTTGGCGTCGCACCGGACGCATGCGCTATCCACAGACCGATGCCGGTGGCGAAGGCGATGCCCAGGATCGCACCGACGGCGAAAGCGTAGGCGGCCTGGCGCGGCACCTTCTTGTCGCTGGACAGGATGAGGCCGAGCACCAGCGTCTCCGGGCTGAACAGAATGGCCAGCGCCAGGGTGGCGAGCACGACGAAGTGCGAGCTCATCGCTACGACCTCCTTCCGATGGATTCATACCAGGCTGCCGCGCGAGGGAGTGTCACCCATCCGCGGTGTCGGACAGCCCGAAGCGCCCGGAGGCTTGCCCATTTATACCCCATGGGGTATAAACTCGCGAAGACAACAAGTCAGGGAAGCGAGGCCTCCAATGAAGAAGAACATGGGCACGGTTGACCGGGTCATCCGCATTCTGCTGGCCGCCGCGGTTCTGGTGCTCTATGTGACCCACATGATCTCGGGTCCGGTCGCGATCATCCTCGGCGTGATCGCTGTGGTCTTCGCCCTGACCAGCTTCGTCGGGGTGTGTCCGGCCTACCTTCCGTTCAAGCTGTCCACCGCCGGCAAGAAGTAGCGGCGTCAGGCCAGCAGGGCGTCCACGAACGCTTCGGTGCCCTGCTTCCAGGCGATGACGAAGTTGCCGACGTCGTCGCGGCTGATGTCGAGCACCGGGCAGAACCGACTCTCCCCCTCCGGGGTGAAGAAGTGCGGAGAGCCGATCACACCCCGGGCGCGGCCTTCGTCCCAATCGGACTGAACGGCCTCGGCCGTGGCCGGGGCGTCCAATGGGGCCAGGCCGAATCGATCCGCGATCGGCGCCACCACCTCGGGTCGGCCCACGTCGAGTCCCTGCTCGAACAGTGCGTCGCGCAACGCCATACCGACCTCTTCGACCAGTATCGGGTCGGCGGTGCGGGCCGCCGCCGCGGTCAGCGCGAAGGCGGTCATCGACGTCTCAGGGAAACTGTCGACGGAGAAGCCGGCGAACAGGTCCGGCCGCACCGAAGCCTGTAGCGCACTGACCTCGGCGCCGATGTGGTGGGCATCCAGTGGCTGGCCGTTGATCAACTCCAGCGGCCAGGCCCGGATCCGCAGGCGCGGTTCGGTGTGGCCCAGCGCGGTCCGTCGGTCGATCAACGTGTGCAGACCGGCATGGGTGAACGGGCACAGGACATCGGCGAAGACCTCAACGGTGCGCATGGTCGTGAGGGTACCTAGCCGCCCGCGGTGGCGGCCGCAATCCGTTGTGCCACCTGGCCGTACCGTTCGAAGCGCTCGTCGCTGGCGCTGGCGGCGTTGTACATCGCGATCCGCTCGGCGATCCCGCCGTACTTGGCGACCAAGGCATCGGCCAGACCGTCCCACGTCGACTCGGTGGCGAAGACGGCGATGTGCTCGTCGGTGATCTGGGCGGCCATGCCCTTGAGGTCACCGGCCTTCTGCTTCTCCCGGATTCGTGCGGTGGTGCCCTCGAAGCCGGCCTCGTCCCAGATGAACGCGTAGTTCGGGGTGCTTCCGTAGAAGCTCATCTGGAACCTCACGAACTCCCGTTCGGCCGCCCGCTCCTCGTCGGTGTCACCGACGATCGTCAGCACCGGCACGATCAGGGCGATGTCCGACGGTGACCGGCCCGACTTCGCCGCTCCCTCAGCAACTTTGGGGATGACGTGGCGACCGATGTAGCCGGGTTCGCCGATCGGGTGGACGTGCACCCCGTCGGCCACCTCGCCGGCCATCCGCAACATCCACGGGTTGACCGCGGCGATGTCGACCTTGGGGTCCGGTGCCTCGATGGCGCCCGGGCTCCACTGCGGGGTGATGAAGTCGAGGTCGTAGAACTCGCCATGGTGGTCCAGCCGGCCCTCGCGGAATGCGGCGAAGCACGCCTTCACGGCGAGCACATAGTCGCGCAGGCGGGGCCCGGGACGCTCGAACGCCGCGCCGTAACGGCGAACCACGTGGGTGCGCACCTGGGTGCCGAGGCCGAGCCGGAACTTCCCGCCGGTGGCCTCCTGCACTTCCCAGGCGGTCGCCGCCGTGATGAACGGGCTGCGCGGGAACGCCACCGCCACGCCGGTGGACAGTTCCAGGCCCGGCGCGGCCTGCGATGCCACCGCGGCGTTGAGGTACGGCGTGCGCCCGGTCTCGGTGAACAACAGACCCGAGAAGCCCGCCTGCTGGGTTCGGCCGGCCAGGCCGCCGATCTGGGTCAGCGGCAGGGCGGTGGTCATCACGTCGACATACACGCTCGGCACATTACGCGGACCCGGAGCAGGGCCGGACCGGATGCGAGGTGAGTGTGTCTCTGGGCCATACTCGCCGCATGGGCACATACGCCGTCACCGGTTCGGCCTCCGGAATGGGGCACGCCGTCGCGCAGAAGCTGCGGGCCAACGGTCACACCGTGATCGGGGTCGATATCAAGGAAGCCGATGTCGTCGCCGATCTCTCCACCGGCGCGGGTCGGCGCGCCGCGGCCGAGGCGGTGCTGGCCGCCAGTGACCGCACGCTGACCGGCGCGGTGCTGGCCGCCGGCCTCGGGCCGGGTCTGGGGGCCGATCGACCGCGGCTGATCACCGAGGTCAACTACTTCGGCGTGGTGGAACTGCTGGCGGCCTGGCGACCCGCGCTGGCCGACTCCGAACGCGCGAAAGTCGTGGTGTTCTCCAGCAACTCGACCACCACCATGCCCGCGGTACCCGGCCGCGCGGTGCGCGCCCTGCTCGCCGGCGATGCCGACAAGGCGCTGCGCGCCTACCGCTTCTTCGGCCGCAACGCATCGGCGATGGCCTACGGCGCGTCCAAGATCGCGGTGAGCCGGTGGCTGCGCCGCACCGCCGTCACCCGGGAGTGGGCCGGCGCCGGTATCCGTCTGAACGCGCTGGCCCCGGGCGCCATCCTGACACCGCTGTTGGAGGAGGGGCTCGCCTCACCGCAGGACGCCAAGTCCATCAATGCGTTCCCGGTCCCCATCGGGGGCTTCGGGGATCCGGGTGAACTGGCCGACTGGGTGCTGTTCATGCTCTCCGACTCCGCGGACTTCCTCTGCGGCAGCATCGTTTTCGTCGACGGCGGCTCGGACGCCTACTTCCGCGCCGACGACTGGCCCCGCCCGGTGCCTGCCCGGCGGCTGCTCTCCTACCTGTGGCGGATGAAGCGCTTCCAGAGTTTCACGGCGGGTCGATGATCACCCGCCGGGCGGCCTGCGTCGCCGTGCTGATCGCGGCCGGGCTCGGGGTGCCGGGCTGTAGCGGGCCCGGGAACCCACGGCCCGCCCCCGCCCCGCAGATCAAGACCATTGCCGTCTCCTACGACGAACTGATGAACCAGAAGCGGATCACCCGCTCGGTCACCCTCACCGCCGGTGACACCCTGCGGATCTCGCTGGCCTCCAACGCCTCCACCGGCTATCAGTGGGCGCCGCAGCTCCAGATCAGCGACGGGCGCGTCCTGGCGCAGACCGGCCACCAGAGCGTCGCGGCCGACGGCGCACCGGGATCGGCCGGCGCCGAGGTGTGGATGCTGCGCGCGGCCGTTCCGGGCGCCGCGACCGTCACCACCAGCTACGGCCAGCCCTGGCCCGGCGGCGCCAAGGACAGCTGGACGTTCACCGCCGAGGTCACCGTCCGCTGACTCAGGGACGCATCTGGTAGGCGCCGTCGAAGGCGCGCACCTGCTGCCACAACCGGTCGAAACGTTCGTTGTCGGTCACCGGCTTACGCACCGCGGCCAACGCCCACTGTTGTTGGGCGGCAGTCGAACTCGGCTTGCCGTGCAGCGTCACCGCATACCCGGAGAAGTCGCGGATCTGCACGTCGAAGATCTGGTCGACGGTGTCGTCGTCCAGCCCGGTCAACTCGGCCTGCTCGAGGAGTAACTGTCCGTACACCACGAGGGTGAACAGGTGTCCCACCACCAGCATCAGGTCGAGGTCCTGCTGCTGTTCGGCGTCCGGGGCCGCCGTGGCGAGCAGCTCCCGCAGCGCCTGCGCCTGCTCGTAGAAGCGGGCGACGTTCGGGATGCGGGCAAAACGCTCGTAGACCGCGGTCCAGTCGGCGAACTGCACTTTGGATGCGCCGCGCGCCGGGCCCTGCGACCAGAAGAAGACGTCGTCGGCCGGATCGTCGCGGGTGCCGATCTCGGGATACTCCGCCGGGTTGAACAGGTAGTTCGGCATGAACTTCAGGATCTGCGCGACGTTGACGTGCACGGTGCCCTCCAACCGGGGCAGTGCACCGATCAGGCGGGCCACCTCGGCGAAGTAGGTGTTGCGTTCGAACCCCTTGGCGGCCAGGACATCCCACAACAGGACGACCACCTTCTCGCCTTCGGAGGTCACCTTCGCCTTGGTCACAGGGTTGAACAGCAGGTAGCGCCGGTCGGTGAGGCTGGCGCTGCGGAAGTAGTCGATCGCCCGGTCGCTGAACAGCTTCATCGCCGCCAGCCGCACGTAGGCCTCGACGAAGCTGGCGCGGACATGCGGGAAGTCGGTGACCGGGTTGCCGTACAGGATGCGGTTGTTAGCGTGGTTGATCGCCTCGTAGAAGGCGTGCTCGCACATGCCGATCGATGCCGTGCACAGGTTGAACTTGCCGACGTTGACCGTGTTCAGCGCAACCGAGAACGCGTCCGGGCCGGTGCACAGAATGTCCTCCTCGCGCACCGGGTAGTCGCCGAGGCGGAAGTTGCTCACATACATCTGACCGTGCACGACGTTGCCGATCAGGTGGTAGGCCGGGTGCGCGCTGTCGGCCACGAACCACACGTAGCCGTCGGCACCGTCGACGTCGGCACGTCGGGAGAACACCGAAACCATCCCGGCCACATTGCCGTTGCCGATGTAGTACTTCTCGCCGGACGCACGGAAGACCACACCCTCCTCGTCGTCCGCGGCGGCGGGGGTGAGAATCAGGTCGGTGTTGTAGATGTCGGCCCCGTGCTCGCGTTCGGAGAGCGCGAACGCCATCACCCCGCCGGCCTGGAGCTGGCCGGCGGCCCGCTCCTTGGCTTTGATGTTGTCGCTCTGCCAGATCGGGCCCAGCCCGAGGATGGTGACCTGCTCGGCGTACCAGTAGGCCAGCCCGTAGAAGCCGAGGATCTCGCTGAGCGCCGCGTTGCGGGAGGTGTCCCAGCGCTTGTTGTCGTCGCCGATGCCGTATTCCGACGGGGTCAGGAAGGTCGCGAAGATCCGCTCCGAACCGATGAAGTCCAGGAAGTCCGACACCCACTCGGCGTCCAGGTCGTCCTGCAACAGCCGGGCCTTGCCGCGAGATTCGAACCAGTCGATGAGGGCCCGCAGTTGGCGGCGGGTCTCGGGGTCGAACTGCGGTGGGTCATAGGTGTTCGGGTTGAACAACAATCCGTGGGATTTCGCCATGGCGGCCCTTTCGTCGATCCGTCGAATCTAGCGCGCCCGCCGGGGCGAGAATCACGTTCACCGGCAACCTCACCGCCGCAAAGAGCGAGTCACTCGAGTCACTTCCGCCACGGCGTGCGTACGCTGGCTGGCGTGCGCATCTCCAATGCCGTGCGGATCGGTGTGGCGGTGGCCTGCCTGGTGGCCGCCGCCGGGGCCGCCGGTTGCAGCAACACCGTCGACGGCCGGGCGATCTGCATCGGCTGCGGGCCCGGCGAGCCCGGCCTGCCCAGCCCGACGCCGCCGACCACCTCGACACCCGGTGGGCCGAACCTGGAGCCCAGCTCCAGCGGCTACGTCTACATCCAGACCAAGTCCGGCCTGACCCGCTGCCAGATCAACGCCGAGTCGGTGGGCTGCGAGGCTGCCTTCGAGAACCCGCCACAGCTCAACGGCGAACCCGCCAACGGCGTCGAGGTGTCCGCCGCCGGCAGCGTGCGCTGGCTGGTCGGCAACCTCGGCGACATCCCGGCCACCACGCTGGACTACGCCACCTATCACGCGGTCGGCTGGACCATCGAGGCCGCCACCGACGGAACCCGGTTCACCAATGACGGAACCGGCCACGGCATGTTCGTCAGCATCGAGAAGGTGGAGATCTTCTAGGCTGGCGCAGGTGGACTTCCGCGTTTTCGTCGAACCCCAGCAAGGCGCCACCTACGACCAGCAACTCGCCGTGGCCCGTGCCGCCGAATCCCTCGGCTACTCAGCCTTTTTCCGCTCCGATCATTACGTCGCCATGAGCGGCGACGGGTTGCCCGGCCCCACCGACTCGTGGGTCACGCTGGCCGGGATCGCCCGCGAGACGTCGTCGATCCGGCTCGGGACGCTGGTGACCTCGGCGACGTTCCGCCATCCCGGCCCGCTGGCGATCTCGGTGGCGCAGGTGGACGCCATGAGCGACGGCCGGGTCGAGTTGGGCATCGGGGCGGGCTGGTTCGAGGCCGAGCACCGCGCCTACGCCATCCCGTTCCCCCCGCTCGGGGAGCGGTTCGAGCGACTGACCGAGCAGCTCGAGATCATCACCGGGCTCATGGGCACCCCGTCGGGAGAAACGTTCGACTACGCCGGCAGGCACTACACCGTCGCGGAGTCACCGGCGCTGCCCAAACCGGTGCAGCGGCCCCACCCGCCGATCATCATCGGTGGCCACGGCGCCATCCGCACCCCGGCGTTGGCGGCGCGGTTCGCCGCCGAGTTCAATGTCCCGTTCGCCCCGCTCGACGTGGTGGCGACCCAGTTCGGCCGGGTGCGCGCCGCCGCCGAGAAGGCCGGCCGTGACCCCCAAGACATCACCTACTCCGCCTCGTTCGTGGTGTGCGCCGGCCGCAACGACGCCGAGATCCGGCGCCGGGCCGGGGCGATCTCGCGCGAGGTGGCGGAGTTGCGCAACAACACGCCGTTGGTCGGCACCCCGGCCGAGATCGTGGACCGGTTGGGCCCGTTCATCGACGCCGGGGTGCAGCGGGTGTATCTCCAAGTGCTCGATCTCGCCGACCTCGACCACGTCGAGCTCTTCGCCAATGAGGTCATCGGCCCACTCGGGTGATCATTAGGATCCCTAGCCGTGGCGAAGTACGACCCGACCGGCTACTCCGCCGATGACGTCGATGACCCGTCGCGTGAGTACACCTCGGGGGTAGGCCGGGCCGATCCCGCCGATCCGCCCACCGACCCCGGCTTCGATCCGTTCGCCCCGGAGGCCTTCTGGCTGCCCGAGCGGCCCTGGTACCGAAGGAAGCCGGCGATGGCGGCGCTGGTGGCCATCGGCGCCGCCGTGGCGGCGATCGTCGTCGCGGCGGTCCTGCTCGTCACCCTGGAACCGGCCGAGTCCGACCGCTCCCCCGCCGGCACCTCGACCACCGCCACCAGGGCGCCCTCCAGCGAGCCCACCAGCGAGGCCGCGACCACGCCAGCCATCACGGGGCCGACCACCGATGAAAGCCCGGCGGAGCCACCACCGCCTGCACCGCCACCGAGCGAGGAACCGGCGCCGCCGCCGGTGGACACCGGTGGTGGCGCCCCGCCGCCGCCACCTCGACAACCGTCGAACAACCGCCCGAACGTGACGACTCCGGTGACCAGGCCACCGGACATCAGCGTGCGGCCCACGCACCGCCCCGCCTTCCCCAATTAGGGCGGCCGAGGTTGAGCGCTACTATCGGAAACCGTGGCGCGTAACGGTTCCCCGGACGACCCGAACAACTACTCCGACAGTGATCCCACCCGGTACGCGAACTACGGCGGAACCGGCGGCGAGGCCTACAGCGAGGTCGAGCCTGCGGTCGCATTCGGGCCGCCGACCGGCTATTCGACCGGACCCGGACCCTATCCGCCGGAGCCACCGACACCCTGGTACCGCAAGCCCGCCGGGCTGGTCGGGCTCGGGGTGTTGACCGCGGCCGTCCTCGCCCTGCTGGTCTACGCGATCGTCAAATTCACCGCGAACGACGCGAACAGTCCGACCGTCACCTCCACCACCGCATCGGTGACCACGTCAGGGGTGTCCCCGTCGGCCTCGGTCGTCCCCACCCCGGGTGAGACCACGCAGACCGTCACCGAATCGCCGACCAGCTCCGCCACGTCGGCGGCGCCGAGCACCACCAGTGAAACGCCGACCACCACGACCACCACACCGCCCCCGTCGACGAGTACCAGCACGAGCACGAGCACCACGGTCAGCACCAGCGTCAGCACGTCGGTCAGCACCGTCACCGAAACCGTCACCACGACGCAGCGTCTGATCCCGACGTTGTTCCCGCGGCCGGGCGGCCAGTAGGCGGCTCAGTAGCCGCGTGCGGCGTACAGCGCCACCAGTGCCTCGGCGCTGCGGACCGCGGCTCGGCAGGCCCTGGTGGTGAAGGGATCGTTGAGCGGATGCTCCCCGCGGCGGCGCCAGCGCTGTGCGGCGGCGAACGCCGCACGCGGCCCGTCGTAGGGCACGTCCGGAGTCAGGCCCAGCCTGCTGGCCGGGTCGGTGCCGACACCGCCGATGATCCGCCGCAGCGAGGCCATCTCGTCATCGGTCAAGGTGGTTGGCCGCGAACGCAATTGGCTCAGCAGCCGCAACTCCTCGAAGGCATGGGTGTCGGCCAGCAACGGGTCGATGTCGGCGACGATGCGGGGTGTGGCGGGAATGGGATGCGCCTCGACGAACCGCCGCAGCGACAGCAGCGCGGTGTGCGCCTTGAGCAACTCGGAACGCTGGGCGAACTGCTGGTCGATCACGTCGCGCAACGCCACCAGACCGCTGCGTTCCAGCAATTCGTCGGCCAGCGTCACCGAATCGCCTACGCCGGAACGCAATACGGCGATCGAGATCCGAATGCCGAACATGCCGAACCGGTCGAGGAGCTGAGCGCGGGTCTGGGCGTCGACCGGCAGGGCGCTGTCCTCCCGGACGAAACGGTCCACGCTCAGCATCGCCTTGTTCAGTTCGGCCGGGTCGACCGCGGCGAGCTTCTCCAGGGCGGCGAATTCGCTCTGACGCAGGGTGCGCGCGGTCAGCGCGAGCAGGCCGGACACCGGAACCACTGCCTGGCAGATGCCGGTTTGGTCCAGTTCAGCGGTGAAGCGCTGCGCCACGTCGTTGGCCGACAGCATGGCATCGAGGCGTCCGGCACCGATCTCATCGGCCCGTGACGCGACCCCGATCACGCCCAGCGCACCCGCCGATCCGCCGACCAGTTCGCCGATCTGTTTGAGCAGCGCGATATCGGCGGCGTTGAGGGTGCGCAGCAGGAACACCACGGCGTCCACCCTGGGCACGCCGTCATCGGGGATCAAGAGCCGCAGCGTGCGCGCGGAGACGTCCTGGGACAGTGACGACGTGCCGGGGGTGTCGATGATGGTGGCGTCGATCAGCTCCGCCGCCGGCCATTCGACGTCGAGGTCGAGGATGTCGTTCGGATCCAGTCCGCCGAAGTCGAAGGTGAGGCCCCCGTCGCGGGCGATCGGGATGTTGGAGTGGCGGCCGCCGACGTGATTGGCGGTGACCTTGGGCGTCGGGCCGTGCCGGAACCAGGTGACGATGCGGGTCGCCTCGGTGGCGTCGGTGGGTGCGATGCTCTCCCCCACCAACGCGTTCACCAGCGTGGACTTGCCTGCCTTGAGCGTGCCCGCCAAGGCGATCCGGATCGGTTGGTTGAGCCGGGCCGCGATGCGGTCCAGTTCGTTGAACACGTCGGGACGCTCCCGGTAGCCCGGCTCGGCCCGATAGGCACGCAGGGTGCCGCCGAGTATCGCGCGTACCTGATCGGTCGTGCTCATTGCTCGCCGAGTCTACGGTCCGGCGCGGTACCGCCCGGACGGCTAGTATCTGCCGCCATGCCCCCGGACAACGAGCCGTGGTTTCGATCCTCGGCCGCCACCCTGGCCGCGGGCCTGGTAGGGCTGGCACTGGTCGCGGGGTTGGTGATCGCGGTGGTGCAGATGTCGAGCCGATGGGATACCACCGACCCCGACATCGTCGTTCCACCGGGCACCCATCTGCCCGAGGCTCCCCACGTCATGGCCACCACCACCTCGTCCACCTCGACCTCATACACCACCACGGTGAAGCTTTCGACCACCGATATCGGCCTGCCGATCGAGGCGCCGTCCGGTAGCACCACCACGACCACCTCCGGTTCGGAGCCGCCGTTTCCGTCGGTGGTGACGCCGACGTCGACGAATGCCGTTGCCCCCACCTTCCCCGGTTCGTTCCCCAGCCGTGCCACCCATCCGCCGGGCCCACGCCCGATGCCGGGACGACCATCGGGTTAACCCGAAGGGGCCCAGAGCCTTTCGGCGTTGTCGAGGACCTGGACCAGGATGCTCTGCTGGCGCTCGAGTTCCCGTATCCGGTTGGCGCGCTCAGTCTCCTCCATCCGGGCCGCCGCGATGGTGGACTGCAGCGAATCGTTGAGCGAGCGGGTCGCCTGGTTGGCGATCTCACGATAGTGGTCGCGGAGCTGGCGCTGGACGTTCTTGAGCCGGTCCCGGGATTCCTTGGTGACCACGAACAGCACATCGTCGACGAAGCGGCGCAGATTTGTCTTGGCCTCGTTGCGGACCCGCATCATCCGGTTCTCCATGTCCTCCTTGTAGGCCTTGCGGCCCAGGAGCAGACCCGCCCCCAGTGACAGCGGGTTGAACATGCCCAGCCCGGCCACCGAGGTGAGCATGCCGAACATCAGCACCCCGCCGTAGGACCCGCGCATGCTGGTGATCACCTTGTGGCCCTTGCCGATCGGCTTGGACTCCAGCCGGGCCAGTGATTTCAGCCGGCCCACCCCGGCGCGCATCTCCCGCGCGCTGACCTCCGGCATGTCCACCACGTCCAGGCCGGCCTCCACGAACGTGCGCGCCACCTCCTCGGCCAGCGCCTCGGCCCGCTGGTAGGCCCACACGAAGTTGTCGCCGACGGCGGTGGCGACCGCGTCCTCGACCTCGGCGCCGATCTCGGCCCAATGCTGGGTGGGGTCGCAAGAGTCGATGACCTGCTCGCTGTGCTGGGTGATGGCCCGGAACCGGGCGCGCAGGTCATGATCGACGTCGGCGGTCAGGTCGGCGATGCCGTCGTTGAGCACCTGCTGCCACAAGGCGGTCTGCTGCAGCGCGTCCTGGGCCTCGGCCTTGCGCCGTTCCAGGTCATCGGTGAGCCTGCGGGCCTGATCGGGGTCGTTGAGCGCCGCCAGCTCAGAGTCCACCGAGAGGCTCAGATGCTCCGCCGCCGAACGGATTTCGTCGAGGACGTGGTCGCGTACCCGGTCGTTCTCGCGGGAGAGCACCTTCTCGGAGAGGAACTTCACGATCGCCGGGAAGTTGGACTCCTCGTTGAGTTCCTTGTCGTTGAGCTGGATCGCGTGGCTGCGCAACAGCGCCGATGCCGGAATGACGGGCAGGTTCAGCCCGGCGCGCCGCAGGTGCTCGGCGTTGGTCTCGACGATGCGGCGCCAGAACGGATACAGGTCGGTCTTGGTCGCGACGATCGCGCCCACCGGGCAGATCTCGTTCGCCTGCCGGATGAAGCGCAGTTCCGGTTCGGTGAACTCCTGACTGGTGTCGCTGACCATGAGCAGCGCGTCGGCGTCGGGCAGTAACCCGAGGGTGGATGACAGGTGCGGTTGGCCGTGGCCCCCGACGCCCGGGGTGTCGATGAACGCCAGGCCGCCCTTGAGCAGCGGACTGGGCGCCCCCACTTCGACCCGCAGCACCTCCCGGCCGCCGGCCTGCGGTGCCCGGCGCAGGTCGTTGCGGATGTCGGCGACGGGGATCTCGATCGGCTGCGGGGGTACCTCGTCACCGGCGGAGACCACCAGCCACGCGGCGGGCTCGTCGGCATAGGTGACGATGGTGACCAGTGCGGTGGTCTCGTCGTCG
The DNA here is from genome assembly GCA_964535335.1 of uncultured Mycobacterium sp. Classification (GTDB taxonomy): domain Bacteria; phylum Actinomycetota; class Actinomycetes; order Mycobacteriales; family Mycobacteriaceae; genus Mycobacterium. Next base: position 13,590 of record CAZHUU010000029.1, read on the forward strand.
CCGACGCGGGCCACCGGAACGTTCAGCAGCGAGTTGAGCAGCTGGCTCTTGCCCTGCTTGAGCTGTCCGGCGATCACCACCCGAATCTGCGGGTCGGTGATCCGTTCCCGCGCGACCGCCAGCCGGGCGGCCAGATCGCCGCGATCGTTGAGTTCGGCGATCGCGGCGGTGTGGTCGATCAGCTCCACGATCACGCCGACCCGGCGCGGGTCTGGTGCTGGATTGTGCGGCTGCGTCACATGCCCTCCCTTGCCTTAACACGGTATGCGCACGAAACGGTGGGGACCGTCAGGCGGTCCCCACCGATCGCGAGCCGGCTCAGAAGCCGGGCAGGTGATTGCCCGACGCCAGCGACAGGTCGTGGCTGGTATCGAGCTGACTGTTCGCGAGCACGGTGTCGTGACTGCTGTCGAACAGCGAGTGGTTCGAGCTGTCATGCGTCGAGTTGTCAGTGACCGTGCTCTGCTGCACCGAGTCGTCCGAGTGGTCGGCCACCGTGGTGGTGGACGCGGTGGACGAGGTGGTCTCGGTGACCGTGTGCGTCGGCGTGCTCACCGAGTTGCCGCTGTTGGTCGAGGTGTGGCCGTCGATCACGGTGATGCCACCGCCGCCGGCGGTGCCGCCCGAGGTGTGGCCGCCACCGATGCCGATCAGGCTGCCGCCGGTGACCGCGCCGCCCCCGTTGCCGCCGCTGGCGTCCACGTCGTGGAAGACCGGGCCGCCGTTGTCCTTGATCACGGTGCTGCCGCCGGTCGCGGTGGTGCCGTTGTCGTCGACCTGACCGTGGCCCAGCGCGACATTGGAGCCCGTCCCGGCCCACACGTGGCCGTTGTTGACGTCGTTGTCGCTGCCCAGGACCGCGCCGTCACCGCTGACGATGTCGCCGTCGTTGGCCCCGTCGACGACGACGCCGCCGTTGGTGGCGGTGTTGCTGGTCTTGTCACCCAGCGTGATGTCGCCGAAGCCCAGGTTGAACGCACCCTGCTGGGCGTTGGCGCCCGCGTCCTGGCTGGGGCTCAGCAGCGAGGTGTCGTTGTGGCTGGCCAGGTCGGTCTGCGGGGCGAAGGTCGGCGACGGGGCGTAGACCGGGTCGAACGACGGTGCGTAGGCCGGCGCGAACCCGTACTGGTTGGACACCGCCCGCTGCAACCCGACGATCGGGTCGCCGTCGCCGAGCACCAGTCCCGGCACGGCGGTGGCCGCGACCGCGGACACCTGGGCGGCGGTGACACCGGCCAGACCGGCGTCCCGCAGCGACTGCTCGGGGGCCGCCACGAACGCGCGGGCCGCGTCCTCGTTGCGGAACAGTTGCAGGATCCAGTCGATCAGAGTGAGCATGTCGAGCCCTTTCGGTGAGCTTGCTCGCCGGTCCGTCCGGCGATCTGCACGCCACGCTATGGGCGTCGGATCGGCCCGGTAACGGGGCGCGATCCCCTCCCTAATCGGCCCCCACCGGGGGTGGTGGGGGTCACCCGTTAGGGGATTAGGGGGTGGCGCCGGAGACGACACGACCCCACGCCAAACGACGTGGGGTTGCGGACAGCGCCTCAGAAGAGGTCGAATCCCGGATGCTCGGTTCCGGGATGGGTGTCATCGTGGCCCGGATGTTCCCAGCCGCCGTGATCGCCCCAGTCCGGCTGAGGGTCCGTCGGCTGCCGGCCGGCGGGGTCGTCGACCGGCTGATCGAAGCCGGTGTCGGTGCCATGGGTGGCGGCCTGGAACGGGTCCGGATCGGCGGGCGGCTCGGTGATCACCGGCTGCCCGGCATCGGCCGGCTGGTCGATCACGCTGCTCATGGCGGCGTGCGCCTCGGGTCCGACCGGGGCGGGCGGATGGGCGTCGAACGCATCGAACGCCGCCGTCGCCGCGCCGCTCGCCCACACGTTGGCGTCGCCGCCGCCGAAAGCGGGTGCCGCCGTCGACAGCGAGTCGGTGACCATAGGGATCAGGTTGTTCACGTCGGCACTGGTCACATCGGTCAGGTGCGCGTCGGCGATGGCGCCGGCCGGGTCGACGGCGTAGCGTGCGGCGGCGTCGGGATCGCGGACGAGCGCCATCACGAAGTCGAGCAACGAATTGGCCATGTCACGCCTTCTCCCGTAGCAGCGATAGCACAGTGGAATCCCGGCTGTTGTCTATGAATGCTAGCCAGCGGCGGCGCGGCCGAGATCGGTGTCCAACCCACCCCGCGCAGGTAGCCGTTAGGGGACGCAGCCTTAGGGGATTTCGCGACATTAGGGGTTAGCTGGCCGCGTTCCGGCGGACAGCCATTATCGTGAGGTTCGGCCGCCTGACCGCGCCGAGGAGGGATGTCTGACGTGAGTGAATCGCTGGGGTTGTCGATCGGCACGGCCAACCTGGTGGCCGCCCGCCCCGGCCGGGCGCCGGTCAGCCGCCGTGCGGTCCTGACGCTGTGGGAGAACCGGCCGGCCGAGGTCGGTGTTCCGTCGCAGAACCCGGAACTGACCAGCCCGAACCTCACCGAGGCCGGCCTGGTGTTGCGCGGCTTCGTCGAACGCGTCGGTGATCCGGTTCCCCTGGTGGCGGCCGACGGTTCACCACACCCCGGCGAGGTGCTGGTCGCCGAGGCCCTGGCCGCGATGGCGCGCGCCGTCGACGACGGGCAGCCGGTGTCGACCATCGTCGTCGCCGTCCCCGCGCACTGGGGTGCGGGGGCCGTCGGAGCGCTGCGGGGTGCGCTGCGCGCGGTGCCCGCATTGTCGCCGGACGGCGTGCCGCCGGTGCTGGTCTCGGACGCCACGACCGCGCTCGCCGCCCTGCAGGCCGACCCCGGCCTGCCCGTGGGCGGCGTGGTGGCGTTGTGCGATTTCGGTGCCAGCGGCACCAGCATCACCTTTGCCGACGCCGGCGCGAACCTGGCACCGATCGGCGAGACCGTGCACTTCCCCGAGCTCTCCGGGGAGCTGATCGATCAGGCCCTGTTGCAGCATGTGCTGGCGGGCATCCGGGAATCGGCCGACGTCGATCCCGCGGGCACCGCGGCGGTCGGCTCCCTCACCCGCCTTCGGGAGGAGTGCCGGCTGGCCAAGGAGCGGTTGTCGTCGGAGACGGCCACCGTGGTGCCCGCCGAGTTACCCGGATTCAACTCCGGCATCCGGGTCACCCGGGCCGAGCTCGAGAGCCTGATCGCCGAGCCGTTCGCCGGCTTCCTCGACACACTCGGGGATGCCTTGGAGCGCAACAGGATTCCTGCGGTCAACCTCGCCGCGGTCGCGAGCGTCGGTGGTGGCGCCGCGATACCGCTTGTCACCCAACGCCTTTCCGAGGAGCTTCGGGTCCCGGTGGTCACCACAGCACGCCCGGAACTAAACGCCTCGATCGGTGCCGCGGTGATCGCGGCCCGGGGCGGGGGGCCGGACGCGCCGACCGGGATGGCGGTGGCCGCCGCCGACGCACCCACCGGTCTGGCGCCGGCGGCGTGGGCGGCAGGTGCGGCGGGCGCAGCGGCGACGGAGTCCGCAACCGACGGCTCACCGTCTGCGACGTTCCGGGCACTGGCCTGGTCGCAGGACGATGCTCCCGGCGACGAGCCAACGCCGTACTCCGGGAAGGACTACACCTTCGACTACGCGCAGCAGACCGGCGCTCAGGGCGTGACGGGCGCGGGGCCCATGGTGGAGTTCGACTCCCCGGAAGCCGAGACGACGGTCGTGGGAGGCATACCGCCGTGGTATCGGCGCCCGCCACTGCTCTTCGGTCTGGCGGCAGTGGTGGCCGCGGTCGCGGTCGGCGGCCTGGCGATCACCCTGACCAGTTCCGACAGCACCCCGTCGACGACCACCACCCGGGTGACCAAACCCGGTGATCCCACCGAGGCGCCCACCTCGAACATCGTTCCGCCGCAGACGATCACCGTCACCGGATCGGACGGCAGTCCGACGGTGTCCACCGTCACCCCGACCCCGACCAGCACAACGACCACGGCACCGACGACCACCACCACGCCGAGCACCACCACGACAACGACCACGACGACGACCACGACGACCACCACCACCACGACGACCACCACACCGCCGACCACCACGACAACGACCACGCCACCGCCGACGACGACCACGACCACCCAGGCGCCGCCGACCACCACCACGACGGTCGCTCCGCCCACGACGACCGTCGCGCCGCCGACCACCACGGTGGCCCCGCCGCCGACCACCACGCAGGCGGTGATCACCACTGTTGCGCCCACACCGACGACCCAGGCGGTGGTCACCACCGTGGTCCCGAAGCCGACCACCCAGGCTCTGCTCACCGGTGCCACCCCGGCACCGCCGCTGACCACCGTGCCGGTGGCCGGGGGTTAGCGCCGGCCATGGCCGATCCCGGGTCGGTTCATCGACTGTCACCCGCCGCGGCCGCTGCGGTCGCGGCGTTGCCGGCCGGTCCGGTGAAGCTGTTGGTCACCGGCGGTATCGGCACGGGCAAGACCACCGTGCTGGCCGCCGCCCGTGATGCCCTGCGCGAGGCGAACATCCCGGTGATCACTCGGCCGCCGCAGACCGGTGATCCCGCCGAAGCGGCCGTCGTCATCGATGACGCGCACCTGCTCAGCACCGCCGAACTGAGCGCACTCACCGAACTGGCCGCCGAGCAGAGCACCACGTTGGTGATCGCGACCGAGCCGCGCGAGCAGGACGGCGACCTGCGGGCACTGACCGTCGCCATCGAACGGCAGCGGCCCCGGCTGGCCCTGGGTCCGCTCACGGCGGGTGAGGCCGCGCGGCTGCTGACCGATCCGTCCGGGCATCCGCCACCGGCCGAACTCGTCGGCAGCCTGATGGTCGCCACCGCAGGGATCCCGGCCCTGGTGGGCGCGGTGATCGCGGCGCCGCGGCCGCGCGCGGACCCGGCGATCGCACAGGCCGCGGTGTTCGCGCTCATCGAGCGGCTGCGCCGCCTCGGCGAGGCCGAACTCGACGCGCTGCTCATCACGTCGCTGAGCTCCGAGTTGGGCGCCACCGACGTCGCCGCGGCGCTGGGCGCACCGCCGGACTCGGCGCGGATACTGGTCGACCGCGCCCGCGCCACCGGCCTCGTCGAGCCCTCGCACCCGCCGCGGTTCCTGCGACAGGTGCACCGGGCCGTCGCGCAGATCGTCGGCACCGCCCGCCACCGCGATCTAGAGGCCGCCTTGCTGCGTACCCAGGTCGAGATGTCGACGCTGTCAACCGAACTGGCGCTGCGGCTGGCCGAGCACGGTGTTCAGGATCCCCGGCTTGCCGACCCGCTGCGCCGCCACGCCACCGCGGTGCGCGCCGACCCCGTCCTGGCCGTCCGGGTGTATCGCGCCGCCGTCGACGCTGGAGCCGGCGAGCTGCGATGCCGGCTCGCCGACGCGCTGGGCGCCACCGGCGACTGCACCGCGGCGGCCGTCCTGGCCGATGACCTGCTCGGATCCGAAGACCTCGCCGAACGGGCCGCCGCGGTCCGGGTGGCCGCCGGTGTCGCCGCCCATGACGGCAATCTGGCGCAGGCCGCCGAACTGTTCTCCTGGCTCGGCCCGAACCCCGACGCGGCGGTGAGCGCCGCGGCGGCCATCGCGCTGACCGGGACCGGAAACGCGTCGGCCGCGCGGGCGGCGCTGGCCACCGCGAACGGGGGCCCACCCACCGCGGCCGCCCGGGCGGCCCGCAGCCTGGCCGACGGGCTGCTGTTGACCCTGGATGCGCCATACGCCACCGCGGCGGCCAGGCTCGGGCAGGCCATGGCCGTCGACCATCCCGCCGGACTGGTCATGCCGGACAGCGCCCCCGCGTTGATCACGTTGGCCGCCCTGCACGCCGGCGACCCGGTGCGCGCGCGCAGTGTCATCGGCAGGGCGGTGCGCACCGGTGGTGATGCACTCTTCGAGCAGCGACACCGGCTGCTGCTCTCGTGGGTCAGGATGCAGGACGGGCAGCTGTCCGCGGCCGGCGCCGAGCTGACCGCCACCGACCGACTGCACCGGCGGGACGCGCTGTGGGCCGCGGCGCTGCGCACCGCGATCGCTCGTCGCGGCGGCGACCCGGGCGCCGCGCAGAAGCATTGGTACGCGGCCATGGAGGTGCTCGCCGAGTACTCGGTGGACCTGTTCGCCCTGCTTCCCCTCGGCGAGTTGTGGATGGCGGCGGCCCGCATGGGCCAGCAGGACCGGTTGGCGCCGATGCTCGACACCGCCTTCGCCATCCTCGCTGACCTCGGCGACCCGGTGTCGTGGTCGGTGCCGCTGCACTGGGCCGGGGTGCACGCCGGCATCCTGGCCAACGACCCGGCCGCGGTGGCCCCGCACGGGCAGGCGCTGACGGCGGCGGCGGGTCAGAGCCCGTTCGCCCAGGCGCTGGCGGGTGCGGGCCGCACCTGGCTGCGGGTGCTCGCCGGGCAGGTCGACGCCGACGAGGTGGGCGCGGCGGCGCGCGGGCTGGCCCAGTTCGGCCTGACATCGGACGCCACCCGGCTCGCCGGCCAGGCGGCCCTGCAGGCCGCCGACCCCAAGGCGTCCGGCCTGATGCTGCAGTTGGCGCGCGATCTGAAACTGGCCGCCTCGGACACCGTCGACGAGCACACGGCGGAGTCGGCCGAGGCGGGCCCGGCGGACCTCCGCGCCGCCCGGCAAGAGCCGACCTCGCCGCTGTCGGACCGGGAACGCGAGGTCGCCGAACTGCTACTGCTGGGCATGCCCTACCGCGACATCGGGGCGCAGTTGTTCATCTCGGCCAAGACGGTGGAACATCACGTCGCACGCATCCGGCGGCGGCTCGGCGCCGAATCACGGTCGGAGATGTTGTCGATGCTGAGGGCAATGCTGACGCCGGACGGGTCGACGGCAGCCACCCCGTAGGCAGGTTAGGGCAACCTATGTCGCGTGGTGCGTACGGGAGGTGCCAGGATGAACTGGCGGCCGGCATAAGTTACCGACGGGTAACCACGGCTAAGTTACCCTTGAGTAACTAACTCAACCAGGAGGCCCCTGATGGAGACGCAGACGCTGATCAGACTCGTGGTGGGTCTGTCGTTGACCGCAATCGTGCTGTTCTTCGCGGCGCGCCGCGTGCTGTGGCTCGTCTCGTTGGTCCGCAGCGGCCAGCCGGTCAGCGGGCGCACCGACAACATCGGCGAGCGCATCAAGACCCAGATCGTGGAGGTCTTCGGTCAGACCAGGCTGCTCAAGTGGTCGATCCCCGGCCTGGCCCACTTCTTCACCATGTGGGGCTTCTTCATCCTGATCACGGTCTACCTGGAGGCCTACGGCACCCTGTTCCAGCCGGACTTCCACATTCCGCTGGTCGGCCGCTGGAACGTGCTCGGCTTTCTCCAGGACTTCATCGCGCTGGCGGTGCTGCTCGGCATCACCACGTTCGCCATCATCCGGTTGCGCTCGGAGCCAAAGGAATACGGCCGCTCCTCGCGGTTCTACGGGTCCCACACCGGGGGAGCCTGGCTGATCCTCTTCATGATCTTCCTGGTCATCTTCAGCTATGCCTTCTTCCGCGGCGCCGCGGTGAACACCGGCAACTTCCCGTACGGCTGGGGGGCGTTCTTCTCGCACGGCATGGGCAAGCTGCTGGCGCCCCTCGGCCTGCACGCCAATGAGTGGATCGAGACCGTCGCGCTGCTGGCGCACATCGCGGTCGCGCTGATCTTCCTGCTGATCGTGCTGCATTCGAAGCACCTGCACATCTTCCTGGCGCCGGTCAACGTCACCTTCAAGCGCATGCCCAACGCGCTGGGCCCGCTGCTGGCGGTGGAGTACAAGGGCGAGCCGATCAACTTCGAGGATCCGGCCGAAGACGCCGTGCTGGGCCGCGGGAAGATCGAGGACTTCGGCTGGAAGGCCGTGCTGGACATGGCCACCTGTACCGAATGTGGGCGCTGCCAGTCGCAGTGTCCGGCCTGGAACACCGGCAAGCCGCTGTCGCCGAAGCTGGTGATCATGGACCTGCGCGACCATCTGTTCGCGAAGGCCCCCTACATCCTCGACGAGAAGCCGCGACCCCTGGAGGGCCTCGACCTCGAGACCCCCCACGAGGAGGGGCACCACGTTCCGGAGTCCGGCTTCGGCCGGGTGCCCGGTAGTGGACCCGCGCAGGCGCTCCGCCCGCTGGTCGGCACCGCCGAGCAACTCGGCGTCATCGACCCCGACGTGCTGTGGTCCTGCACCACCTGCGGCGCGTGTGTCGAGCAGTGCCCGGTGGACATCGAGCACATCGACCACATCGTCGATATGCGCCGCTACCAGGTGATGATGGAGTCGGAGTTCCCAACCGAGCTGGGCGTGCTCTACAAGAACCTGGAGAGCAAGGGGAACCCCTGGGGCCAGAACGCCAAGGAAAGGCTCACCTGGATCGACGAGGTCGACTTCGACGTGCCGGTCTACGGCAAGGATGTCGACTCCTTCGCCGGCTTCGAGTACCTGTTCTGGGTCGGCTGCGCCGGCGCCTACGAGGACCGCGCCAAGAAGACCACCAAGGCGGTGGCCGAACTGCTCGCCGCCGCCGGTGTCAAGTTCCTGGTGCTCGGCGACGGGGAGACCTGCACCGGCGACTCGGCCCGCCGGTCGGGCAACGAGTTTCTCTTCCAACAGCTGGCCGCCCAGAACGTCGAGACGCTCAACGGTGTCTTCGAGGGCGTGGAGCGGGTGGACCGCAAGGTCGTGGCCACCTGCCCGCACTGCTTCAACACGTTGGGCCGGGAGTATCCGCAGGTCGGCGGCAGCTACACCGTGCTGCACCACACCCAGCTGCTGAACCGGCTGGTCCGGGACAAGAAGCTGGTGCCGGTGTCGCCGATGGCGGGCGGCAACCAGATCACCTACCACGACCCGTGCTACCTGGGCCGGCACAACAAGGTCTACGAGGCTCCCCGCGAGCTGATCGGTGCCTCGGGCGCCGCGCTGACCGAGATGCCGCGGCACGCCGACCGCGGCTTCTGCTGCGGCGCCGGCGGCGCGCGGATGTGGATGGAAGAGCACATCGGTAAGCGGGTGAACCACGAGCGGGTGGACGAGGCGCTGGCAACCGACGCCTCGAAGATCGCCACCGGCTGCCCGTTCTGCCGGGTGATGATCACCGACGGTGTCGGCGATCGCGGCAAGGGCGACGAGGTCGAGGTCGTCGACGTCGCCCAGCTGCTGCTCGGTGCCTTGAACCGGGACACCGTGGCGCTGCCCGAGAAGGGCACCGCCGCCAGGGCGGCCGCGGCCGCGGCTCCGGCCGTCGCTCCCCCCGCGCCCAAGCCGGAGTCGGCACCGGCCGAGCCCGCCCCGGCACCGGCCGGTCAGGCGGAAGCCCCGGCGGCTCCGGCCGCAGCGGCCGCCCCGGTCAAGGGGCTGGGCATCGCGGGCGGCGCCAAGCGCCCGGGCGCGAAGAAGACCGCACCGGCCAGTCCGGCGGAGGCACCGGCAGCGGAAGCGCCCGCCGCGGAGGTGCCGACGGCCGAGACGGCACCGGCCGCGCCGGTCAAGGGACTGGGCATCGCCAGCGGCGCCACGCGTCCGGGTGCGAAGAAGGCAGCGGCACCGCCGGCTGCCGAGACGCCCAAGGCCGAGGCCGAGGCCGCGACCGTCAGCCAGCCGGCCAATGTCGACCCCGACCAGGCCGAGACCGTTGCGCCCGCACAGCAGCCGCCGGTCAAGGGCCTGGGCATCGCGGCGGGTGCTCGCCGGCCGGGCGCCAAGAAGGCTCCGGCTGCGGCGGCACCGCCCGCTTCGCCGGAAGCCGAGCCCGAAGCTGCAACCGGGCCCGAATCAAGGCCCGAAGCTGCGCCGAAAGCCAAGCCCGAGGCCGCCGAGGCGGGCAACGGTCAGACCGAGGTGCCGCCGGTCAGGGGGCTGGGCATCGCCAAGGGCGCCCGCCCGCCGGGCAAGAAGGCCTAACCGACCTTCTGCAACTGGAACGCGGCCTGGGTGATCTGCCCGCCCGGGCAGTCACCGTTCGAGTCCGCCGTGATGGTGCCCACCAACGTCGCGGCGTTCACCGCGTAGGCGATGCGAACCGGTGCGTAGCTGCCGTCGTCGCAGACGACCCCGTCCGGCTTGCTCACAACGAAGTTCCACATGCCGTTGGTGAGGGTCGCGGTGCTGGTCCAGCCGCGGTTGCTGTTGAGGCGGGCGGTGCAGCCGTCGACCGGCGTGGCGCAGTTCGAGGTCGCGTCGACGTAGACCTGATCGGCGCCGCCGACGATCGCATACTTGCCGTTGAGCGTCGTCGGGTCGGCATTCGCCGGGGCGCTGAGAGCCACCGGGATGACCGCCGCCGCCGTCACGGCCAACGTCGATGCCAGTGCACCTGCGATTGTTCTTGTCATTTCTGCGCCTCCATGCTTTGTGGCAGCAAATTAGCAGCCTTTTTGCAGCGAATTGCGGAAGGCGCAGCCAAAACGCCGGTCGTGTCCGCGCTGTCGCCCAACCGATTGCGGACGGTGACATGGGGCCAGCAAAATGATCGGCGGAACGGGCGGATATCGGTTTGCACCGGGATGGGACAATTTCTTCTGTGACTGCTCATCAGCTGCCGTGGCACCCCGCCACCCAGCATCACCGCCAGCGAACCTTCGCGCAGTCGACCAAGCTGCAGGACGTCCTCTACGAGATCCGCGGTCCGGTGCACGATCACGCCGCGCGGCTGGAGTCCGAGGGCCACCGGATCCTCAAGTTGAACATCGGCAATCCGGCCCCGTTCGGCTTCGAGGCGCCGGACGTGATCATGCGCGACATGATCCAGGCGCTGCCGACCGCGCAGGGCTACTCCGATTCCAAGGGCATTCTCAGCGCCCGGCGCGCAGTGGTCACCCGCTACGAATTGGTCGACGGGTTCCCACACTTCGACGTGGATTCGGTCTACCTGGGTAACGGCGTCTCGGAACTGATCACGATGACGCTGCAGGCGCTGCTCGACAACGGCGATCAGGTGCTCATCCCGGCCCCGGACTATCCGCTGTGGACGGCATCGACCTCGCTGGCCGGCGGCACCCCGGTGCACTACCTGTGCGACGAGACCAATGGCTGGCAGCCCGACATCGCCGATCTGGAGTCCAAGATCACCGGCCGCACCAAGGCCCTCGTGGTGATCAACCCGAACAACCCGACCGGGGCCGTCTACAGCCGCGAGGTGCTGGAGCAGCTGGCCGATCTGGCCCGCCGGCACCAGATGCTGCTGCTGGCCGACGAGATCTACGACAAGATCCTCTACGACGACGCCAAGCACATCAGCATGGCGTCCATAGCTCCCGACGTGCTCTGTCTGACGTTCAACGGGCTGTCCAAGGCCTACCGGGTGGCCGGCTACCGGTCCGGCTGGTTGGTGATCACCGGCCCGACCGACCACGCGACCAGCTTCATCGAGGGCATCAGTCTGCTGGCCAACATGCGGTTGTGCCCCAACGTGCCCGCGCAGCACGCCATCCAGGTGGCGCTCGGTGGCCATCAGAGCATCGAAGATCTGGTGCTGCCCGGCGGACGCCTGCTCGAGCAGCGAGACGTGGCGTGGTCGGCCCTCAACGCGATCCCCGGGGTGTCCTGCGTCAAGCCCGAGGGCGCGCTGTACGTGTTCCCGAGGCTCGATCCCGAGGTGTACGACGTCGTCGACGACGAGAAGCTGGTGCTCGACCTGCTGCTGCAGGAGAAGATCCTGGTCACTCAGGGCACCGGGTTCAACTGGCCGACCCCCGACCACCTGCGGCTAGTGACGCTGCCATGGGCGCGGGACCTGGCCAGGGCCATCGAGCGGCTGGGCAACTTCCTGGTCAGCTACCGCCAGGAGCATTCCGGCGTGGCACACACGCACCTGCACACCCACCACCTGCCCGCACCGCTGAGCCAGCTGGCGGCCCGGATCGTCATCACCGCGCTGGCGGTCATCGGCCTGGCGGTGATCGTCGGCGCCGCGCTGCTGTGGCCCAGCGACCGCAAGGTCGACATCCCGCTGCCCTTCCAGAACAGCGAGGGCGGCGCGGTGACCACCGAGGCCGGTCATGTGTTGTCGGCCAGCATGGCCGACTGCGGCAGCCGGTCGGCCGGACAGGTGCTCACCGCCGCACCGGCACCCGGGATTCCCGGCAACGGAACCTGCATCCAGGCGCTGATCAGCATCGACAGCGGACCCAACAAGGGCGCCAACACCCTGCTCGAGTTCTCCCCCGGCCCGGGACAGCCGAACCTATTGGCGGGGGAGAACATTCGCGTCTTCCGCCAGATGGACCAGCAGGGCACCACCACCTATGGGTTTTACGACTACGAGCGCACCTGGCCGTTGATCCTGCTCGCCGCCGCGTTCGCCGTCGTCATCGTGGCGGTGGCGCGTTGGCGTGGGCTGCGGGCCCTGATCGGGATCGTGGTCGCCTTCGTCGTATTGGTGGTGTTCCTGCTACCCGCGCTGCGCGACGGCGCACCGGCACTGCCGGTGACGCTGGTGGCATCGGCCGCAATACTTTTCGCAGTGCTGTACCTGGCACACGGGGTGAGCCTGCGCACCAGCGCGGCATTGCTGGGAACGTTGACGGCGATGCTGGTATCAGCCGGATTATCCTGGGGTGCAATCGAACTCGCCCATCTCACCGGCTTGTCCCAGGACCAGAACAATGTGGTGGCCGCGTCGATGAGTCATGTCTCCATCCAGGGTCTGCTGCTGGCGGGCTTCATCATCGGCTCACTGGGTGTGTTGAACGATGTGACCATCACCCAGGCTTCGGCGGTGTTCGAGCTGGCCCACCTGGGCCACGGCTCACGCCGGCAGATCTTCCTGCGCGCCATGCGAATCGGCAGCGACCACATCGCCAGCACCGTCTACACGCTGGTGCTCGCCTACGCCGGCAGCTCGCTGTCGCTGCTGCTGTTGTTCAGCGTGGCCAATCGCTCGCTGGGCGATGTGTTGACCAGTGAGAGTGTGGCCATCGAGATCGCCCGCTCGGCTGTGGGCGGGATCGCCCTGGCCTTATCGGTGCCGCTGACGACCGGTATCGCCGCGATTCTGGCCACGCCTAACGTGGCCGCTCCAGCAGATGCAGCAGGTAGCCGCCATAGCCTGACTTGAGCAGCGTGTGTGCGCGGGCGGCGAGTTGGTCGTCGTCGATGAAGCCGGACCGCCACGCCACCTCCTCCGGACAGGACACCTTCAGCCCCTGGCGCGCCTCGATGGTGCGCACGAAATCGGCTGCGTCCAAAAGCGAGTCGAAGGTTCCGGTGTCCAGCCAGGCGGTGCCGCGCGGCAGCACTTCGACGGTCAGCCGCTCCCGGTTGAGGTAGATCTGGTTGATGTCGGTGATCTCCAACTCGCCGCGGGCCGACGGCTTGAGGTCACGGGCGATCTCGACGACGTCGTTGTCGTAGAAGTACAGCCCCGGTACCGCATAGTTGGACTTCGGAGTGGCCGGCTTCTCCTCCAGTGACAACGCCCTTCCGTCCGAAGAGAACTCGACCACACCGTAGGCCGACGGGTTGGCCACCCAGTAGGCGAAGATGGCACCGCCCTCGATGTTGGCGAACCGGCGCAGGCCGGTGCCCACGCCCGGGCCGTAGAAGATGTTGTCGCCCAACACCAATGCCACCGGGCCGGCTCCGATGTGGTTGGCGCCGATGACGAACGCCTGCGCAAGTCCCTCGGGTCGATCCTGGATCGCATAGGTGATGCTGATGCCGAACGCCGACCCGTCGCCGAGCAGGCGCTCGAAGGCCGGCGCATCCCAGGCCGTGGAGATCACCAGCACGTCGCGGATGCCGGCCATGATCAGCGTCGAGAGGGGGTAGTAGATCATCGGCTTGTCGTAGACCGGCAGCAGCTGCTTGCTGACGCCCTGGGTGATCGGGTACAGCCGGGTCCCGGATCCCCCGGCCAGGATGATTCCCTTCATCAGCTCACACCTGCAGGTCTTCGTCGGTCAGTTCGGTGGCGGCCAGCGCGGCGGCCAGGTCGTCGTGGCGGAACACCGAGGTGACGTGGTCGTGGACCACCCGGAACGCCGAGGCGGCCGTGCCGACCTGACCCGGATCGGTCTTGGAGGTCAACCGCTCCTCGACGACCACGACACCGTCGTGGTAGTAGATCTGCCCGACCTCGATGCCGGCGGCGGAGCGCTGCGCCCAGTCCCGCAGCGCACCGTGGCCCTGGGCGGCCCCGTCCGCGTCACCGATCTCGATGTCATCGCTGGACAGCGCGATCAGGGTGTCCAGGTCTGCGGTGTTCAGGGCGTCGTGCCAGGCGAGAACCGTGGCGATCTCCGAAGTGCTCATGGTCAGTCAAGCTACCGGCCTAGAACGGCGTGCGGGCCAACCAGGTGTCCCACACCTGCGAATCGCCGAACATCTCGATGCCCAAGTCGGCCGGCTCGCCACGCCGGACAACCGCCAGCAGGAGGTCGCGGGCCGGGCCGCGCAGTGCGGTGGTGGCCTTGCCGTGTTCGTGGTCGACGGCGATACCGTCGGGCCGGCCGAGGATGGTCCACTCCCCCGCCTCGCCGAGGCCGGGATCGGTGGCGTGCAGGTGCAGCGACTGGCCGTCGCCCAGCGGTCGGTCCCCGCCGGCCGGGCCCTCGGCGTCCGCCCGCACGAAGACCCGCTCCAGGTACTCCGTGATGGCGTCCGCGGCGATGGCCGGATCCAGGTAGAACCCGGCGCCGAGGGCCAGCGCGGCATCGGCACGGTGAACCGCGGTCTCGTGCAGGCGCCGGCGGATCCACCACTTGGCCGGGCGGGGACCGAGGAACGTCCACACCTGGGTGTCGGCGCCGGTCCGGGCGACGGCGTCGAGCAACAGTTGCGGACCCTCGCGCAGCCAGCTGAGCTCGTGGTCACGGCCCTCGGGCGGCTTGCCGCCGGCCACGGTGCGCGGGTCGATCGCGTCCATCGACTGCTCGGCCACGATCTGCGCGCACCAGCGGTCACCGCGGCCGACGTGGCGCATCAACTGCGCGAGTGTCCACTCCGGGCACGTCGGCACGGGCGTCGACAGGTCGGCGTCGCCGAAGAGTTCGGCGAAGGCGGCGTTCTCGGCGATCAGCGCCTGCGCATGGTCCATCACCGCAACCTACGTCAGATGCCGGCGGGCTGGTCCGGGATCCGGCGCGCGTCGTCGAGCAGACGCAGCACCTGCTCGGCAGGCACGGGTGCGCTGAAGTGAAATCCCTGCCCGTGGTCGCAGCCGTAGTCGCGGAGCAGGCGGGCGGCCTCGGCGTCCTCGATACCTTCGGCGACCGTGGTGAGACCCAGTTCGTGGGCGAGTTTGATGATGGTGCGCACAACCGTCGCCACCCGGCGGTCCTCCCGTACCGGAGCGATGAGTTCACGATCGAGCTTGACCTCGTCGACCGGCAACTCACACAGATAGGCCAGCGTCGAGTAACCGCTGCCGAAGTCGTCGATCGCGACCCGAATCCCGTTGCGGCGCAACTCCTCGAGCACTTCCCGCGTCTTGTCCATATTGCCGAGTAACAGGTCCTCGGTGATCTCGAGGGACAGCGCCGATCCACTGAGTCCCCGGTCCCGCAACGCGGCTGAGATGCGGGCGGGCAAGCGCGGATCGGCGAACAACGGCGCGGACACGTTGACCGCGACCGGCAGGTCAGACCCGGCCTCACGGAACCGCAGCGCGTCGTCCAGCGCCATGTCGATGACGACGTCGGTGATCGACCCCATCAGACCGTTCCGGCGCACCAGCGGCAGGAACTCGTCCGGGTCCAGCAGGCCGCGCTCGGGATGGGGCCAACGCACCAGCGCCTCGAAGCCCACGATCCGCGACGTCTCGAGGTCGTACTTCGGCTGATACAGCAGCAGTAGCTCGAACTGGTCGATGGCCTTGCGTAACTCGACGAGCAGCGGCGGCACCGGTGAATCGGGACTGGCCGCGACCTCACCCAGCCGGGTGAGCAGCCGGTGATCCACCGTCCCGCCGTGTGTCAGCTCCGGGGTGAAGGTCTGCACGGCGAAGCTGCGCGCCTTCTTGGCCGCGTACATCGCCACGTCCGCCCGCTTAAGCAATTCTTCGGCCGACATCGTGAGCTCCTCGGGCCCCGCCACGGCCAGACCGACGCTCGGTCGGATGAACAACTCTCGGCCCTCGACGACGAAGGGCTTGTCGAACGAATCCGCTACCCGCTGGGCGACCAGGTGAGCGGTGTCGACATCGCCCTCGACCAGCACCACGAATTCGTCGCCGCCGAGACGCGCGACCATGTCACCGTTACGAACGCAGCCGAGGATCCGCTCGCCGGTCCGGTTCAGTAACTCGTCGCCGGCCGCATGGCCCAGGGTGTCGTTGACGAGCTTGAAATCGTTGAGGTCCAGCGCGATCAGGGTGACCGGTGCGTCGTTGGGGTCACGGGGTTGCATCAGGTCGCTGAAGCGATCAGAGAACATGGCCCGGTTGGCCAGGCCGGTCAGGGGGTCGCGGAGCGCCTGTTCCGCGACCACCTCCAGCAGATGGCGATTCTCGCTGACCGCGAGGTACTGGCGGAACAGCACGATGACGACCAGCACGATGCCGATCATCTCCACCATCGGGGCCTGGAAGGTTTCGGGCGGTTCGGTGGCCGCCAGGATGCCCACGAGAAGCAGTGGGGCATAGGGGAACCAGATCGATGCCCATCCGGGCAGTTCGACGACGCCTCGCCGGTGGCGGGAACCCTCCCGACTGGCCGCAGCGGCAACCATGATGAGTAACAGGCCGGCGATGTAGCCGATGTCGATCACGCTGCCGCTGCTGTACTCGTTGTCGAGCGACAGGTAGGCGAACGCACTGTCGGACAGCGCGACACAGGCAATTCCAGCCGTCAGCAGGCTGAGCGCCAGGCGCTGGTCGGAAGCGACTCGCACGAGCGCTACAGCGGCGATGGTCAGGATCACCACATCGGAGATGGGATAGGCCAGCGAGATGACGAGCGCCTCCGGGCTGTCCGCACCGGCCTGGTACATGGGCCGCAGGATCGTCACCCAACTCACCAGGAAGAGCGATCCCGCGACGATCAGGCCGTCCAGCAGCATGCGGCCGCGGGATTGCCGACTGTTCCTCGCCGGGAACAGCAGCATGGCGACGCAGAAGCCAACGGGCATCACCAGGTACGCCGCGTCGGCGGTCGACGGGAAGGGCACCTCGTCGAGGGCGAGTTCGTAGTACGCCCAGAGGATGTCTCCGACCGCCCAGCCCAGCAGCCCGACCGCCATCGCCACCCAGGCGGCGCGCAGCTGACCACTGGTCGACCGAGCGGCCATTGCCGCCAGCAGCACGGCCGGAACCGACAACACCACCGACACGATGTCGTCGATGGCCTTGAGAGCCGTCCCATGGGAGAAGCCACCGAGTATCCACGCAACGAAGGCGACGAACACGACGGCGGCAGCCGTCGCGATACGCGACGTCTTGAGCAGTTCGGCCACCTCCCCCGCAGACTGCGTCGTCGCAGCCGACGGCTGAAACTGACGGTAGGGGCAATCCTAGAGAGCCGGGGCGGTCTTGGGGACCAACCGGGGCAAACCTACGCAGCCAACGGGCGGCCCAGCGCGTAGACCTTCCAGCCGGCATCGCGCCAGCGTGCGGAGTCCAGGCAGTTGCGCCCGTCGACGACCACGGGTGCGCGCACGGTGTCGGCCAGCGCCGCCGGATCCAGTTCCAGGAACTCGCGCCACTCGGTGAGCACCAGCACCGCGTCGGCCTTCTCGCACGCCTCCAACGCTGACGTCGAGTAGTTCAGCGTCGGGAACAGCCGCTGCGAATTCTCCATCGCCTTGGGGTCGTAGACGTTGACGGTCGCCCCGTTGAGCTGGAGCATGCCGGCGACGTTGAGGGCCGGGGAGTCACGCACGTCGTCGGACTCCGGTTTGAATGCCGCGCCCAACACCGCCACGTTGGCCCCGAGCAGTGAGCCGCCGCACGCGGTTGTGGTCAGCTCCACCATTCGGGTGCGCCGGCGCATGTTGATACTGTCCACTTCGCGCAGGAAGGTCAACGCCTGACTGGCGCCGAGTTCACCGGCGCGGGCCATGAAGGCACGGATGTCCTTTGGCAGGCAGCCGCCACCGAATCCCAGGCCCGCGTTGAGGAATCGCCGGCCGATCCGGGGATCGTGCCCCAGCGCGTCGGCCAACATCCGCACGTCGGCGCCGGCGGCTTCACACACCTCGGAGATGGCGTTGATGAACGAGATCTTGGTCGCCAGAAAGGCATTGGCCGACACCTTGACCAGTTCCGCGGTCTGCAGATCGGTCAGCAGGAACGGCACGCCGTCATCGAGCAGTCGATCGTAAAGCTCCCGCAGCGCGCCCTCGGCGCGCGTCGAATCCGGTTGCACGCCAACGACGATGCGGTCGGGGTGCAGGGTGTCCCGGACGGCGAGACCCTCTCGCAGGAACTCCGGGTTCCAGGCGATCTCCACATCGATTCCGGCGCCGGCCAGACCGCGGGCCCGCTGCACGAGCTCGGCCGCCGTACCCACCGGGACAGTCGATTTGCCGACGATCACCGACGTCCGGCGCAGCCGAGGCACCAATTCGTCGATGACGGAATGCACATGACGCAGATCGGCGCCGTACTCGCCCTTCTTCTGCGGTGTTCCCACGCCCAGGAAGTGCAGGTCCGCGAAGTCGGCCGCCTCGTCGTAGTCGGTGGTGAACCGCAGTCGGCCGGCGGCGAGGTTGTCGCGCAACATCTCCGCGAGATCCGGTTCATAGAAGGGAATCTCGCCCGCCGACAACTTGGCGATCTTGCCGGGATCGATGTCGACACCGAGGACCTCATGGCCCAACTGGGCCATGCCCGCGGCATGGGTGGCGCCCAGATAGCCGGTGCCGAAGACGGTGCATCGCATAGCTCAGGTATAGGCGGCCGCGATGAGCGAACCGCATCGCGACACTGAGCGCCAGGCTAACGGCCGGTGAACGCGGCGCCCGATCAGCCGCCGACGCCCGGCACCAGGATCAGGGTGGGGCTCTGCGACCCGCCCGAGCCGCCCGACCCACTCGATCCGCCGGAGCCACTAGAGCCACCCGAACTGCTCGACCCTCCGGAACCGCCGGTGCCGCTCGACCCGCCCGACCCCCGGGACGCACCCGATCCCGACTCGTCCGAGCCGTACCCGCCGCCCGTACCGCCGGAGCCGGTGGCCGGTCTCGGGTAACTCGGTGCCTGGGTGGTCTGCGGCACGGACGGAGGGGACGGGTACTGCGACGGCGGCGCGGACGGCGACTGCGGCACCGACGACGGCGGCGAAGACGGGTACGACGGCACCGAGGAGGGCGGCGACGAGGGGTACGACGGGTAGGACGGCACCGACGACGACGGGTACTGCGACGGCGCACGTATCACCGGCGGCACCGGACGCGGGACCTGGATGACCGGCGGCGAGAACACCGGCACCGGGATCGGGATCGGCACCGGTATCGGCACCGGTGCGGGCGCCGGAGCCGGGGCCTCCGGTGCGGGTGCCGGGGCCGCCGGGGCCGGAGCTGGGGCGGCCGGAGCCGGCGCGGGAGCAGCGGGCACGGCCGCCGGAGCCCTGGGGGCCGGTGTGACGAAGACCGTGCGCGGGGCCTGCTGCACCACCGGCACCGGTTCCTGGATCGTGTCGGCCACCGACGGCGGTGCCGGCACCTGCGCCGCCGGGGCCGGGGTCTGGCTGCTCGGCACGATCACACTCTCGCCGGGGCTCGGCCGCTGATCCACGGTCGGCCGGATGCTGACCGCGAGCGAGATCACCAGTGCGACGACGCCGACCACGAAGATCGACGTGAGCGCGCTGCCGACCAGCAGGAACGGCTTGCGGTCGGACTCCTCGTCGTCGAGCCGGTCTTCGAATTCGACCGGCACCTCGGGATAGCCGGGATCCTCGTCGTCGGCGACCGCGCTGTACCCGAGCGGCGCCATGTATCCGGCGGCCGCCAGCTGCGTCGCGCCGGCGGCCATCTCGGTGTCGGCGCCGGCGGCATAGACCGACGCCCCGGCGGTGGTACCGTCGCGATCCTGGGCATAGGCCAGCCCGACGGTGGACGCCTCGTAGCGGGGCACGGCGGCCGATGCCAGGGCGGCGCCCCGCGCCAAGGCCAGTTCGGCGTCGTCGGGTGCGTGCACCGGCAGGCGGGTGGCCGCGGCGATCTCGGACTGCACGGCGGCGACGTCCACGCCGGCGCCGAGCACGAACAGCCCCTGGGGCGGCTCGTCGAGGCCTTCCAGCCCGGCGGCCAACGCCGCCAGTTCGGCCACGGCGTCCGGGGCGTGCAGGTCGCGACTCTGCACCCTGACCACAGCGCCGTCGGCGGTCTGAACCACCGACAGCGTGGCGGTGTCGCGCTCGAGGAACAGCAGCGCGGTGCGCTCATAGCCGACGGTGCCGCCGACGGCCTGCGCCAGGGAGCCCGCCGCATGCAGTTCGGAAACCAGGACCACGTCGTCGATGTTGTGCGCCGCCAGGGCGTCGCGCAGTTCGGCCGCGGCCGCGTGGTCGGTCCACGTCACCCCGGTCGAGAGCAGGCGGTGCCCGCCCTCGGCGGCGCTCTCCCGGGTACCGAGGATCGCCGCGATCACCTGATCGGCCGCGCTCGTGGTTGCTGCGCCGCTACCGGCGCCGATGTCGAAGGTGTCGTGGTCGACGGTGACGCCATCTGCCTTGTCGCCCTCGACCAGCACCATGCGGACCGTATTGGGTGCCATAGACACACCAAGCACGATGTCCACTAGCCCTCCAAGGTTGTTTGCTGGCTGGCCCCGACCCGCTGCTTCGCTCCGCCGTGCCCGAGCTGCCCAACTAGAACTTCATCGCCGCTGGTAGCGGCGCTGTTACAGCCGGGCGTGTTAGCTGGCGGCTCGCTGCTGACCCTGGTGACCCGAGACTACTCGCCGGGTTGCGACCGGATGAAGTTCTGATATGAGCGCGACGGGGTTGGGCCGCGCTGGCCCTGGTATTTGGACCCGGCCTTGGCGCTGCCGTAGGGATGTTCGGCCGGGCTGGTGAGTCGCAGCAGACAGAGCTGACCGATCTTCATGCCGGGCCACAGCGTGATCGGCAGATTGGCCACGTTGGACAGCTCCAGGGTGATGTGTCCGGAGAAGCCGGGGTCGATGAATCCGGCGGTGGAGTGGGTCAGCAGGCCGAGCCGGCCCAGCGACGACTTACCTTCCAGCCGGCCGGCCAGGTCATCGGGCAGCGAGCAGCATTCCAGGGTCGAGCCCAGGACGAACTCGCCGGGGTGCAGGACGAAGGGCTCGCCGTCGGTGGCCTGGACGAGGGTGGTGAGCTCGTCCTGGCGCTCGGCGGGGTCGATGTGGGTGTAGCGGGTGTTGTTGAACACCCGGAACAGGTTGTCCAGGCGTACGTCCACGCTCGATGGCTGCACCAGCGCGTCGTCGAAGGGGTCGATGCCCAACCGTCCGGCGGCGATCTCGGCGCGGAGGTCACGGTCAGAGAGCAGCACGCGACGAGCCTATACGGGTGCCCCTCAGGTTTCGGCCGCGTCGACATCACCGCGTCTCGGCCCGGACGGGCTTGGTATCCTCTGCAGCACCGTGCCGATGTAGTTCAATGGCAGAACATCAGCTTCCCAAGCTGAATACGCGGGTTCGATTCCCGTCATCGGCTCCACGCTCACCGGTGGGTCTTTACCTTCACGCGTCTTGACGTAGTCCTTCGAGCAGGCGGCGCACCGCACGGCCGATCTCTTGGCGGGCCTTGGTCGGGTGTTCCGCCCCGGCGATCGCCGCCACCGCCTGATTGCTCAGTCCCATCAACAGAACCGCCAACGGTGCTACCGGCTGGGGAGCGAGGACACCCTGCTCGAGAAGCCGGACGAGGCCCGCCTCGATGTTGGCGAGGGTGTATCGAGCGTTGCGCTCTTGCCACCTCTCCCATCCGAGGACAGCCGGCGCGTCGATGACGCGGATGCGCTGCAACCGCTCGTCGACGGCGGTGTCGAGCACCGCGTCCCATCCGGCGAGGAACACCGACCACGGATCCTCGCCTCGCTCGGTGGCCGCCCTGGCCGCGGCACGGACCCGTGCGCTCACCGACCGGTCGGCTCGGTCGAACACCTCTTCAAAGAGCGCCGCTTTGTCGGCGAAATGGTGGTACAGCGATCCACGGGTAACGCCACTTCGACGGACGATCTCCTCGGTGCCGGTCTGGTGATACCCGCGTTCGCCGAACAACTCGGTCGCCACCGCGACGAGCCGTTCGCATGCGTCCTGTTTTCCCTTGACAACGACCATACTGACTGTATGGTAGCAGCATACAGTCAGTATGGACATGCCAGGCGTCGATCTTGACGGTTACGACTCATCGAAAGACGAGGTCGAGATGGTCGGAAGTATCGCTGATTCAGGTCTGGTGTCGACCTGTCTTGGGCCATTGCACGTCGGGCAGGCCGGCTCGGGTCCGCCAGTTGTGTTGTGGCACAGCCTGTGGGTCGATTCCCGCAGTTGGGGCCCTCTCGTCAACGCACTCGGCGGGGAGCGGCGGGTGCTGACGATCGACGGTCCCGGCTATGGGCGCAGCACTCCGATTCACCGAGACTTCACCCTCGATGACTGCGCCACCGCCGCGCGGGAGATCCTGGATCAGCTCGGTATCGACGAGCCGGTGGATTGGGTCGGCAATGCCTGGGGCGGGCACGTGGGCATCACCTTGGCGGCCGGCCAGCCACACCGGTTACGCAGCCTGGTGACCATCGCGGCACCGCCCACTCCTGTCGGCCGTCGCCGGCGATGGACCAAGACGTATCCCCTCGCGTTGATCTACCGCCTCACAGGGCCGAACCGGCTCATCACCCGAGCATTGTTTGACACCCTGATCGGCCCGAAAGCGACTGCGGCTCAACCTGAACGGGCCGCACAAATGGTAAGCGCCTTCAAGGAGGCCGACCGGGAATCGATACGACGGACCATCCGATTCATGTACAGCTGGCACGCACTCACCGACGAACTCCCCACGCTAACGATTCCCACCCTGCTGATCACCGGTGACATCGCCGACCAGCACTGGCGGCCGGCCGACGCCCAGGCCGCGGCAGCAACAATGCTCAACGCCCGAGCAGTGGCTGTGACCGGCGCAGGACACCTCGGTCCACTCCTGCTCGACGTCGATCTCATCGCCGATACCATCGGCGAATTCTGGAAGTCATTGCGATAACGGGCCGCTGGGCCTCAACGAACACCCGTCCGCGGGTGGAAAACACCCAAGCCCACTGCGGGGTTCCGATTTCCGTCATCGGTCTCACGTCCACCCGACTGAACGGGTTCTACTGTCCGCGACACTTCGACGACATCTGCTGATCACAAGCCGGCCGGCACATTCGATGCGGTAGACATGTGCCGTGAAGGTCGACGGATCGGTGGCGGTGGTCACCGGGGCCGGTTCGGGCATCGGCAGGGCGATCGCGGCGGCGCTGTCCGCGGCGGGCGCCTCGGTGGTGGCGGGCGACGTCGACGCCGGTTCGGTCGCCGAGACCGCCGCGATGGCCGGGGGTGTCGCGGTGACCGCCGACGCCGCGAGCACGGAGGGTATCGCGGCGATGCTCGACGCCGCCCGCCGCGCATACGGCCCGGTCGACATCTACGTCGCCAACGCCGGTATCACCGGCCAGGCCGGCCTGGGCGACGACGAAGCCGCCTGGGACCAGATCCTCGACGTCAACGTGCGCGCCCACATCCGGGCGGCGAAAGCCCTTGTTCCGGAATGGGTTGAGCGTGGCAGCGGACATTTCGTCGCCGTCGCGTCGGCCGCCGGCCTGCTGACTCAGCTCGGTGCAGCTCCTTACAGCGTAACCAAGCACGCCGCCGTCGGATTTGCCGAATGGCTGGCAATCCGGTACGGCGACAACGGGATCGGCGTGAGCTGTGTGTGCCCGATGGGCGTGGACACCCCGCTGTTGCGCGGCATGTCGGACTCGCCGGATGCGGAGATCCGGGTGGCCGGCGCCGCTGTCACCAGCGCCGGTGATGTGGTCAGTCCCGACGCAGTGGCCGCCCTGCTGATCGAGGCCATCGGTGACGGGAGGTTCCTGGTGCTGCCCCACCCCGAGGTCCTGACCATGTATCGGCACAAGGGCGCCGACTACGAACGGTGGATCGCCGGGATGCGGCGCTACCAAAGCGCTTTGGGATAAACCCGACAGGGATCGGAGATGAGGCGATGACCATGGAGTCCAGCCGGCTTGTGCGGCGGCCACTCGATTACCTTCTGCTGCCGGCCTTCATTCTGGGGATCGTCAACGCGCTCGTGCTCAGTCTGCCTGAGGCGCTCGGCGTGCCGCGGACCCCGGACAGCCCCTGGCCGGTGCTGCGCGGCCTGCACGCCTGGGCCGTCGAACAGGAACCGCAACATCTCGTGATGCCGCCCACCCTGCAGGCCTCGCTGCTCTACGACGCCTTCGTCCAGCTGCCCCTGCTCGTCGCGCTCACCATCGGACTCTGGAAGCTCAAGTCCTGGCCGTGGCTGCGCACCCTGGCGCTGGTGTATGCGGTCAGCGCCGTGATGAACATGTACTTCTACTTCATGCAGACGTTCCTGGGACCGGACAGTCCTCCGCACCTCGGCGTCTACCTACCGATGAACCTGCCGTGGATCATCGTGCCACTGCTGGTGGCCCACCGGTTTCGGCCGTACTACTACGCCGCGCCCTAGCGGGTCGGCGAAAGGACTGACCGGAGTCAGAAGAAGCCCTGGGCCTTGTTGCTGTAGGAGACGAGCAGGTTCTTGGTCTGCTGGTAGTGGTCGAGCATCATCTTGTGGTTCTCGCGGCCGATGCCGGACTGCTTGTAACCGCCGAACGCGGCGTGCGCGGGATACATGTGATAGCAGTTGGTCCACACCCGCCCGGCCTTGATGTCCCGGCCCGCCCGGTAGGCGGTGTTGCCGTCGCGGCTCCACACCCCGGCGCCGAGGCCGTAGAGGGTGTCGTTGGCGATGCGGATCGCGTCGTCGTAATCGGTGAACGAGGTCACCGACACCACCGGTCCGAAGATCTCCTCCTGGAAGATCCGCATCGAGTTGTCCCCGGCGAAGATCGTCGGCTGCACGTAGTAGCCGCCCGACAGGTCCCCGCCCAATTCGGCGCGCTCGCCGCCGGTGATGACGCCGGCGCCTTCGCTCTTGCCGATCTCGATGTAGGACAGGATCTTCTCCAACTGGTCGTTGGACGCCTGCGCCCCGATCATCGTCTCGGTGTCCAGCGGGTCACCCTGACGCACCGCCTTGGTGCGGATCGCCGCCATGGCCAGGAACTCGTCGTAGATATCTGCCTGCACCAGGCTGCGTGACGGGCAGGTGCACACCTCCCCTTGATTCAGCGCGAACATGGTGAAGCCCTCGAGGGCCTTGTCCTGGAAGTCGTCGTTGGCCGCCAGCACATCGGAGAAGAAGATGTTCGGGCTCTTGCCGCCGAGTTCCAGTGTCACCGGGATCAGGGTCCGAGAGGCGTCCTGCGTGATCAGCCGCCCGGTGGTGGTCTCGCCGGTGGACGCGATCTTGGCGATCCGGTTCGAC
>CAZHUU010000030.1:0-38838 GCA_964535335.1 uncultured Mycobacterium sp.
CGGCAGCGCCGCCGCCACGCAGGCCGCCACCAGCCGGTAGCCCGGATCGTTGATCAGCGGCATCCCCGCGTCGCTGACCACCAACACGGTGGCGCCCGCCTTGATGTCCTCGACCAGGGCGGGCACCCGGGCGGCCTCGTTCTGGTCGAACAGGCTGACCACCCGGCCCGCGATCTTCACGCCGAGCGACTGCGCCAGGGTACGGACCCGCCGGGTGTCCTCGGCGGCCACCACGTCGGCGCTGGCCAACGCGTCGACCAGCCGCTTCGACGCGTCGGTGGGCTGACCCAGCGGAGTCGCGCCCAGCAGCAGGCGGCCGGTCGTCACGCCCACAGCCTACGATCGCTATCGATGACCACGACCGCTGATGACGTCGCACCGCCGCGCCACGTCCCCGTCATCAGCCCGGGGCCGCTGGTGCCGGTCGCCGACTTCGGGCCGGTGGACCGGCTGGAGGGCTGGGCGGCGACGGCGATCATCACCGCGCTGGCCGCCCTGACCCGGTTCGCCAACCTCGGCTCACCCACCGACGCGGGCACCCCGATCTTCGACGAGAAGCATTACGCACCGCAGGCCTGGCAGCTGCTGCACAACTACGGCGTGGAGGACAACCCCGGCTTCGGACTGGTGGTCCACCCACCGCTGGGCAAACAACTCATCGCGGCCGGCGAGGTGCTGTTCGGTTACACCGGGCTGGGCTGGCGGTTCACCAGCGCGGTCTTCGGCGTGATGATGGTGGCGCTGGTCCTGCGCATCGTGCGCCGGATCACCCGCTCCACCCTGATCGGGACGATCGCCGGGCTGTTGCTGGTGGCCGACGGGGTCAGCTTCGTCGCCTCCCGCACCGCGCTGCTGGACAACTTCCTCACCTTCTTCGCGGTCGCCGCGTTCGGCGCGCTCATCGTCGACCGCGACCAGGTGCGCGAGCGGATGCACGTCGCGCTGTTGGAGGGCCGCATCGCCGAGACGCCGTGGGGGCCGCGGCTGGGGGTGCGCTGGTGGCGGTTCGGCGCCGGCGTGCTGCTGGGCCTGGCCTTTGCGACCAAGTGGTCGGGGCTGTACTACATCGCGTTCTTCGGCGTGATGTCGCTCGGGTTCGACATCGCCGCGCGCCGCGCCTACCGGGTGCCGCGACCGTGGTTGGGGATGATCCGTCGCGATCTCGGGCCGAGCGCCTACGTGTTCGGGCTGATCCCGCTGGCGGTGTACCTGGCGTCGTACGGGCCGTGGTTCGCCTCGGAGACGGCGGTCAACCGCTACGAGGTGGGCAATGAGATCGGCGAGCGGCAATGGTTCCAGCCGCCGGACGCGATCCGGTCGTTGTGGCACTACACCTACAAGGCGTATCACTTCCACTCGACGCTGACGAACTCCGCGGGGTTCCACCACCCGTGGGAGTCCAAGCCCTGGACGTGGCCGATGTCGCTGCGACCGGTCCTGTACGCGATCGACAACCAGAACGTTCCCGGCTGCGGCGCGGCATCATGCGTGAAGGCCGTGATGCTGGTCGGCACCCCCGCGATGTGGTGGATCGCGGTGCCGGTGCTGATGTACGCGGCCTGGCGGGCGTTCGTGCGCCGCGACTGGCGCTACGCCGTCGTACTCGTCGGGTACTGCGCGGGGTTCCTGCCGTGGTTCGCCGACATCGACCGGCAGATGTACTTCTTCTACGCCGTGCCGATGGCGCCGTTCCTGGTGATGGCCATCGCGTTGATCCTCGGCGACGTCCTGTACCAGCCGACCCGCAGCCCTGAGCGCAGGACGCTGGGGCTGATCGCGGTGAGCTGCTATGTCGCCCTGGTCATCACCAACTTCGCCTGGCTCTACCCGGTGCTCACCGGCATCCCGATCTCTCAGTCGACGTGGAACATGGAGATCTGGCTTCCCAGTTGGCGCTGATGTCTCCACAGCCGCGAGATCGTCACCATGGTCGTGATTCGTAGAATTCCACAGCCCTGACGGCGATTTGGGTAAGCCGAGTGCGGTTCTGTCGGTGCCGGTGAACAGCATTCGGTCATGTCCTCACCGTTCAGGGGTAGCGACGCGATCGCGAGCGGGCTGCTAAGTCGGGGCCAACTGCGCTGGAACTACACCGCACTCCATCCCGACGTCTACGTTGCCAAGGGCATCGAGCGCACGCTCGCGGTCAACACACACGCCGCGGCGCTCTGGGTACCGGGGAGCATCGTCGCCGGTCGGGCTGCAGCCGGCGTCCATGGCGTGAGTGGATCGACGAGCGCACCTCGGTGGAGCTGATCGGAACCAGCCGTCGACCGCGCAATGGGGTCGTCGTCCGCGAGGAACGCATCGAGCCCGACGAGGTAGTACGGATGGGCGGCCTTGCCGTGACTTCTCCCGAACGGACCGCACTGGATCTCGCGCGGCACCTGCCGCGGCTATCCGCCATCGCACACGTCGATGCACTCGCCGCCTCGACGGGCGTGCGCACCGCTCAGGTAGTCGAGCTTGCCGCACGTTACCGCGGTGCTCGCTCGGTTCGTCGGGCCCGAGCGATACTGCCGTTTGTCGATGCAGGAGCCCAATCACCACGCGAATCATGGCTTCGAATGCTGATTATCGACGCGGGGCTGCCGCGCCCCACGACTCAGCTACCGGTCACTGACGGCTACCGAACCGCCTTCATCGACATGGGCTGGGAAACGCTCAAGATCGGCCTCGAGTACGACGGTGATCAGCACCGCACGGATCGACAGCAGTTCGTGCACGACATCGGCCGCCAGGAGATGCTCATGCGATTGGACTGGCTGGTGATCCGAGTCGTCAAGGAGCACAGCAGGGCATTCGTCCTTCGGCGAGTGCACGATGCGTTCGGCATTCGGGGTCTATCCCTACCGAGACCTGCATGAGGGTTGTGATTACCGAGGTCTCACAGCCATGGTGTCGATCTCGGCGAGCGCGCACCCGTAATGTCGTCACCCATGAGGAGCCGCGCCGCCATCGTGCGAGAGGTCGGCGGCGACTGGTCGGTCGAGGAATTCGACCTCGATCCGCCGCGGTCCGGCGAGGTGCTCGTCCAGATGGCCGCGGCCGGGCTCTGCCACTCCGATGACCACATCCGCAACGGATTCATGGCGCCGCCCACCACCCAGAAGTCCCGCCTGCCGACGATCGGCGGCCACGAGGGCTCGGGCGTCGTGCTCGAGTTCGGCGACGGGGTGACCGGACTGACTCCCGGCGATCACGTCGTGACGTCGTTCGTCGCGGTATGCGGACACTGCCGATGGTGTTCGTCGGGGATGGAGTATCTGTGCGACCGGGGCGCGGGCGTGCTGACTCCGGGGATGCCGACCGACGGCACCTTCCGCCATCACACCGTCGACGGCCAGGATCTGGGCCACACCTCCAAGATCGGCGCGTTCGCCGAACACACTGTCGTCGCGGCGGATTCGTTGGTGAAGATCGACCCGGGCATCCCGCTGGTGCCCGCCGCCCTGCTGTCCTGCGCGATCCCCACCGGCTACGGCTCGGCGGCCCACCGGGCCAACGTGCGCGGCGGCGACACGGTGGTCGTCATCGGAGCGGGCGGTATCGGTACCGCCGCCATCCAGGGCGCCCTCATCAACGGCGCGACGACGGTCGTCGCCGTCGATCCGATTGCCGCCAAACAGAACTCGGCGCGCTCGTTCGGCGCCACCCACACCGCCGCGGATGCCGACGGGGCGATCGACCTGGTTCGTACCCTGACCCGCGGCGTGATGGCGGACGCGGTGGTGCTCGCCCCATCGGAGATCACCGGTGTCGACATCGGTACCGCGCTGAGCCTGACCCGCAAGGGCGGCACCTGTGTGTTGACCGGGATGGCCTCGGCGGGTGCGCAGCCGGTCTCACTCGACATCCAGGACCTGGTCCTGATGAACAAAAACGTGTGCGGCACGGTCTTCGGGTCGTGCAATCCGAGCTCCGACATCCCCCTGCTCGCGGGCCTGTATGCCGCGGGACGGCTACGCCTCGACGAGATGATCACCCGGCGCTACCGGCTCGACGACATCAACGTTGGGTTCGCCGACCTGCTCCGGGGTGACCTGGTCCGCGGCGTCATCGACTTCGGAATCGCCTGAGCCACATGACCCATCCGCTGGCCGGCATCCGAGTCGTCGAGATCGGAAGCCGAATCGCGACGGCGTATGCCGGCAAGCTGCTGCGTGACGCCGGCGCCGATGTCGTCGTGCTGGAACCCCCGGACGGCCACCCGTTGCGCCGTTACCACCCGGCAGGTGCGGGCCCGGCGGACCCGACGGCGGACAGTCCGTTCTTCGCCTTCCTCGCCGGCGGCAAGGGCAGCGTCACGATGACCGACGCGGTGCCCGCGGAACTGCTCGCGACGGCCGACGTCGTCATCCTGGGCGCCAGCCCGGCGCGGGCGGCGACGCTGGGGCTGGACCAGCGTGTGATCGCCCGCCTCGCAACGTCTTGCACGCTCGTCACCGTCTCGGACTTCGGCTGGAGTGGGCCGTGGGCCGAACGTCCCGCGACCGAGTTCACCCTGCAGGCCTGGTGCGGGTCGACGGGATCACGGGGCGAACCGGGTCGGCCACCGGTGGCGGTGGGCGGTGACCTGGGCGAGTTCGTCGCCGGGAGCTACGCCGCATTCCTCGCCCTGGCAGCCCATTACGGTGGCGGCCGCCGCCGGGTCGACCTGTCCGTCCTGGAGGCGATGACCTCGTCGATGCAGGTTTTCTCGTGGCTGCGCAAGGGGCTCATGCTGCTCGAGGTGATCAGCAGGACCACCGAGGTGCCCTCGGTGGAGCGCGCCAAGGACGGCTACATCGGCATCTCGATGGCCACCGCCCAACAGTGGCAGGACTTCTGCGCGATGGTGGACTGCCCGGACCTCGCCGACATTCCCGATCTGCGGTTCCAGGGCGGCCGCTGGGAGCACCGCGACCTGATCCGCAGCCGCACCGCGGCATGGTTCGCCGCGCGCACCGTCGACGAGATCGTGGATCTCGCCGCGCTTTTCCGCATCCCGATGGCCGCGATCGGCAACGGCGAAACACTGCCCACGATGGACCATTTCGTGCAGCGCGGCAGCTTCGTCGAACATCCGGCCGGTTTCCGGCAGCCCCGCTCGCCGTGGCTGATGAGCGAGGCGACACCGGCACCGCCCGCCCTGCCGCCCGTGCTCGGCGAGACCGGTGCGCACTGGACACCCCGGACCACCCCGACGCCGCCCGGGGATCCGTCGACCGAACTCCCACTACATGGCCTTCGGGTGGTGGACCTCACCGCCTTCTGGGCCGGACCGTGCGCCACCCACGCACTGGCCATGCTGGGCGCCGACGTGGTGAAGGTCGAATCGGTGCAACGCCCGGACGGTATGCGCTTCGCGGGCGGCTTCCGCCCGGACGTCGAGCGGTGGTGGGAGTACAGCTGGGTGTTCCACGGGGTGAACTCCGGCAAGCGATCGATCACGCTCGATCTCGGATCAGCCACCGGCAAGGAACTTTTCGGCGAGCTGGTCGCCTCCGCGGACGTCGTCGTCGAGAACTTCACCCCGCGGGTGATGGAGAACTTCGGCCTCGACTACGCCACCGTGAAGGGCTTCAACGATCGCATCATCATGGTGCGGATGCCGGGGTTCGGGTTGGACGGGCCGTGGCGCGATCGGGTGGGCTTCGCGATGACGATGGAACAACTGGCCGGGCCGGCCTGGCTGACCGGATATCCCGACGGACTGCCCACGGCGCCGCGCGGTGCGTGCGACCCGCTGGCCGGCATTCATGCCGCGTTCCTCACCATCGCCGCCTGCGAATACCGCCGCCGCACCGGGCGCGGCCAACTGGTCGAGGTGCCCATGATCGACGTGGTCCTCAACGCCAGCGCCCTGCAGGTGATCGAGCACGACTCCTCCGGTGTTCTGCTGAACCGGCGGGGGAATCGCGGTCACGAGTTCGCCGTCCAGAACGTCTACCCGTGCGCCGGGGACGAGCAGTGGATCGCCGTGAGCATCCGGCACGACCGAGACTGGCAGGAACTGAAAGACGTTCTGGGCCAGCCCGACTGGGCCCGCGCCCTCGAATACAACACCGGGTCTGCGGACGAGATCGACGCCCGGCTGGCGCAGTGGTTCGTCCGTCAGCCGCTGTCGCCGACGGTGGACGCCCTGGTCTCGGCCGGCGTCCCGGCGGCGCCGGTGATCCTGCCGCCGGACATCATCGACAACCCCGCGCTGCGGGCCCGCGGGTTCTTCCAGAGCGTCGAACACCCGTTGTGCGGGCCGCTGCCCTATCCCCGGCCGCCGGTAACCGGTGACTACGTCCGCAGCCCGGCACCGCTACTCGGGCAGCACAACGCCGAGATCCTCGGCGGCGCATTGGGTCTGAGCAGTCAGGAGCTCGACCGCCTGGAGTCCGATGCCGTGATCGGAACCTGGCCGGTGGGCCTGTGACCGTTGCGCGTCCAGTCC
Organism: uncultured Mycobacterium sp.; assembly: GCA_964535335.1. Lineage (GTDB taxonomy): Bacteria > Actinomycetota > Actinomycetes > Mycobacteriales > Mycobacteriaceae > Mycobacterium. Next base: position 6,428 of record CAZHUU010000030.1, read on the forward strand.
CGCGGCCGCAGCCGCCAGGTGCGCCGGGCGTACTCGAACTCCTTGTACGGCCACTGGGTGACGATCCGGCCGCTCGGTGAGCGAAAGTAGCTGCCGCACTGGGTCCATACCGTGTGCTCGAGTTCCGCGCCGATCTCGTCGTTGAACCGCTGCTCGGACTCCGGCCGCACGTCCAGGCTGCCGCCCTTGCGGGCCAGCCGCGCGACGGCGTCGGCCACTAGGCGGGCACCGGCCTCCAGGATGTAGACGATCGAGTTTCCGCCCTGGTTCGTGTTGGGCCCGTAGAGCATGAAGAAGTTGGGGAACCCGCTGACCGCAACGCCGAGGTAGGCGCTCGGGTCCTCCCCCCATCGCTCGTGGAGGGACTGGCCGTCTGCGCCGATCACGTCGATGCCCGCCAGGTAATGGTTGGTCTGGAATCCGGTGGCCAGCACGATGACGTCGACATCGGTCACCGTCGACGCACCGGCCTCGACATCGGTCACCGTCGACGCACCGGCCTCGACATCGGTCACCGTCGACGCGGTGACGACGGCCGTCTCGGTGATCTCGGTGATCGGTTCGGTCACCAGGCCGACGTTGTCGCGCTGCAGCGCGGCATAGTAGTCCGCGCCGAGCAGCACCCGCTTGCACCGGAACGGATAGTCCGGCGTGAGCGCCGCCCGCAGCGCCGGGTCCTCGACCTTGCGGCGCAGGAACTCCTCGGCGATGCCCTGCCGGCCTGCGACCAGAGGATCGTCGACACGCAGCGCGGTGAAGTCGTGCTGTTCCTTCCACAGCCGCCACCGCTCCCGCTTCGCGGCCCACCGGTTGCCCCGAAATCGGGCCAGCTCGTCGGCGGTGAACGGACGGTCGTCCTTGGGCACCATCCATGGCGGGGTGCGCTGGAACACCGTCACCTGCGCCGCGATCTTCGCCAGTTCGGGCACCACCTGGACCGCACTGGCCCCGGTGCCGATCACCGCGACCCGGCAGCCCGTGAGGTCCACGCCCGCATCCCACCGGGAGGTGTGCATGACCGGACCGGCGAAGCGGGAAAGACCCGCGATATCGGGCAGTTTGGGCTCCCCGAACAAGCCGACCGCGCTGACCACCACATCGGCGGCGAAGCCGAAACCTCCGCCGCTGGCAACCGATTCGAGATCCAGGCTCCACTGCTGGATCTTCGGGTTCCACCGGATGCCCCGCACCCGGGTTCCGGTCAGCAGATGGCGGTTCAGGTCGAACCGCTCGGCCACCGACTCCAGGTAGGCCAGGATCTCGGGCTGGTGGGCGTAGGTGCGGGTCCAGTCGCGGTTGGGTGCGAAGGAGAACGAGTACAGGTGGCTCTGAATGTCGCACGCGGCGCCGGGGTAGGTGTTCAGCCGCCAGGTGCCGCCGACGCCGTCGCTGCGCTCGATGATGAAGATGTCGTCGACGCCGATGCGGCGCAACGCCACCGCGGCGGCCAGCCCGCCGAAGCCGGCGCCGATGATCGCCACCCGCGGCTGGCGACCGCGCCGCAACGCCGCCCGGATCCGGCCGATCGCGTAGTGCAGGTTCACCGGGTGGTACCCCTACGGACGTCGAGGCCGTCGAGCCGACCGTCGTCCCGCCAGGCCTGCAGGATCTCGGCGTATTCGGTCGCGCCGCCGAGGAAGAAGCTGCCCTGCCGGGTGGTGGCGTTCGCCTGTCCCTCCCGGTTGTAATAGCCCGGGGTGCAGTTGCGGGCCCGCTCGACCGAGGCCGTGGAGCGGGCCAGGACGGCCTGCACCCAGGCGGCTTCGGCTTCGGTGCCGGCCTCGAGCTCGACGACGCCGTTGGCCAACGCCCAGTTGATGATCCAGGCCACCTGGGTGGCCTGCAGGTCGAGCAGATAGGGGAAGTTCACCGTGAAACCGGACTGGGCGATGCTCTCCACGAACAGATTCGGGAAGCCGTGCACGTACAGCCCGTGCAGCGTGCGCACCCCGTCGCGCCATGCGTCGGTCAGGGTCAGTCCGTCCCGACCCACCACCTCGAATCCGGTCCGACGGGCGTACTCGGTGCCGACTTCGAAGCCGGTGGCGAAGATCAGGCAGTCGAGCTCGTGCTCGACGCCGTCGACCACCACCCCGCGCTCGGTGATGCGCTGCACCCCGCGGCCGTGGGTGTCGACCAGGGTGACGTTGTCACGGTTGAAGGTCTCCAGGTAGTCGTCGTGGAAGCAGGGTCGCTTGCAGAAGTAGCCGTACCAGGGTTTGAGCGCCTCGGCGGTGGCGGGGTCGATCACCACGGTGTCGATCCGGGCCCGGACCTCCTCCATCTTGGCGAAGTCGGCCAGCTCGCCATCCCGCATCACCAGAAGGGTTTTCACGATGCTGGTCCACGCATCGGCCACCAGATCCTCCTCGGCATCACCGCCGGCGGTGAGCTGCTGGAAGTTCTCGATGCGACGGCGCTGCCACCCCGGCACCAGGTCGGCCACCCACTGCGCATCGGTGGGCCGGTTGTTCCGTACGTCGACGGTGGACGGGGTGCGCTGAAAGACGTACAGGTGCCGGGCGGCCCGGGCCAGGTGCGGCACGCACTGCACCGCGGTGGCCCCGGTGCCGATGATGCCCACCCGCTTGTCGGCCAGGTGCTCGAGGTGCTCGCCGGTGTAAGCGTAGTCCCACCGGCTGGTGTGGAACGCTTGGCCGCGGAACGATGCGATCCCTTGGATACCGGGCAGTTTCGGCTTCTGCAGATAGCCGTTGGCCATCGACACGAACCGGGCCCGGATGGCGTCGCCGCGGTCGGTGCTGATGACCCAGCGGGACTGCGTTGCATCCCAACGGATTTCCCCCACCTCCGTCTGTAGGCAGGCGTCACGGTAGAGGTCGTAATGACGAGCGATCCGCCGGCAGTGCGCGAAGATCTCCGCGCCCTTGGCGTACTTCTCGGTCGGCATGTAGCCGACCTCCTCGAGCAGCGGCAGGTATACGTAGGACTCGACGTCACAGGCGATGCCGGGGTACCGGTTCCAGTACCAGGTGCCGCCCACATCGGCCGCCTTGTCGATCAGCCGTATCCCGCCGACCCCGAGCTCGCGCAGCCGCGCGGCGGTCAGCAAGCCGCCGAAACCGGCCCCGATCACCGCGACATCCACTTCGTCGGTCAGTGGCGCACGGGCGGCCGGCGCGTCGGCCCACGGGTCGGCGGCGAAACCGGCTAACTCACCCGCGATCTCGACGTACTGCGCGATTCCATCCGGGCGCAGCCTGCGCTCACGCTCGCGGGCGTACCTGGCCCGCAGCGCATCGACGTCGAAGCCGAGACCGCCGCTCATCTGCGCACTATATGACCCGCACTAGGCGCCCGGTGCCGGTCGAGACCCGTCGCGACGACTTTGGTCTGCAGGTACTCCTCGAAACCGGCCAGCCCCATCTCCCGTCCGACACCGGACTGCTTGTAGCCGCCGAACGGCACGTCCGCGCTGTACCAGACCCCGCCGTTGACGTTGACCGTTCCAGTGCGCAGCCGCCCGACCACCCGGTCCACCCGGGCGCGATCGGCGCCCCACACCGTGGCCGACAAGCCGTACGGCGAGTCGTTGGCGATGCGCACCGCGTCGTCGTCACCATCGTGGGCCAGCACCACCAGCACCGGTCCGAAGATCTCCTCACGGGCCACCCGGGCGGAGTTGGTCAGGCCACCGACCACCGTGGGCTCGATGAAGTAACCGACCGTGAGGCCGGGTGGGCGCCCGCCGCCGCAGGCGAACGAACCGCCCTCTGCCACGGCCAGATCCAGGTAGCCCTGCACCCGGTCCCGCTGCCGGGCCGAGATGAGCGGCCCGCACACGGTGGCCGGGTCGGTGGGATCGCCGACCGGGATGGCCCCCATCGCGTCGGCCGCGGCGGCGACCGCCTCGTCGTAGCGCTGCCGCGGCACCACCAACCGGGTGGTGAACGCGCAGCCCTGACCCGCGTGCCGAGACACCGCGGCGGCCGCGGCGGCGGCCGCCCGGCCGAGGTCGGCGTCGTCGAGCACGATGAACGCCGATTTTCCGCCGAGTTCGAGGAAGACCTTCTTGATGGTCGCGGCCGCCGCCGTCATCACCGCGCGCCCGGTGGCGGTCGAACCGGTGAACGACACCATGTCGATCCGCGGGTCCTCGCTGAGCTGGGCGCCCAGCCGATGGTCGCTGGAGGTGACGACGTTGAGCACGCCGGGCGGAAAGTCGGTCCGCTCGGCGACGATCCGGCCGATGTGCGCCGCGCACCACGGCGTCTCCGGGGCGGGTTTGAGCACCACGGTGTTGCCGGCGGCCAGCGCCGGCCCCAGCTTGGCCAGGTTGATCTGGTGCGGAAAGTTGAACGGTGTCACCGCGCCGACCACCCCGAAGGGCTCGCGAACCACGGCGCGGCCGGACCGCACACCCATCGGGGTCGCGACGCCGAGATCGGTTTGCCACGAATAGTTTTCGGCCACATCAGCCGGGTAGGCGAGATCGTCGACCGGCCCCTCCAGGTGCGGGCCGTACGTGAAGCTCACCGGCGCACCCACCTCGGCGACCGTGATCTCCCGCAACTGGTCGATCTCGGCCTTGAGCGCGTCGCGTAGCTGGCGCAGGCAGTGCACCCGAAGCGCGGTGTCGCGCGACCAGTCGGTGTCGTCGAAGGCGGCGCGCGCGGCACCGATCGCGCGGTCCAGGTCAGCCAGGTCGGCGTCGGCCGCCGCGCCGATCGGCTCCGCGGTGGCCGGGTTGACGGTGGGAAAGCTGCCTGCGCCGCCGCCGACCAGTTGCCCGTCGATCAGCAGTTCGGTCACAGTAGATCCCGGGCCACCGGACACGACATGCACCGCGGGCCGCCCCGCCCGGTGCCGAGTTCGGACGCCGCGATGGCCAACACCTCGATGCCCGAATCCGCAAGGCGCGCATTGGTTTCGCTATTCCGCTCATAGGCCACCACGACCCCGGGTGCCAGCGCCAACGTGTTGTTGCCGTCGTCCCACTGCTCACGCTCGGCGGTGATCGGGTCCAGCCCGGTGTCGATGACGCGCAGCCGGTCGATCCCCATCGCCGCGGCGGCGGCCGTCACGAACGGCGCCTCGTCGCCGATCCGGATGCCGCCGGGAACGCGGGTGATGGTGAACGCCGACAGCGAGTCGCTGATGGCCGGATACATCACCACCGCGTCGACGTCGACCATGGTGCACACCGTGTCCAGGTGCATCTGCGCCCGCTCCTGTGCGATCGGCACTGCCAGCACGGTGTGCGCCAGGTCGTCGTCGAACAGGCTGCGCGCCAACGCTTCCGCGCCGGCCGGGGTGGTGCGCTCCCCCACCCCGACGGCCACCACGCCGGGCGCGAGCAGCAGCACGTCGCCGCCCTCCACCGGCGCCGACCGCGACTCGTAGGCCCGCCGCACGCCCAGGAACCGCGGGTGATGGGCGTAGATGAGATCGGTCAGCGAGGTCTCGCGCATCCGGGCCGGCAGCGCCAGCGAGGGGATCGCCACCCGTGGGCCGATCCAGAACGAGGAGTCGCGGGTGAACAGCAGGTTGGGCAGCGGTTCGATGACGAAGTCGGCGCCGTGGTGCATCCGGCGCACCAGTGACAGCTCGCTGCCGGCGATCGGCAGCTCGGTGAACGTCATCCCCGCGGTCAGCACGTAGGCGAGCTCCGCAGGCTCGAGGGTGCGCAGGTAGGCGGACAACTCCTGGGCCAGCGGCAGCCCCAGCCGGCGGGCGTCGACGGCGGCGGCGATGCCCTGCATGCGGGCGGCTCCGCTGGCCAGCGCCTCGGTCAGCAGGTCGGACATCAGCAGCACTTCCACCCCCCGGGAGCGCAGCAGGCCGGCGAAGGCGTCGTGTTCGTCCTGGGCCCGCGCCACCCACGGCAGACCGTCGAAGAGCAGCTTGTCGTTGTTACGAGGAGTCAGCCGCTGAAGCTCGGCGCCGGGCCGGTGCAGGATGACCACGCGCAGCGCGCCCACCTCGGAGTTGGAGCCCAGCGTGACACTCACAGTGAGCACCGTATCGCCTGGCTCGGGCCGCTGAGCGGGCAGCGCGGGCCGAACCCGGCCGCGCCCTCACCTCAACTATCGTTCAGGTATGACCGAGCGCGAGTTGACCCCCGGCGAACTCGCCGGGCGTGCCGGGGTGGCGATCTCGGCGCTGCACTTCTACGAACGCGAGGGCCTGATCACCAGCCGCCGCACGACGGGCAACCAGCGCCGGTACGCCCGCGAGACGCTGCGCCGGGTGGCGTTCATCCGAATGTCCCAGCGGGGGGGGATCCCGCTGGCCCGGGTGCGGGAGGCGTTGGCGACGCGGCCGGCCGACCGGGTATCGACCAGCCGGGACTGGGCGCGATTGTCGGCGGGCTGGCGCGACGATCTCGACGAACGGATCCTGCACCTGCAGCGACTGCGGGACAACCTCGCCGACTGCATCGGCTGCGGTTGCCTGAGCCTGCGCAGTTGCGCCCTGTCCAACCCGGCCGACGTGCTGGCCGGCCAGGGACCGGGCGCCGTCCGGCTCTGACCGACACACATTCGAACGCACGTGCGATAGTCTGGATGGGTGTCTGTGTCGGTCCAGGGCGCACTCTTCGAACACAGCGAGCGCCGCACCCTCGGCGCCGGCGCATGGATCGAGATCCGGTCGGGCTGGGTCGACGACGCCGACACCCTGTTCGACGAATTGATCTCGGCCGTGCCGTGGCGAGCCGAACGCCGCCAGATGTACGACCGGGTGCTCGACATTCCGCGGCTGGTGAGCTTCGTCGACCTGGCCACCGAACCACCACCGCACCCCGCGATCGCCCGGCTGCGCCGGCGGCTCAACGACGTGTACGCCGGGGAACTCGGCGAGCCGTTCACGACGGCAGGCCTGTGCCTGTACCGGGACGGCTCGGACAGCGTGGCCTGGCACGGCGACACCATCGGCCGCAGCAGCTCGGAGGACACCATGGTGGCGATCGTGAGCCTGGGCGCGACCCGGGTCTTCGCGATGCGTCCCCGTGGTGGCGGCGCCTCGCTGCGGCTGCCGCAGGGCCACGGCGACCTGCTCGTGATGGGCGGCTCCTGTCAGCGAACCTGGGAACATGCGGTGCCGAAGACGACCACGCCGAAGGGCCCCCGGATCAGCATCCAGTTCCGGCCCCGCGACGTGCGCTGACGTTCAGGCCCGAATGGCGCGCACGCCGGCGATCAGCAGATCCCGGGCCCGCTCGGTGTTCACCGGCTGCACCGGCTTGCCCGGCAGCACCAGCGGATTGGCGGTCACGATCACCTGATAGGGACCGAAGTGCGCCGAGTAGTTGTAGACCTCGCCGGAGCGGGCCGCGCCGTTGACGACGGTCTGCAACACCCGGTGCACTCCGAGGGTCTGGGCGCCGTCGATCTTCGGCGTCTCGACCACCTCGACCAGGCCGCGGACCGCGCCGCCGCTGAACGCCACCTTCTGGCAGTCGGGTCCCGGTTCGGTCACCGGCACCGGCTCGTTGGTCTCGACCGCGATCACGATGAACCGGTTGCCCTGACCTTCCGCCGACAGTGCCGCCATGTTGCCCTGGGTTCCGGCCGGGACCAGTTGTCCGGTGGCGAATTTCGCGCAGCCGGGCGGCTCGAACTTCAGCGAGTCGGGCAGCTTCTGCCCGGCGAGCAGTTTGGGGTCGATGCCCGTCGGCGCCACCTCGGTGATCTTGTACTCCGGCCCGAAACTCGCCTTCAGCGTGGACACCTTGGCGATTTCGGCCTTGGGGGCGGGTGATTCGCCGGAGCCGCAGGCCGCCACCAGGCCGGTGCACAGCAGTGCGGCGAGCACCCTCGGGTTCGACATCTGCGCCAATGTACCCAAGGAGCGCGTCATCAGCCGCGAAGCGCGGCGACCGTCTTGACGAGCAGATCGGCGACGAAGCCACCGTCCAGAGGCGGGTGGGCGGATCCGGGCTCGGTGACCAGCGTGACGAACGCGACGTGGTCGTCGAGATACGCCTGGACCGTGTCGGCCTGCCCGACGGTCTCGGTCCCCGACTCGACCGCCGTTCGGGTGGCAACCGTCATGGCGAGGGTCTGGGCGCCGTCGATGTGCGGAGCCTCGACCAGGTTGACGACCCCGCTGGTGTGGGTGAAGTTCATCGTCCACTGCCCGCACTGATCCGCGAGTGCGGTGATGTCGTGGGTCGCGGCCGAAGCCGCTCCGGCGGCGACCACGACGTACACCGTGCCGCCCGGCCCCGACGCGGACAGGCCCCTGGCCCCGGTGTCGGCCGGCGCGGGGTCGGCCAACGCCGCGCACTGCGGCGGCGCCGCTCTCCACCCGGAACCGAAACCCCACAGTCCCGCGGCGCTGACCGGCCCGGCCATATCGGCGACCTCATATCCGGCGGGTAACGCCGAGCGGATCCGTTTGACGTTGGCCGGGTTCACCGTTGACGCAACGGCACCGGACGACGACGTCGACTGATGCGCAGGCCCGGGCCGCGGTCCGCAGGCGGTCAGCAATGCGGGCACCATCAGGCAGATCACCCACCGCCGCATCGGGATACCGCTGCGGCGGTCAGCGGTTGAGGCGCCAGATCGACGTGGACAGCAGTGTCGCGAACGAACACCACAGTGGATACGGCGCCAGCGCGACACCCAGTTTGGGGTCGGCGTCGCCGGCCCGGCGAGCCAGGTCCGCGCTGCTGACCGCGAGCGCGCCGGCCGCGACCGCCGACAGTCCGAGCTTGTGCGCCTTGAAGAACAGCCAACTCCAGCCGGCGTTGAGAATGAGATTGGAGCCGAGTGCGGCGGCGTAGGCGCGGGCCTTCGCATCGTCGCCGTCCGCGCGGAATCGCTCGATGGCCGCCGCCGAGGTCGCCGCGATATCGACGTACAGAGTCGTCCAGGCGATCGGGAACGCCGCGTTCGGCGGATTGAAACTCGGCTTGCGCAACGAGGGGTACCAGTTCTCGACCCCCTCGCGGCTCGCCACGCTCCCGATGACCGCGGCTGCCGCGGTGGCCAATGCTGTTCCGACGATCGCCTTACCCATGCCGCCAACCTACCCGAGCGCAACCCGGACCCGGCCGGGCACGCGTCGGCTCCCAATACGCGAATTCCGCGGCGAATTCAGCGGTGCCACAAATTGGGCCCCATTACTACTTCGACGCGACACCGCCCGTTTGAATTCACGCCCCATTTCGGTCGCCGTGCGCAGGTGACGCCATCGATCGGCGGGGCTCCTACTGGAACCGGCGGATTGTCTGGTTTCGGCGCGATTTTCGTGCATTGCGCACTATGCTCCTCTTTCGAATTGGGTCGCCGGTACGGAGCCGCGTCCGCAGAACATAAGGAGACACACCCGGTGAAGAAAATCACGGCGGTATCGACGGCGGCGCTGGCCGCGGTCGCCTTGAGTGTCGCGCTCGTCGGCTGCGGCTCCAAGACCGAGACCAAGACCTCCTCGTCGACATCGACTTCGACGTCGACCTCCACGTCGACCTCGACCTCGACGAAGACGACGTCGTCGAGCCCGAGCGAGGCCGCCGGCCCGAACAAGACGATTCAGGACTACCTCAAGGAAAATCAGATCACCGAAACCCAGGTGAAGCGGGGCGAGCCCGGCGCGCCGACGATCGATCTGCCGACCCCGACCGACTGGTCGGTGGCCAAGCAGCCGCCGGACTGGGCCTATGGCGCGATCATCTACGACAAGGCCGAGGTTCCCGATGATCCGCCGAGCATCATCGCGATCGTCTCGAAGCTCACCGGCAATGTGGACCCGGCCAAGATTCTCGAGCTCGCCCCCGGCGAGCTGAAGAACCTGCCGGGCTGGGAGGCCTTGGGTGACGGCAGCAAGACCACGCTGAGTGGCTTCGACGCGTTCCAGATGGGTGGCAACTACACCAGGGACGGCAAGAAGCGCATCATCGCCCAGAAGACCGTCGTCATCCCCGCCCAGGACGGCCTGTACGTGCTGCAGATGAATGCCGACGCACTCGACGGCCAGGAGGGCCCGTTGATGGACGCCACCGGCGTCATCGACGAGAAGACGACCATCACGCCCTGACGATTCGCCGCGGGACCGGCGTGCGGTGCAACGCGCGCCGGTCCAGCGAGGAGGCATCATGACCTCTGCGCAACCACACCTCCCGGACGAACCGCCACCGCCCGCTCGGGGATTGACCCGCGAAGAGTTGGGCCGCGACGTCAGCGCGGCGCAAGCCGATCTCGAAGCCCAGACGTCGACGGGCAAGCGAATCCTGAAGGCGATGGATCCGCGATTTCTGCTGTCGCTGGCCGAGGGCTATCCCGCGGGCCTCAAGCAGTTCATCCAGTTCTGTTTGATCCTCATCTATCCGGGCTGGCTGTTCTTCGTCCTCGTGGCCGCCGTCGTCTACTACCCCGTGTACGGCCTGCTCTGGCTGGTGTTCGCGCCGATCCGGTTGTGGATGAAGAAGAACCGGCCGGAGGACTACGCGGCCAGCCAGAGGAAGTAGTGGGCCTGCTGCGCCGCTCGGCCACTGCCGAGGTGGCCGTGTCGCCCCCCATCCTCTCGCCGCGGCAGACCGCGACCGCCACCGTCACCACCAGCGGCGTGATCGACAACGTTACGTCGGCAACCCTGGATTGGGGATACACCAACTTCTATCGCTACCACTGGGCCGGCCGGCTGGACTCGGCAGGCAATGCCAGCGACGACCTCCTGATGCTCGGCGAGCCGGGAACCAACTACGGCGGCGACCGCGATACCGAGGACTGGGTGAGCGTCACCACCGTCGACCTGCCCATCGCCACGGGCGAGTTCACCGGAGGCTCTTCACAATTCCGCATCCCGTCCTGGGCGCCGGCGACATCGGCGGAGATCGCCCGGTGGTCGTGCCGACTGGCGATCCGGCGCGACGGCCGCGACGTCGACGCGGCGGGCGACTTCACGGTGCTGGTGCGGGCCGGCGATGTCGAGGCCGAGCCGGAACCCGTCGAACATTATGACGGTACGCATGACACGATCGTCGACATCGCACTGCCGTCAGCGGTTTTCGCCGCCGGCGAGGTGATTCGCGGGCACATCACCCTGGATCCGGCCGCGGACCTGCCCGACGGCGACCTAAGGGTGTGCTGGCAGCGCCACCACGAGTCGCATCCCCTTCGGCGACGTCCGTGCGCGACGGCCCCGGTGAACGGCCCGGTGCTGAAACTGGCCGACCACATTCCGCTGCGGGCCCGCTCGCCGATCACCGTCCCCTTCGAGCTCGCACTGCCTGCCGACGCGGCGCCGACGGCCTCCGCGGTGCATTCGTCAATGTCGTGGTCGGTCGCCGCCGAACTGTTCTACGCCGGGTTCACCAACCATCTGACCGAGCGGGCGCGACGATCCATCGTGGTGGTGAACGCCGGCGGTTGACTCGTCGAGACATTCCCCAGCTACCAATATCCTTCGGCACCAACGTCTTTCACCCCCGGAGAAGCTGATCACGTTCAGGCGCGGCTGAACGCCGACGCGGCGGCGACCTGCTCGGATGTCGGACGCACGCCGGTGTAGCGCCAGAACTGCTCGGCCGCCTGCAACGCGATCACCTCGGCGCCGGTGATCACCTGCTTCCCGGCTTGGCGCGCCGCCAGGACAAGCGGAGTCTCGGAGGGAAAGGCCACCACATCGAAGACCGTGTCGGCGGCCGCGATCGTATTCTGTTCGAAGGCCTGCTCACCTTCGCCGGGGCCGTCCGCCATCCCGATCGGCGTGACGTTCACGATGACCGCCGCCGCGACGTTCCCGGCATCGGGGCGCCACTCGTACCCGAGCCGTCGGGCCAGCTCCGGACCGGCATCGGTGTTGCGGGCCACGATCGTTCCGGTGCCGAAACCCCTGTCGCGGAACGCCGTTCCCACCGCACTGGCCATACCGCCGCTGCCCCGGATGAGAACGCCGCGGTGTGGGTCGAGCTTGTGGTCGGCGATCAACTGCTGGACCGCGACATAGTCGGTGTTGGCCGCGGAGAGCATGCCGTCGTCGTTGACGATCGTGTTGACCGCACGGATGGCGCGGGCCGAGTCCTCGACGTGGTCGACGAGCGCGATGACATCCTGTTTGAACGGCATCGAGACCGAGCAACCGCGGATGCCCAGCGCGCGCACCCCGCCGATCGCGGCGCCGATGTCGGTGGTGGTGCAGGCCTTGTAGATGAAGTCCAGGCCGAGTTGTTCGTAGAGGTAGTTGTGGAACCGGGTGCCGATGTTGCTGGGCCGGGCGGCCAGCGAGATGCACAGCCGGGTGTCCTTGTTCAGTGCCGGCTTGGCCATCTCAGCCGACCGCCTGGATGACCTGGCGGGCGACATCCCGGATCTGGCGCACGAGCGACGAATCGATCTGCAGCGCAGTGTCTTTGGGAACATCGAACACGGTGGTGACCACCCCGGGCTCATCGCGTTCCCACTGGGCGCCGAAGCGGTCCAGGATGGTCCGCATCGGGACGTTGTCCGTCAACACCCGCGCGGAGAACCGCTTCACCCCGCCGACGTGGGCGGCCACGGTCAGTGCGTCCATCAGAAGGTTGCCGATGCCCCGGCCCTGGTAGGCGTCGCCGACGATGAAGGCGATCTCGGCCACCGTCGGATCGTTCTCGTCGCGGACGAAGCGGGCGTCGGCGACCACCGGCCCCTCCGGCCCGTCGACCAGCGCCCAGACGAAGTGGTCGACGTAATCGACCTGGAACAAGTAGTTCATCAGCGCCATGCTCGGGGCCCGCGTCGACATGAACCGCCGGTACAGGGTCTCGCTGGAGAACTCGACGTGCCCGTTCGCGGAGCGCTCGCTGTCACCGGGCAGCACCGGGCGCAACAGCAACTCGGTGCCGTCGGCGAGGCGGACCGGGACCGGGATCACGAACGCCGCCAGCCGCTGGCGCGCCGTGCGCACCATCCGGTCGGTGATACCGGGCAACTCCGCCATGATGGCGAAGGCGGCCTCGTCACCGATGTAGCCGGACAGCGCCTCGGTGGTGGTGACGGTGGCCGTCCGCGGTTGATTGCGCAGGAGCGCGATCTCACCGACGAGCACGCCGGCCGACACCGAATCGAGGATCACCTCGCCGTCCTCGTCGACGTGCCGGATTTCGGCCCGGCCGGACTCGATGAGCAGGAACGACACCGCCTGCTCGCCCTGCCGCATCAGCACCTGACCGAGCGGGGCGCGTAACGGGCGGAGCCGCTCGGCAAGCGGGAGCAGCTCCTCGGGGGAGCATCCGTCGAACACGTCCATCTCCGCCAGTTCGGCGGCCCGCATCGCGACCACGGGTGGGTTCGCGCCCAGGGCGGCGGCGAGGCCCCGTTCGCCGCCGTCCACGCTCACCGCGTCATCGGATGTCATTGACGTCGACATTACCGACGAGCGCTGACCGGCCATGACGAATCGGGATCAGAGGTGACGGGACCGGTTGACGAAGCGGCCGGCACGCGGCGAGAACATCCATCCACCACCGGCTTTGGTCCCACCGTCGACCGGGATGTTGTGTCCGGTGACGAATGCGGACTGGTCGGAGGCCAGGAAGAGCGCCACCCGGGCCTGGTCCTCGGGCCAGCCGACGCGCCCCACCGGTGCCCAGGACTGCCACAGCTCCTCGACATCCTCGTACCCGGTGAGGTAGTCGACCTGGGGCGTCTGGGTGAGGTCGGTTCCGATGCCGTTCACCCGGATTCCGTGCCGACCCAGGTCGACCGCGAGGCATGTGGTGAAGTGCGCCACCGCCGCTTTCATGGCGCCGTAGACCGGGTCGCGGGGGAATCCGCGCATCCCCTCGACGGAGTGGACGTTGACGATGCTGCCCGCACCGGCCTCGATCATCGCCGGAACGAAGGCCCGGGTCACGGCGAAGACGTGCCGCAGGTTGATGTCGTACATCCGCTGCCAGGTGGGCGCGGTGGACTCTTCGAATGCCACCATCGGCCGGTAGTCGCCGACATTGTTGACCAGCACGTCCACCCGGCCGTGGCGGCCGAGCACCTCCTCGGCGAGCCGCGCGACGTCGGCGTCGACGGTCACGTCCACGACATGGGTGCTGATCCGCCCGCCCGCGGCGGTGACGTCGTGCCGGATGTGTTCGGCGCGTTCGGCGTCGATCTCGGCCACCTCGACCCGGGCGCCGTGCGCGGCGAACAGCGCCGCGATGGCACCCCCGATGCCGGATCCGCCGCCGGTGACGACCGCAACGCGGTCGTCCAGCAGGCGATTCCAGTCACCGATCTGCGGCACGTCGCGCGCCTGCCGTGCTGATAGCTCCTCGCTCATAGCGGCGGAGCCTACGCCCGGCGACTGCATTGCGGTGGTGTCGCGCACACCGCAATTCGTGCGGCGCTACGGCCGCGACACCTGTACGACGCCTGCCGTTAATCCGCGCCCGGCATGGTGCCCGCAGCCAGAAACCGATCAGCCGTGTCGCCCGAGGAGATCAGTGCCGAGATACGCAGCCGCCGCGCTGGCCCTCGTCGTGGTGCTGGCCGGTTGTACCGGCAAGCCGAAAGCGGCGCCGCCACCGCCGCCGGTCACCGCTGCAGCGCTGGACACCGTGTTGCTGTCCGCGGGCGACGTCGATGCAGTGATGGCTGCGCCGATGACGGCGCACCCGGCGAACAGCGAGATGGCCGACCACCGCGACCTGCTGCGCAACCGCAGCTGCCTGGCGATCTGGCAACCCACCGAGGCGGTGATCTACGACGGAGCCGGTTGGACCGCGGTGCGTCGCCAGGTGCTGCGCGCACCGGACTCCGACGACTGGACCGACCGCGTCGTGCAGTCCGTGGTGAGATTCCCCACCCGCGCCGCGGCCGGGGCCTTCTTCACCGAGTCCGCGGATCGCTGGTCGAAGTGCACCAACCACCGGCTCAACATCACCATCAACGACCAGCCTCAGCCGAGTTGGAAATCGGGTGACCTGAACAAGACCGACGCGCGGATCACCATCCCGGTGACGCGCGGCGACGGTACGCAGACGCGGGTGTGTCAACGGGTGCTGGCGGTCGACAACAACGTGATCATCGACGCCGACGCCTGCAGCCAACACCCGCGCGGGCAGGGCGGGGACCTCGTCGAGAAGATCGAGGCGAAACTGCCCCGCTAGGAAGCGAGCAGGTTGACCATCCCGGCGAACACACCCGGCAGCGCGGCGGCGGCCGGCACCAGCCGCGACCGCACCGGTTCGAAACCGCTGGCCTCCAGCAACGCCGCGGTCAGCAGCCGGTAACGGCGTGACATCTTGCGCCACTGCCGGTCATAGTCACCCGGGGTGTCCGCCACCACGCAGTTCACCAGGAGTTCGGCACCGGCGAACGCCAGGCCCAGCCCTTCACCGGTCAACGCGTCGACATATCCGGCCGCGTCCCCCACCAGGAGCACCCGGCCGGCGCTTCGACTGCTGACGGACTGCCGCAGCGGACCCGCCGCCCGGTCCGTCCCATGCGGCTGGCCCTCGAGATGGCTTGCGAGAAGAGGGAATTCGCACAGATGCCGGTCGAACCCGCCCTGTGTCGAGGTGAGAATTGCGATGCCGACACAGTTGTCGGCGACCGGCGTGACATACGCCTCGGCTCCGGCGGACCAGTACACCTCGACCCGGTCACTCCACGGCGCCGTCGCGTAGTGCCTGCGGATGCCCCAGCGGCGCGGGCCGCGGCTGGGCCGGGCCAGCCCGAGCGAACGCCGGATCGGCGAGTGCAGGCCGTCCGCCGCGGCGAGGTAGCGGGCCCGGAACTCCCCGCAGCGAACCGAGGTCACGTCCTGGCTGATGGGCCCGACATCGTCGTGGACCAGCCGAACGCCGGCCGCGACCGCGGCGTCGAGCAGTGCCGAGTGCAATGCGGTGCGGCGCACCCCCATTCCGACCCCGGCGCGGAACTCCGCATCGACGCGACGGCTGTCGTCGAGGTAGGTGATCCCGCGAAAGGGCCTGCCGGACAGCGGGATACCGAATCGTTCCAGCTGGGCGACAGTGTGCGGCATCAGCCCCTCACCGCAGGCCTTGTCGATCGTTCCCTGTCTTCGGTCGGCGACGACCACATCGAGACCGGCGCGGGCCGCGTACAGCCCGGTGACCAGACCGGCCGGACCGCCGCCCACGACGAGGAGGTCGATCATGTCAGGCTCGCCAGGGCGCGGTTCTCGGTGCCGACCCGGGTGCGCAGCAGCACCGCGTTGAGCACCGTGAAGATCACAGCGGTCAGCCAGGCGGTGTGCACCAGCGGCAGCGCCACCCCCTCGGCGATGACTGCGAGGTAATTCGGATGCGGCAGAAAGCGATACGGGCCGCCGGTGATCCGCGGGGCACCGGGGACCACCACGACCCGGGTGTTCCACTGGTGGCCCAGGGTGGTGATGCACCACCACCGCAATCCCTGGGCGGCGAGCACGATCGCCAGCATGGGCCAGCCGAGTGCGGGCAGGAACGGACGGTGCAGCAGCGCGACCTCGGCCACACACCCCACCAGCAACCCGGTGTGCAGCACCACCATCACCGGGTAGTGCGCGGCGCCGAACTCGACGCCGCCGCGCGCCCGGCTCCATGACAGGTTGCGCTGGGCGATCACCAGCTCGGCCAGGCGCTCGGCCGCCACCGCGGCGATCAGGACCAGATACCAACCCATGGGTTCCTGCGCGCGATCAGTGCCAGTTGAGCAACAGCAGCTCGGAGCAGAACCCCGGCCCCATCGCCATCATCAGCCCGCGACCGCTCGGCGGCCGCTTGGCGATGGTGTCGCGCAACACGTGCAGAACCGAGGCCGAGGAGATGTTCCCGATCTCCGCCAGTGAGCGCCAGGTGAGTTCGAGCGCGTCGTCGGGCAGGTCCAGGCTTGAGACGATCGCCTCGATGATCTTGGGGCCGCCGGGGTGACTGACGTAGACGCCGATGTCGTCGATGCCGAGGTCGTGGGAGGCCAGGAAGCCCGTCACGTCGCCGTGCAGGTAGCGCTCGATGACCTCCGGTAGGTCGGCCGACAGCACCAGCTGCAGGCCCGAGGAGTCGACGTCCCAGCCCATGGTGCGCAACGAATCCGGGTACAGGTGGCTGCGCGAGTCGAGCACGTCCGGCCCGCAGGCGCCGATCTTCTCGGCGCGGCGTTCGCCGACCGCCACCACCGCCGCCGCACCGTCGGCGAATAGCGCGCTGCCCACCAGCCCGCTGATCTCGGCCTTGAGTGCGGGAAAGGTCAGTGAGCACAATTCGACGGCGACCAGCACGGCCACGTCGTCGGGCGCCCCGCGCAGGTAGTCGTGCAGGCGGGCGACCCCGGCCGCGCCGGCCACGCACCCGAGGCCGAACATCGGCACCCGCCGCACGTCGGGACGCAGGCCCAGCCGGCCGGCGATGCGGGCGTCCAGCGACGGCACCGCGATCCCGGTGACGGTGGTCGAGATGATGACGTCGACGTCCTGCGGCGCCAGGCCGGCCTCCTCGAGCGCACCGGACAGCGCCGCGCACCCGAGGTCGACGGCGTGCTCGATGAACAGGTCATTGGCCGCGCCGAAGTCGGTCAGCGCCGGGTAGGCCTCGATGGGCAGCACCAGGTTGCGGTAGTCGACCTTGGCGTTGGCGTGCAGGCCCCGGACGATCTGCTCATAACCCTGGAACGCCGGCAACTCGACGAACGCGTCGGTGATCTCGGCCTGGCTGTAGCGGTGTGGCGGCACCTCGCCGTGCACGCCCGCGATGACGCTGATCGGACCCATGTGTTTGTCACGAGCCGCCCGGTGGTTCGGTTCAACCCGCTCCGGCCGCTGTGCTCTGGTCGTGGACACCTAACCAGTATGCCCGCTTTTCCCGGATTCGCTAATCCCCAGCAAACTGTGGACCCTCACCAGCGGCTTCGGCGCCCACCAGTTCCACTTGCCCATCACGTGCATGAACGCCGGCACCAGCACCAGCCGGACCAGGGTCGCGTCCATCAACACAGCAAGGCTCAAACCGAGGCCGAACATCCGCATGAAGGACACCTGGGCGGCGATCAGCGCGGCGAAGGAGATCGCCATGATCAGCGCCGCGGCGGTGATCACCCGCCCGGTGTGCGCCACACCGAGGGCCACGCTCTCGTCGTTGTCGCCGGGGCCCTGCGGCGACTCGAGCCAGAATTCGCGGATCCGGGAGACCAAAAAGACCTCGTAATCCATCGACAACCCGAACGCGATGCAGAACAGCAGCACCGGGATGTTGGCGACCAGGGTGCCGGTCGGCGTCGTCCCGAGCCCGCCGAAGTGGCCGTCCTGGAAGATCCACACCATCGCGCCGAACGCAGCGCTGAGCGAGAGGATGTTCAGCAGGACGGCCTTGACCGGCAGCACCACGCTGCCCGTCAGCAAAAACAGCAACACTAGGGTGATGGCGGCGATGAGACCCAGCACCAGGGGCAGTCGCGAGGTGATCGCGCGCACACTGTCCCGGTTGGTCTGCGCCGTGCCGGCAAACTCGACCGCCCGGCCGCCGGGCGGGGCCATCGCGTGCAGGCTGTCGAGTTGGCGCTCCGAGCGGTCGGAGAACAGCGGGGCCGTGCTGTCGACGGTGAGCAGGGTGGTGCCGGACTGGGTGCCGGTCGCGGCGCTTGGCGGCCCGATCAGTGCCCCGTTGACGTACGTCCCGGTGGGCGACGACACCCCGGAGACGTCGGTCACCCGGGACAGCCGTTCGGCGTAACGCGCGATCTCCTGGTCGTCGAGCCCGGTGGAATCGGGGATGAGGATCTGCACCGCCGTCGCCGAACTGTTGGTGAAGTCGCTGCGCAACTGGTCGCCCACCTGGTGCGCGGAGGCGGACTTCGGGAGCACCCGGTCGTCGGGGAATCCCGGGCGCACACTGAAGAACGGCACACCGAGCAGCACCAGGACCGCCACCCCCGCCAGCCCGATCGGCAGCGCCCGCTTCATCACGAATCGTGTTGAGCGATACCAGAATTGCTGCTCGATGGGGCGGGGCTGCGGCTCCGGGCGGCGAAACACGCGCCGAATGAGCCTGCGCACGTCCAGGGCGTCGATGCGGTCGCCCAGCAGCGTGATCGCAGCCGGCGTGATCACGATGGCGGCCAGCGCCGCGAACGCGACGGTGGCCACTCCGGCGTAGGCGAACGACCGCAGGAAGTACATCGGGAACAACGCCATGACGGCCATCGACAGCGCGACGGTGGTCGCCGAGAACAGCACCGTGCGGCCGGCCGACATCATGGTGGTCATCAGGGCGTCCGGGCGGTCGGCGCCCTCGGCCAGTTCGTCGCGGTAGCGGCTGATCAGCAGCAGGGTGTAGTCGATGGCCAGTGCCAGGCCCATCGCGGTGGTGAGGTTGAGCGCGAAGATCGAGACGTCGGTGAAGAACGTGGTGACCCGGAGCACGGCGAGGGATCCCAGGATCGCGATGATGCCGACGCCGACCGGCAGCGCCGCGGCGAACAATCCGCCGAACACCCACAGCAGCACGATGAAGCTGAGCGGCACCACGATGGCCTCCAGCAGCATCAGGTCGTGCTGGGACTGCCGGGTGATCTGCACGTTAACCATGGCGACACCCCCGGAGCGGACCGTGATGCCGTCGCGGTCCCGGGCGATCTGCTTGGTCAGCGATTCGGTGTACTCCAGCTGGCTGCTCTCCGAACCGGTGACACCCGCCACGATCAGGCCGGACTTCTTGTCGCGGCTGACCAGGTCCGCGTCGGCCCCGGGCGGTGACGTCCACGCCGAGGTGACCGTGGCGACATGGCCGGAGCGCTGCAGCTGGTCGACGATGTCGGTGGCCGTCGTCCGGGCCTGCGGACTGTCATAGCCGTCCTGTGCCGTGAGGACGATCACCAGCTGGGCCTCGCCCTGGCCGAACTTGTCGGTCAGGAGTTTCGCGGCCCGCGCCGATTCGGCGTTCGGATCCTGCAAACCACCGGACGAGAGATGGCCGGCCACCGGGACACCGAAGATCCCGACGGCGATCATGGCCAGCACGGCGACGATGATGACGCGCCGCGGTGCGGCGATCGCTAACCGGGCGATTCGTCGCAGCAACTCGGGCTCACCCTGCCTTCCGCGGCCAGGGTAGCCAGTAGGGCACCGCACTGGCATAGGCGTCGAACGCCGAGCCGTGCAGTCGCCGGAACCTGGCCTCCTTGAACAGCGGCCCCACCAGGCAATATGCCGTGAGAGTGAGCGCGACCACGAGTTGGTCGGGCGTCCAGGTCGGCACGGTCCACACCGTCAGGGCGAACGCCACGTAGATCGGCTGCCGGGTGAACCGGAACAGGCCCGTCCTGGGCATCTGCGGATAGACCGGCTTGCTTCCCCGCAGCAGGGCCGTCCAGCCGATGCTGCCGGTGTGCAGGTTCAGACCCGCGTCCAGGATGGCTTTGCCGAGCACCAGCCAGGACGCCGCATACAGCAGGTCCACGCCTGCCAAACCGCTTCCCCGGGCCTGCCACCAGATGGTCCCCGTCGGTGTCCAGAGGCCGAACAGGGCGAACACCTGTATCGAGGCGATGATCGCGAACGTGGTGGTGCTGAGCGTCGCACCGGTGCCCGCCGGCGCGAGACGGCCCAACAGCGCGCGCCCCCGAGTGCTCAAGAGCATCGAGTGCAGCACCGGAAAGGCAAGCAGCAGAGCGGCATTGGCGATCCAGCCCCAGGGTTGCGGCAGCCTGCCCAGCGATCGGCTCATGCCGAAGTACATGGCGATCATCATGCTCGCCATGGCCAGGACGAATGCGGTGTGACAGATGACGCCGTACCACACCGCGACAACCGTCCGCCGGCCACTGTGTGGCGCGGTCGCGGTTGGAATCGGAACCCCCACTCACCCTCCGGTCGCTCGGTTTGCTGGACAACCTAGCGTGACCGCATGGTTCTTCGCCAGCAACCGCCGATGTTGGGTGGTTCGGGGCTGCTCAGCAGGGGTTAGATGGGCTCGGCCGGGACGTCGAGCAACCGACCGGCCGCCGAGTCGTGTCCGATTTCGAGGTCGTGAAGAACTACGACTTACCGAAGAACGTGGCCTTCACTACCGGCCCCTGCACCACGGTGCTGGTGGCCGCGACGTTGGTGCCGACATCCTTCGACGGCATCACCGTGGCGCCGGCACCGCCGAAGCTGTTCGCCTGCAGCTCGGCCGGCGCGACGTTGGTCAACACCGCCGCGGCGAGGACGCCGAACGCCCCGACACCGGCTACCGCACTCCATCGTTTGACGTTCAACGTGAACCCCCTGAGGTCAGTGGTGACAAAGCATCTGACTGGTACGGGAATCATTTGTGATGAACCTCGGCGTTCCCCTTCGGTTCGCTTGCGGGTTGCTGTGAAGTCCCCTCTGGCTGAGCACAATTGGCTGGTTCTGAGGCTAGCGTCGGTGCCGGCTGTGAGCGATGTCACGGGACAGCCGCAGCTGCGACACACTTCGGCCGCACCACTGCGACACCCCGCCACGGTGACCCGACGGCGCCCGGCACGCGGGGTAGGTTCCTCGCGTGTTCGTGCCACACCGCCTTGGAGTGAAGAGTGTCTGAAATCGGACGGCGCCGCTTCCTGGCGACCCTGGCCGCGGCCACTCTCGGCGGCGTGGGTCTGGCGCACTACACCGTCGACACCACCGGGGTGCGCCGCGTGCGGGTGCCGACGGTCCCGGCGGCCTCCAGCACGGTCGCGGGGCTGCTGCCCCCGCCACCGGCAGCCGGCCGTGTCCCGTTGCCGGGTGGCGGCGTGCTGCATTCCCTGCCCGGCGACGGTGACCTGCTGGCCCTGACCGTCGACGACGGGGTCAACAGCGAGGTGGTGCGGCTCTACACCCAGTTCGCCAAGGACACCGGGGTGCGGCTGACCTACTTCGTCAACGGGGTGAACGAGTCGTGGACCGACAACCGGGATCTGCTCCGGCCCCTGGTGGACTCCGGCCAGATCCAGCTGGGCAACCACACCTGGTCACATCCCGACCTGACCAACCTCTCGAAAGCGGCCGTGGCCGAACAGATCACCCACAACGACCGCTTCCTCGCCGATGTGTACGGCGTCGGCGCCAGACCGTTCCTGCGCCCCCCGTACGGCAGCCACGACGCCGACGTGCGCGCCACCGCGGCCGACCTCGGCTACACCGCGACGACGTTGTGGAACGGCTCGCTGTCGGACTCGACGCTGATCACCGAGGACTACATCAAGCAGATGGCCGACAAGTACTTCACCCCGCAGTCGATCGTCATCGGGCACCTCAACCATCTGCCGGTCACCCACGTCTACGGCACGCTGGTCGACCTCATCCGCTCACGCAACCTGCGCACCGTCACCCTCAACGACGTCTTCCTGCACTGAATATTCTCCCGGGTGTTGAACCGACCGGGCACCCGGACCGTGTCCACCCCATGGTGATCCAGCGCTGGAACGAGTCGGACGAGGCCAAGAGCGGATACGTCAGGGATCTGTTCGCGGCACTGGCCGGCCGCTACGACGTGATGACTGACGTGTGGACCTTCGGGCTTCATCGGCTGTGGAAGCGGCAGGCCATGGAGCGTCTCGCGCTGCGCCCCGGTGACCGGGTGCTCGACGTCGCCACCGGAACCGGTGATCTGGCGATCGCGGCGGCCGCGGCGGTGGGACCGGCCGGGCAGGTGGTCGGGGTGGACTCCTGCGTGCCGATGCTCGAGGTGGCCCGCCGCCGCGAACACGGCGCCGTCGAGTTCCACGAGGGTGACGCCATGGACCTGCGCTGGCCGGATGCCTCGTTCGACGTGGTCACGATCGGCTTCGGGCTGCGCAACGTCGCCGACCGCGCCCTGGCCCTGCGCGAATTCCGTCGCGTGCTGCGCCCGGGCGGGCGGCTGATGGTGCTCGACTTCAGCACGCCGACCTCCAGGGCGCTCAAGGCCGTTCACGACACGTTCTACTTCACCCTGATGCCAAGCGTGGGCTGGGCGGTGGCCTGGCACAACGACGCGCACCACTACACCGCCGACTCGATCCGCACCTGGCTGACCCGGGACGAACTCAGTGCGGCGATGACCGACGCCGGCCTCGTCGACGCCCACTACGTGTCGCTGAGCACCGGGTTCGCCACGGTCCACTTCGCCGGGCGCGCGTCCGACTGATCCCGGCCGGAGGGCCGCCGCCCGCCTGCGCGCGGCAGTACCTTATTGGGATGCAACGGCGGGTTCGGCGATCGCGGCGGTTCGCGGCGGCCGGGGGCTCCCTGGCGCTGGCACTGCTGGGCGTGAGCCCCGCGCCGCCGGCTCCGGCGGATCCCGCCGCGGCGGCGCAGTTGATCGTCGTCAGCGTGCCCGCGGCCAATTCGACCACCGGCACCCTCACCGCCTACGAACGCATCGGCACGGACTGGCGTGCCGTGCTGGGCCCGACCCCTGCCGAGGTCGGGGAACTCGGGGTCGGCGCACCGGCCGACAACGTCTTCCGCACCCCGGTGGGTACGTTCGCCCTCGACCAGGCCTTCGGCCGCCGGCCCAACCCGGGCACGAAGATGCCGTATTTCCAGACCAGCGACCAGGACTGGTGGGACGAGGATCCCGACTCACCCACGTACAACATGCACACGCACGGGCTCGCCAGTCCCTCACCGGACGCCGAGAATCTCTACGACTCGGGACCGATCTACGACTACGCGGTCAACATCGCCGTCAACCCCCAGCGGATTCCGGGGCGCTCGTCGGGGATCTTCCTCCACGTCAGCGACGGCGACCCCACCTGGGGCTGCGTGGCCATCGGTCCCGACCCGATGCGGTCGGTACTGACCTGGCTCGACCCCGCGGCGTCTCCGCACATCACCGTCGGCGTGGGACTGCCAGCCCCGCGATGACCTGTCCGTACTGCGGCGCCGGCGTCGGTGACAACGGCATCTGCGCGAAATGTGGCCCCCCGGCCGGCACCGCGATGACCGGCTGGCGACCCGACCCGACCGCACGCCACGAAGGCCGCTACTACGTCGCCGGGCGTCCCACCGACCGGGTCCGGGACGGCAGGGCGCAGGCCTCCGACCCGGGCGGCGGGCGACTGCTGCCGGACTACGTCGCCCTGCCGGCCAGGAGCCGGACGAGCATCCGGTCGACGTGGCTGGCCACCGGCGCCGCGACGGTGGTCATCGTCCTGCTGGGCGCGGTGCTGTGGGGAGTGCTGCTGCACCGCCACCGCCAGCCCTCACCCGACGCCGAGTACCTCGCCGCGCTCAGGAACGCCGGGCTGGAGGGCGAGTTCACCTCGGACGCCACTGCGCTCGCCCACGGCAGGCAGGTCTGCAGGCAACTCGACGAAGGCGGCCCGCAACAGGGAGTCGCCGCGGACAAGATCGCCGTCGACGTGTTCTGCCGACAGTTCGCCAAGGGTTTTCGCATCCTCGAAACCGCCACGGTGCAAGGAACTTTCGTGCTGACCGACTCCGAGGAATCGGGTTCCATCACCGCGGACCAGTCCGCATGCGCGGGAGCCGGCGGGTACTCCGACATCGGCTCGCACACCGAGGTCTCCGTCACCAACGGCAAACGCGAGATCCTGGCCACCACCGCGCTCGGCCAGGGCCACGGCGACAGCGCCACCTGCAGCTTCACCTTCAGTTTCCCGGTCACCGAGGGCCAGGACCGCTACGTGGTCGCGGTGGGTAAGCGCGGTGAGTTCAGCTACAGCTTCGCCCAGTTGCAACGCGACGGCGTCGCGATCCGCCTCGGCCACTGACGGTGGCGCGCGGCGTCACCGAGCGCCGCCTGTCGTCGTCACCGGTGCCGGGCGCGCGATCAGGTAGCCCTGCAGTTGGTCGACCCCGAGTTCGAGCAACCGGGCCCGGGTCTCGGCGTCCTCGACACCCTCTGCGGTGGTGAGCAGTCCGAATTCCCTGGCGATGCCGACGATCGCCCGCACAACCGATTCGTCCTGGGGGTCGCGCAGCAGGCCAGAGACGAAGCTCCGATCGATCTTCAACGTGTAGAGCACCATGCCGCGAAGCTCGGTGAAGGAACCGAAGCCGGTGCCGAAGTCGTCGAGCGCCAGCAGGCAACCCAACCTCAACATGTCGTCGGAAAACCGCTTCGCGACTTCGGTGGACGCCAGGGCCGCATGTTCGGTGATCTCGAACGACACCCGGGCGGCGGCATCACCGGCCTGCCGCAGTTGCGCGATGATCGCCGAGACCGTGGCCGCATCGTTGATCGACTGCGCCGACAGGTTCACCGCCACCCGGCGGCCCGATCGGGCCAGCTCGATACCGCGCGCCAGCATGAACAGGTCGATCGTCGGCATCAGGCCGAACCGCCGGGCCTGCGGAAGAAAGTCATCGGGGGCCATCACCTGCCCGTCGACGGCCACCATCCGAACCAGCAGTTCCTCCTCGACCAGCTGTCCCGTGCCGGCATCGACGATCGGCTGGACATAGGGGAGGAGGCGCCCGTCGGTGATCGCACGCGACAGGTCCTCCTCGAACTCCCGGCGCTCCCGCGCATCGTCCTCGACCGCGGTGGCATCGTTGACGCGCTTGCCGGCGTGCATGTCCGCGCCCGCCCGCGCCAGGACCGCCTCGGCCAGATCGGTCGCGCCGACTGCCGCTGTGCCGAAGTTGGCGCCGACGGTGATGGTCCCGGCGCTGGTGCTGATCGGCTTCTGTAGTTCGGCGACCAGTCGGTCACGCAAGGTAGGCAGGTCGGGTCGCGCCGACGGCCCCAACAACACCGCGAACTCCTCGCCACCGATGCGCGCCGCAGAATCCCTGGCCTCACAGCTCTTCGAGATGCGGTGGGCGACCTCCCGGAGCACCTCGTCGCCTGCGGCGCGCCCGAATGCGGCGTTGATCGGCTTGACGCCGTCCAGACCCACGTGAAGTACGGCCGCGACGGGACCATCGGTGGCTGGCGCCGCGGCGATGGAGTCATGCAGTTGCGTCACGAATGTCGCCCGGCTGGCCAGTCCGGTCAACGCGTCACGGGATGCTTGGTGGGTCTTCTCGTCGATCAAGGCCGCCCGTTGCAGCGCCCGGGCAATGAAATGCGCCAGCTGCGCGAGCAGGTTCACATCGTCCGCACCGAAGGCATTCGGCCGGCCGGAGATGACCTTGAGCACACCTTGCACCCGATTGCCGGCGATCAGCGGTACCACGATCATCGATCGCGCACCCACCCGCCGACAGGCTTCGGCATCGACCCGGTCGTCGGTCTCGGTGTCGTCGGAGATGAGGACCCTTTCGGTGCGGACCGCCTCACCCGACAGGCTGCCGAACCGGGCCAGCCGCAGGCCTTCGGTGCCGCGAAGCGAACCGGCCGTGACGGCGTACACCATCTCGTCACCCTCTGCGAGTTCGATGACGGATCCCGGGGCTCCGGTGGCTTGGCATGCTTGGTCCGCCACGATCTGCATGACGGCGCGACTGCTGAGGTCGGCGTCGTTGATGGCATCTTGAACCCGGATGATCGTCAACAGCGTCGCCGGGTCCGTGGCACCCCCCACGGGTCATGATTTTAGGTCAAACGCTCATCCGGACGGGTCGAATTCGAATGCGCCCAGCGCGGCCTGCCCCGATCGGCGGGTGCCCGTGACTTTGATTCCTGGTGGAGCTAAGGGGAATCGAACCCCTGACCTACTCGATGCGAACGAGTCGCGCTACCAACTGCGCCATAGCCCCTTGATCGCTAGCAGGCTACCAGTTTCGGCATGCCCGGGAGAAACGCCGCCCGGCTACTGACCGGCCGCGCGCGGCAGGTCGTAGTGCCGCGCGAACGGAACCTCGTCGAGGTGCTCGAAGATCGGGTCCTCATCGTCGATGTCGAGCACCACGGCCCCCGGCCGGCGCAGTCGGGACGGCACCAGGTCGAAGTCGCGGTCCTCGGTGTTCTCCACGCCGAGCCGCGAACGGGCCATCCGCTGCTGCCGGCGCCTGCGGACCTGCGCCTCGATCCGGGTCTGGCGACGGAGGTAGGCCAGGTACAGCAACGTCAGGCCTGCGGTGGTCGCGCACGCCCACCACATATCGGGGCTCACCGTGAAGGACAGCGCCGCCGTGGCGACCATCAGCACCGCCATCACCATCAGGACCCGCGTGCGGAAGCGGTACTTGCGGGCGCTGACCACGGCGGCGGTGTTCGACTCGAGGCGGCGGGACCGGCCGGCGCGCGGCGTCACCGTCGTGGCCGGATCGTCCTCGGCCTCCAAACCCGATGTGTCCTCGATGTATTCGTACTCGTCGGCGGTGCCGTCCTGGGGCTCGTCCTCGGCGATGGCGGAAGGCTCGTCGTCGGTGATGGCTTCGAACTGGTCGGTGGCGTCGCCTTCGGCGGTCCTCTCCGCCTCGTCCAGTTCCTCGGGCTCGGCATCGGCCGGCGCCTCGGCAACCGGTTCGGCCGTCTCGTCGAACAGGGTGGGCTGGGCGCTCTGCGCGCGAGCAGCGCCGCCGCCGACCGGCAGAGCGCCGGAGTCCTCGTCGACCACGTCGACATCGAGGTAGTCGGGCTCGGTCTGCTCGGCCACGGCGGCGATGACTACCACCGACCGGGTGCGACCGTGCGCCGGCGGAACCGGGTCGGCCTCGTCGATGTCGTCGAACTCGTCCGCCTCCGGCTCCCAGTCCGGATCGTGCCGGTGCCCGGTCGCCGGCCCGCCGCGCTTGATCAGCCGGGACTTGGCGTTGCTGTTGACCACCCGGGTCGCCAACGCGACGTCACTGGTGCGCCGGACGGTGTCACGCTTGCTGATGAGCATGGGCACCAGAACGAACAGCCAGAGCACCACGAGCGAGATCCAGAGCAATGACTGGGGGATGCTTGGCATGTGGCCTGCTCCTTTCCCGTCCAGGCTAGGTCCGTGACCTCGGCAACCTGGGACGGCGCGCCGGACTCAATTACACACTTGTAATTCGACCCACACAAGCACCATTAGAAACAAATGTCACACTAGTAACACGGCGTGTCTAGATGGTTTCCGATTCAGGCCCACCTCGCCAGGCCCCGGTGCACCAGTCCCCCGGTCACCGAGCCCTCGATCTCCTCCACCGTCAAGGCCACCAGCAGGTGGTCGCGCCACGCTCCGTCGACGTCGAGGTAGCGCCTCAGCAGACCCTCCTCGCGGAACCCGACCTTGGCCAGCACCGCACGACTGGCCGCGTTCTCCGGCCGCACGGTGGCCTCCACCCGGTGCAGCGTCACCGGCCCGAAGCAGTGGTCCAGACCCAGCGCCAGCGCGCCGGTCGCCACCCCGCCCCCGGTGACGGAGCTGGACACCCAGTAGCCGATCCACGCCGAACGCAGCGCCCCGTGCGTGACGTTCCCGATGGTCAACTGGCCACCGAACTGGCCGTCGACTTCGATGACGTACGGCAGCATCCGGCCCTTGCGCGCCTCGGAACGAAGCCCGGAACACACCGCGGGCCACGACGAGACCGCATGGCGCACCGACCAATCCACCTCGGCGGTCGGCTCCCACGGCTCCAGCAGCGACCGGTCGGCCAACCGGATCCGGCTCCACTGCGCGGCATCACGCATCCGCGCCGGGCGCAGCCGGATGACCCCGGCGGCAACCCGCAGCGGGCCCACCGGCGTGGGCCACCCCGGATGAACGGAACTGTTCCGCCACAGGTTCACGCGGGTCGTCAGCCCCGCTGCGCCAGGAAGGCGACGTCGACGATCTCCCCCGTGCGCACCTCGTCGGCCTCGGCGGGCACCACCACCAGACAGTTCGCCTCCGCCAACGTCGCGAGCAGATGTGACGACGCGCCGGGCGCTCCGCCGAGCGCCTGCACCAGGTACTCACCGGTGTCCTGGTCCCGCATCAGCTGCCCGCGCAGGAAGCCGGTGCGCCCGGGCACCGAGGTGATCGGCGACAGCGCGCGGGCCTGCACCACCCGGCGCATCGGCTGGCGCTTGCCCAGCGAGAGCCGGATCAGCGGCCGCACCATCACCTCGAAGACGACGAGTGCGCTGACCGGGTTGGCGGGCAGCAGGAAGGTCGGAACGCCCTCCCGGCCCAGCTGGCCGAACCCCTGCACCGAGCCCGGGTGCATGGCGATCCGGGCCACTTCCATCTCCCCGAGCTTGGACAGCACCGAACGCACGCTCTCGGCGGCGGCACCGCCGACCGCCCCGGCGATGACGACGACCTCGGCGCGGTTGAGCTGGCCCTCGACCACCTCACGCAATTCCTTCGGGTCGGTGCTGACGATCCCGAGGCGGTTCACCTCCGCGCCGGCGTCGCGGGCGGCCGCCGCCAGGGCATAGGAGTTGACGTCATAGACCTGGCCGTTGCCCGGCGTGCGGGAGATGTCGACCAGCTCGCCGCCGACGCTCATCACCGTCAGCCGCGGGCGCGGATGCACCAGCACACGTTCCCGGCCCACCGCGGCCAGCAGGCCGACCTGCGCGGGGCCGATGATCGCCCCGGCGCGCACCGCGACGTCGCCGGGCTGCACGTCGTCGCCGGCGCGCCGGACGTAGGCGCCCGACCGCACCCCGCGCAGCACCCGCACCCGCGACTGCCCGCCGTCGGTCCAGCGCAGTGGCAGCACCGCGTCGGCGAGCGTGGGCATCGGCGCGCCGGTCTGCACCCGTGCCGCCTGGCGGGGCTGCAACCGGCTGGGCGTTCGCGCGCCCGCCTCGATCACGCCCATCACCGGCAGGCTGATCTCGCCCTCGGCGTCCTCGGCGTCGTCACCGCCGCCCGCGACGTCGACACTGCGGACCGCGTAGCCGTCGATCGCGGCCTGGTCGAAACCCGGCAGGGGCTGTTCGTTGATGACTTCCTCGGCGCACATCAGGCCCTGCGCCTCGGCGATCGCCACCCGCACCGGCCTCGGCGCCACCGCAGCGGCCGTCACCCTGGCCTGCTGTTCCTCTACCGAACGCACCGCGCGCCTTTCTGCCTCGAGCCGAGATCAGCGCGGGCCCGCCGCAGCTCCTACGGTTCTTCTCTGTTCGGTCAGGCCTAGTCGCGCATCCGACCATTGCCGCAAATCGGGGCCATGGTCGTGACGATCCACCGCAAAGTCAACCGCAGCCTCAAGGTAGCCGCCGGGATTTCCCGAGTCGTGTCGACACCCGAGATGTCGACAGTTCGCCTCTGGCGCGATCCCGGCGCACGCTGACAAGGTGGACGACGTGTCCGCCGGTTCGAAAGCTCAGCGCAGAGCCGCGCTGCTGGCCGCGCGGCGTGCCGTACCGGCGGCGGTGCACCGTGCCGAAGCGCTGCAGCTGTGCGACCACCTCGACACGGTGCTCGGTCCCGACGACACGGTCTGTGCCTACCTGCCGGTGGGGACCGAACCCGGCTCCCCGACCCTGGTGGACCGGTGCCTGCAGCGATGTACCCGGGTCTTGTTGCCGATCACCCGGACCGGCGCCGACGGCGCCCCGGACGCCCTGTGGTGGGGCGAGTACCACCCGGGCCAGCTGCGGGAGGCCCGGTTCGGGCTGCTCGAACCGGCCGAACCGGGACTGCCGCCCAGCGTCATCGGACAGGCCACGGTGATCCTGGTGCCCGCGCTGGCGGTCGATCGCACCGGGGTCCGGCTGGGGCGCGGTGGCGGTTTCTACGATCGCTCGCTGCCGCTGCGGGCACCCGGTGCCCGGCTGATCGCGGTGGTGCGCGACGACGAACTGGTCGCGGAGTTGCCCGGCGAGCCGCACGACGTGCGGATGACACACGCCCTCACCCCGGCGAACGGCCTCGTAGTCCTCGGCGGCCCGCCCGCCGAGCGCCGGGAATGATCATCGACACATAGCCGTTCTGGCACTTGGCACGCTAGAGTGCTAACAAGCCGCATCCTTCCGGAGGTTCATGTGCCGACCTACAGCTACGCCTGCACCGAGTGCGACAACCGCTTCGATGCCGTGCAGGCGTTCACTGACGACGCGCTGACCACCTGCCCGCAGTGCTCCGGCCGGTTGCGCAAGCTCTTCAACTCCGTCGGCGTGGTGTTCAAGGGCAGCGGCTTCTACCGCACCGACAGCCGGGAGTCGACCAAGAGCTCGTCCAGCGCCAAGTCGGAGTCGCCCTCGAGTTCGGACAAGGGTTCGGACAAGTCGTCCTCGGAGAAGTCATCGAGTTCTTCCGACAGCTCGTCGAGCACATCGGGTTCGTCGAGTTCGTCGAGCACATCGGGTTCGTCGAGTTCGTCGAGTTCGTCGAGTTCCAAGGCGTCCACCCCGGCGCCGGCCGCGGCCGCCAGCAGCTAGCGGGTTATCAACAGACCGACTCCGGCGCGCACGCCGCCCGGGGGTGCGCGGCTCTAGCGTGACGGCCATGGGCCAGTCGCTCAATCCATCCCTGTCGGAGCGCATCCGGCGCGCGCTGCGGCCGGACTTCACCAGGACGCTGCTCGCCCGTCGCATCGCGGCGGGCACCCTGGTGCTGCTCGCCGCGTTCGCCGCTTTGCGCCCCGACCCCGCCGACACCGCCGCCGACGTGGTGGTCGCCGCCCACGACCTCAGCCCGGGCCTGGCGTTGACCGCCGATGATGTGCGGATCGAAAAGCGTTCGGCCACAAGCCTTCCCGATGGCGTCCAATCCGACCCGAGCTCGGTGGTCGGCGCGACCCTGGCCGGCCCCGCCCGCCGGGGCGAGGTGCTGACCGACGCCCGCATCCTCGGCGCCCGCCTCGCCGGCCTGGCAGCCGGACCCGAGGCCCGCATCGTGCCCCTTCACCTGGCCGACGCCGCGGTCCTCGATCTGGTCCGGACCGGGGATGTGGTGGACGTGCTGGGGGCACCGTCGGCGGACAGCGATGCAACGCCGCGGCTGCTGGCCGCCAATGCGATCGTGGTCCTGGTCTCGGCCAAATCGAAGGCCGCCGGGGCGGGCGACGAACGGGTGGTGCTGGTCGCCCTGCCCGGTGCGGCCGCGAACGCCCTGGCCGGGGCCACCCTGGTGCAGAGCGTCACGCTGACGATCCACTGAGTCGACGCCGCGCCGACCGGCGGAAACGGCTACGCTTCCACGCCGAACGCTTCAACACCCGGCAACACCCGGAAAGAAAGGCCATTCTCGTGCTCAAGGGCTTCAGGGAGTTCCTCTCCCGCGGCAACATCATCGACCTGTCGGTCGCGGTGGTCATCGGTACCGCCTTCACCGCGCTCGTCACGAAGTTCACCGACAGCATCATCCAGCCGCTGATCAACCGCATCGGCGCGGGCAAGGACGCCGAGTACGGAATTCTGCGTATCGACATCGGCGGTGAGCAGACCATCGACCTCAACGTCGTGTTGTCCGCCGCCATCAACTTCGTGCTGGTCGCCGCCGTCGTCTATTTCCTGGTTGTGCTGCCGTACAACAAGATGCGCCGGAAGGGCAAGGCCGAGGCCGCCGAGGACGCCCAGATTCGGCTGCTCGAGGAGATTCGGGACGCGATCGGCGGCAAGAACACCCTCCCAGGCGCGAAGGCGAGCCACTTCGAGGTCGCCAGCGACGAGTAGGAAGCCCGGCATCGAAAAAGGCCCTCGGTGAGCTCCGAGGGCCTTTTTCGTCGACGTGTGCCGTTAGTTCATGTTCCAGGGTTCGCCGTAGGTGGTGACGCTG
>CAZHUU010000031.1:0-38785 GCA_964535335.1 uncultured Mycobacterium sp.
TCGCCCGGATCGCCGGGGAGGCCGGCTACACCGCCATCTACTTCCGTTTCTTCGGCGCCACCGAGGCACCGTTCGACTGGTACCAGTCGGTGCTGGCGCACCTGGCCGCGATCAGCACCGCCGGCGTGTGGATGCGGTTGCCCGCGCTCGCCGCCGGCATCGCCACCTGGCTGATCCTGAGCCGCTGTGCGCTGCCGCGGCTGGGCCGCAGGTTGGCGCTCAACCGGGTGGCCGTGTGGACCGCGGGCGCGGTGTTCCTGGCCGCCTGGCTGCCGTTCAACAACGGCCTGCGCCCCGAGCCGCTGATCGCCTTCGGCGCGCTGGCGG
This sequence comes from uncultured Mycobacterium sp., assembly GCA_964535335.1. GTDB lineage: Bacteria > Actinomycetota > Actinomycetes > Mycobacteriales > Mycobacteriaceae > Mycobacterium. Next base: position 328 of record CAZHUU010000031.1, read on the forward strand.
CGTGGATGCTGGTGGAGAACGCGATCGCCACCCGGCGGCTGTTGCCTGCCGCGCTGGCGGTCATCGTCGCCGTCTTCAGCGTGACGCTGGCGCCGCAGGGCCTGATCGCGCTGGCGCCGATCCTGGTCGGCGGCCGCGCCATCGCGCGGATCATCCGGGTCCGGCGGGCGGGTGACGGGCTGCTGGCCCCGCTGGCCGCACTGGCGGCCTCGCTGTCGGTGATCTTCGTCGTCGTCTTCCGCGACCAGACGCTGGCGACGGTCGCCGAGTCCGCCCGGATCAAGTACGTCGTCGGCCCGACCATCGCCTGGTACCAGGACTTCCTGCGGTACTACTTCCTTACCGTCGAGGACAACGTGGAGAGCTCGCTGACCCGCCGCTTCGCGGTGCTGGTGATGCTGCTCTGCCTGTTCGGCATGCTCGCGGTACTGCTGCGCCGCGGCGGGGTGCCCGGGCTGGTCAACGGCCCGGTCTGGCGGCTGATCGGTACCACCGCGGTGGGGCTGCTGCTGCTGACGTTCACCCCGACGAAGTGGGCGGTGCAGTTCGGCGCGTTCGCCGGGCTGGCCGGCGCGCTGGGCGGGGTGGCCGCGTTCGCGTTCGCGCGGGTGGGCCTGCACAGTCGACGCAACCTGGCGCTGTGGGTGACGGCGCTGCTGTTCGTGCTGGCGTGGGCGACCTCCGGAACCAACGGCTGGTTCTACGTCGGCAACTACGGGGTGCCGTGGTTCGACCGCCAGCCGGTCCTGCTGCACCAGCCGGTGACGTCGATGTTCCTCGGGCTGGCCGTGGTGACCGGCCTGCTGGCAGGCTGGCTGCACTTCCGGATGGATTACACCGGGCAGACCGAGGTGAAGAACACCCGCCGCAACCGGGTGCTGGCCTCGACCCCGCTGCTGGTGGTCGCGCTGATCATGGTGCTGCTCGAGGTCGGCTCGATGACAAAGGCTTTCGCGCAGCGCTACCCGGTGTACACCACCGCCAAGGCCAACGTGGCGGCGCTGAGCTCCGGGCTGTCCCGCAGCAGCTGTGCGATGGCGGACGACATCCTGGTCGAGGCGGACACCAATGCCGGGATGCTGCAGCCGGTCCCGGGCCAGAAGTGGAGCCAGTACGGCCCGCTCGGCGGGGAGAGTCCAATCGGATTCACCCCCAACGGAATCAGCGACACCCTGGAACCCGCCGAACCGTTCGTCGCCAACCCCGGTACGGTCAACTCCGACGGCTCACCCAACAAGCCGAACGTCGGCATCGCCTACGCGGCCGGCACCGGCGGCGGCTACGGCCCCGAGGGGGTGAACGGCTCCCGGGTGTTCCTGCCGTTCGGGCTCGACCCGAAGACCACCCCGGTGATGGGCAGCTACAACGAGAACACCGTTGCGGCCAAGGCCACCTCGGCCTGGTACGAATTGCCGCCGCGCAGCCCGAACCGTCCGCTGGTCACCGTCGCCGCCGCCGGGGCGATCTGGTTCTATGACGAAGAGGGCCAGTTCAACTACGGCCAGTCCCTCAAACTGCAGTGGGGGGTGCGCAAGCCGGACGGCAGCTTCCAGGCGCTCAACTCGGTGCAGCCCATCGACGTGATCGCCCAAAAGGCTTGGCGCAACCTGCGATTCCCGATGGCCTGGGCGCCGCCGGAGGCCAACGTCGCCCGCATCGTCGCCGACGACCCGAACCTGAGCACCGACCAGTGGTTCGGCTTCACCCCGCCGCGGGTGCCGGTGCTGCAGACCGCGCAGCAGTTCCTCGGCTCGCAGACCCCGATTCTGATGGACATCGCGACCGCGGCGAACTTCCCGTGCCAGCGGCCGTTCTCCGAGCATCTCGGTGTGGCCGAGGTTCCGGAGTACCGGATCCTGCCGAACCTCAAGCAGGTGGTGGTGTCGTCGAACATGTGGCAGTCCGCTCGCGCCGGGGGGCCGTTCCTGTTCATCCAGGCGCTGCTGACCACCGCGACGATCCCGACCTACCTGCGCGACGACTGGTACCGCGACTGGGGCGCGCTGGAGCGCTACATCCGGCTGGTGCCGGCGGCCGAGGCGCCGAACGCCGTCATCGATCAGGGTTCCAAGACCGTATTCGGTTGGGGCCGTACCGGACCGATCAGGGCGCTCCCATGACACAGACTCTCGAGGCCAACGCCCGCGACGCCGCCCGCGACGTTGCGATCACCCGTCGGCTGGCCACCGTCGCCGGGTTGATCGGCTTCGTCCTGTCGGTGCTCACCCCGCTGCTGCCGGTGGTGCAGACCACGGCCACGCTGAACTGGCCGCAGAACGGCCGGCTGGGTAACGTCACCGCACCGCTGATCTCCGAGGCGCCGGTGTCGCTGACGGCGACCGTGCCGTGCGAGGTGATCCGGTCCATGCCGCCGAAGGGCGGCCTGGTCTTGGGCCTGGCTCCCGCGAAAGGCAAACAGGCCAGCCTGAATTCGCTGTTCGTCAACGTCACCAGCCAGCGGGTGGACATCACCGACCGCAACGTGGTGATCGCCAGCGTGCCGCGCTCACGGGTGGCCTCCCCACAGTGCCAGAAGATCGAGATCAGCTCGACGACGGCGGGGACGTTCGCGACATTCGTGGGGCTCACCGACCCGACCACCGGTAAGGAGCAGCGCGGCGGGTTCCCGGACCCGAACCTGCGGCCGGCAATCGTCGGGGTGTTCACCGACCTGACCGGACCGGCGCCGCCCGGACTGTCGTTCTCGGCGACCATCGACACCCGGTTCTCCACCCGCCCAACGGCTTTGAAGCTGGCCGCGATGCTGCTGGCGATCGCGGCGACCGCGGTGGCGCTGGCGGCCTTGTGGCGGCTGGACCGGCTCGACGGCAGGCGGATGCACAGCCTGATTCCGCAGCGCTGGCGGACGTTCACCGCCGTGGACGTCACCGTGGTGAGCGCGTTCGTGATCTGGCATGTCATCGGCGCCAACTCCTCCGACGACGGTTACATCCTGCAGATGGCCCGCGTCGCCGACCACGCCGGCTACATGTCGAACTACTTCCGGTGGTTCGGCAGCCCCGAGGACCCGTTCGGCTGGTTCTACAACGTGCTCGCACTGATGACCCACGTCAGCGACGCCAGTATCTGGATGCGGTTGCCGGACCTGGTGTGCGCCTTGGTGTGCTGGCTGCTACTCAGCCGCGAGGTGCTGCCCCGGCTCGGGCCCGCGGTGGTGGCCAGCAGGCCCGCGCTGTGGGCGGCCGGCCTGGTGCTGCTGGCGGCCTGGATGCCGTTCAACAACGGGCTGCGACCGGAGGGCCAGATCGCCACCGGTGCGCTGATCACCTATGTGCTGATCGAGCGGGCCATCATCTCCGGGCGGCTGACCCCGTTCGCATTCGCGATCCTGGCCGCCGCCTTCACCCTCGGCATCCAGCCGACCGGCCTGATCGCGGTGGCCGCGCTGATCGCCGGCGGCCGGCCCATCCTGCGGATCCTGGTGCGCCGCCGCGCGGTCGTCGGCACCTGGCCGCTGATCGCCCCACTGCTCGCGGTCGGCACCGTGGTACTGGTCGTGGTGTTCGCCGACCAGACACTGGCGACGGTGTTGGAGGCGACCAGGATTCGCACCGACATCGGACCCAGCCAGGCCTGGTACACCGAGAACCTGCGGTACTACTACCTAATCCTGCCGACGGTGGACGGCTCGCTGTCGCGGCGCTTCGGCTTCCTGATCACCGCGCTGTCGCTGTTCGTCTCGATGTTCGTGATGTTGCGCCGCAAGCGCGTTCCCGGGGTGGCCCGCGGGCCGGCCTGGCGGCTGATGGGCGTCATCTTCGCCACCATGTTCTTCCTGATGTTCACCCCCACCAAGTGGGTGCACCATTTCGGGCTGTTCGCCGCCGTGGGTGCCGCGATGGCCGCCCTGGCCACCGTGCTGGCCTCACCCGCGGTGCTGCGCTGGTCGCGCAACCGGATGACGGTGGTCACCGCGGTGCTGTTCCTGCTCGCACTGTGCTTCGCCACCACCAACGGCTGGTGGTACGTGTCGAGCTACGGTGTGCCGTTCAACAACGCGATGCCGAAAATCGGCGGAATCACCATCAGCACAATCTTCTTCGCACTGTTCGCGGTGTCGGCGCTGTACACGATGTGGCTGCATTTCAACTCCCGCAGCCACGGTGACGGCCGGATCGCCCGGGCGATCACCGCGGCACCCATCCCGCTGGCCGCCGGATTCATGGTCCTGGTCTTCATGGCGTCCATGGCGGCCGGCGTGGTGCGCCAGTACCCGACCTACTCCAACGCGTGGGCGAACCTGCGGGCGTTCTCCGGTGGCTGCGGGCTGGCCGACGACGTGCTCGTCGAGCCCGACACCAACGCCGGTTTCCTGACCCCGCTGCCCGGGGATTACGGGCCGCTGGGCCCGCTGGGCGGCACCAAGCCGGTCGGCTTCACTCCCAATGGTTTGCCGGAACACATTGTGGCCGAGGCGATCCGGATGACCAATCCGCAGCCGGGCACCGACTACGACTGGGACCAGCCGATCAAGCTGAGCACGCCCGGCATAAACGGGTCCACGGTGCCGCTGCCCTACGGCCTGGACCCGGCCCGCGTTCCGGTGGCGGGCAGCTACCTGAACGGTCCGCAGCAGGAGAGCCTGCTGACCTCGGCCTGGTATCAGCTGCCGCGTCGCGACGACGGCCATCCCCTTGTGGTCGTCACCGCCGCCGGCACCATCGCCGGTGACAGCGTGTTGAACGCGCACACCGACGGCCAGGTCGTCGAGCTGGAGTACGCCCGGCCCGGACCGGACGGTGTGCCGGTGCCCGCCGGGCGGGTCCAGCCCTACGACATCGGCCCGGCCCCGTCGTGGCGCAACCTGCGGTTCGACCGGTCGCTGATCCCGGCCGACGCCAACGCGGTGCGCATCGTGGCCGCCGACCGGTCGCTCAGCCTCGGCGACTGGATCGCCGTCACCCCGCCGCGGGTGCCGGAGCTGCGCTCGGTGCAGGAGTACGTCGGCTCCACCCAGCCGGTGCTGATGGACTGGGCGGTGGGCCTGGCCTTCCCCTGCCAGCAGCCGATGCTGCACGCCAACGGGGTCACCGAGGTGCCCCGGTTCCGGATCACCCCGGACTACACGGCCAAGAAGCAGGACACCGACACCTGGGAGGACGGCCGCAACGGCGGCCTGCTCGGGATCAGCGACCTGCTGTTGCGCCAGCACGTGATGGCGACCTACCTGTCGCACGACTGGGGTCGGGACTGGGGCTCGCTGCGCAAGTTCGACACCATCGTCGACGCCGACGTCGCGCAGCTCGACCTCGGCACCGCCACCCGCAGCGGCCTGTGGAAGCCGGGCCGGATCCGCATCAAGGCCTGAGTCGCCCGTTTGGCTCAGGCCGGAATCGCCCGTTTGGCTCAGGCCGGAATCGCCCGTTTGGCTCAGGCCGGAATCGCCCATTTGGCGTTGATCTTGACGGCGGGACGGAACAATCCCGGGTCATGACGACGGACGACCCGGCCATCATCGACCCGCTCATGCACGGCCTTCGGGCCAAGGGCCTGAAGAAGGGCTCGGTGTCGCTGGTCGGTGCGGTGGCGATCGGCCTGGCCGCCACCGCACCGGCCTACTCGCTGACCGGCGCACTGGGCCATGGCGCCGACGAGTCCGGCTACCAGTTACCGATCGTGTTCGTCATCGCCGTGATCCCGATGTACTTCGTGGCCCTGGCCTACAAGCACCTCACCGACGCCGCCCCGGACGCCGGCACCGTGTTCACCTGGGGGTCCAAGGCGATCGGCCCGCACATCGGCTGGATCGGCGGTTACGCCCTGGTGCTGTCCAGCATCCTGGCCGGGGTGGGGGCGGCGGGCATACTGACCAACGCCGCCGCGGTGCTGGTCGGCATGGACAGCTCGCCGGTGTGGTTCGACGTGCTCGTGGCCGCCACTTTCATCCTGCTGACCACCTGGCTGGTGGCCAAGGGTGCCGAGGAGTCCTCCCGCACCACGCTGACCCTGACGATCATCCAGTACGGCGGCCTGGCGCTGTTCGCGGTGATCATGCTGATCGCGGTCCTCCGCGGCCAGCAGAGCCCGACGGCGGAGTCGTTCTCCTGGGAGTGGTTCAACCCCCTCGCCATCCGCGACTTCCACAGCCTGCTGGGCGGTTTCCTGGTCGCCATCTTCATCTTCTGGGGGTTCGACGCCTCGCTGGCGATGTCGGAGGAGACCACGGGCACCCCGGCGCAGGCCGGCCGCAGCGGTGTGACGGCAATCCTGATCACCGTCGTCACCTACGTCGTGTTCAGTGTTGCCGCCCTCGCCTTCGCCGGCATCGACTCCGACAGCCCGACCAGCCTGACCAACGCCGACAACATCGACGACGTCTTCACCACGCTGGCCGGCGAGACCATCGGCACCCGCGGGGCGCTGATCGCCGCACTGGTGGTCGGGATCTCGGCGTTCTCCGCGACGATGTCGACGGTGATGCCGACGGCCCGCGGGCTGCTGTCGATGGCGACGTACAAGGCACTGCCGGACCGGTTCGCCCAGGTCAACGCGGAAAGCTCGACGCCGAAGTTCGCCACCTGGGTGATCGGACTGACCAGCCTGGCGATCTACTGCGCGCTGGACCTGATGAGCGACAGCGTCGTGCAGGATTCGGTGTACAGCGTCGGCATCGCGATCATGACCTACTACTCGGTGGTGGCGATCTCCTCGGTGGTGTACTTCCGGCGCACCGCCTTCCGGTCGTGGCGCACGGCGATGGGTCAGGTGATCCTGCCGGGAATCGGCGCGCTGATCCTGATCCCGGTCGGCATCCTGGAGGCTTATCAGATGGCCGACCCCGAAACGGGTTCGGGCGCATCGATTCTCGGGATCGGCACCGCGTTCGTCGTCGGGGTCTTCGGCCTCGGCCTCGGCGTCGTGCTGATGATCGTGTGGAACCTGCGGGCCCCGGCCTTCTTCCGCGGCGAGACGCTGCCCCGGGAGCGGACCTAGCCGCCGGCGGACTGCGGGTCGGCGCGCAGCTGCTCCGGCTGCAGTGACCACACCGTGGCATCCGATGTCGCGTCGGCATGCGCGCAGTACGCGGGTGCGCCCGCCTCGCTGACCGCCGCGGCGCCGAGCACCGCGCAGTTGGCGCCGATCACCACGACCGGCAGGTCCATCCGCCCCGCGACCGCGGGCGGCGGGGGCGTCGCGGACGGGGGCGACCCGGTGGTGGCGGTCGCGTGCACGTCACGGTGGCCGAACAGCAGGCTCAGACCCGCGGCGGCACCGCCGAGGATCACCAGCGCGCCCAGGATCGCGGGCACCAGCAACCGGCGCCGTCGCGAGGTGCCGGCCTCCGGTTTGGCATGGCGCCCAGCGGCTTTCGCCGCCCTGTCCGCCCGGGCCGCGACCGGCGGCTCGCCCGTCACGAGGCCCCGGCGCAGATCGCGGGCGAAGTCGACGCAGCGCGCGTAGCGGTCACCGGCCTCCTTGGCCAGCGCCTTGGCGAAGACCGGTCCGAGACCGACCAATTCGGGCCGTTTGGCGCCGATCGCGGGCGGCTCCGCGCTGAGGTGCTGGCTGATCACGATCGCGGGGTTGGTGTGCTGGAACGGCGGCATGCCGGTGAGCAGGTGGTAGGCGGTGGCGGCCAGCGCGTACTGGTCGGCGGGCCCGTCGATGCTCTCGCCCTTGAGCTGTTCGGGCGCGGCGTAAGCGACAGTGCCGACCGTCATGTTGGTACCGGTCAGCCCGCTGGCCTGCCCGATCCAGCGCGCGATGCCGAAGTCGGCCAGCATGACCCGTGGGTCACCGGAGTCCGGGTGGCCGAGCAGGATGTTGGCGGGTTTGATGTCGCGGTGCAGCAGGCCCTTGCCGTGTGCGTAGTCCAGCGCCTCGGCGATCGCGGTGATGATGCGCACCACCTCGTCCGGCGGCATCCCGTACGGGTAGCGCTCGGCGAGCAGTCTGGAGGCGTCGGTGCCCTCGACGTATTCCATGGCGATCCAGAGCTTGTCGTCGAATTCGCCGCGGTCGTAGATCGTGACGATGTGCGGGTGGGTCAGCGTGGAGACCATGTCGGCCTCCAGGTTGAACCGCTGCCGGTACTCGTCGTCCTTGCTGACCGCCGCCCCGAGCACCTTCAGCGCGTCATAGCGGGGCAGCCTGGGGTGCTGGACCAGATAGACCTCGCCCATCCCGCCGGCCCCGAGGGTCCGCAGAATGGTGTAACCAGCAACGACCTGGCCGTCCGCTAACGGCATTGGGGCATCCTACTGAGTCGGGCGGTCGTAGAGCACCCGGCTGCCGAGCGCGATGTCCTGGACCGACCGCCGCTGCCGGTCGACCGCCACCCACAGCAACCCGATGGGGAACAGCACGCAGGCCGCCGCCCGCAGGGTGGCCACCGGGAGCCGGAGTTGTTCGGCTCGCCTGCCCACCACGCGCACCCCCAGCAGGACCGCACCCACCGTGCGGCCGGACAGCGTCCAGCACAGGGTCAGGTAGAGCACCGACACGACGAAGGTCACCGCGGTGGAGAAGATCAGGTTCGGCGCCGGGAACTGGAACGACGTCGGGTTGACGATCAGGGTGGTGAGCACCAGCCCGAGATACAGCAGGCCCATCGTCACGACGACCACCAGCATGTCGACCAGTGCGGCCAGGCCTCGCGAGACGATGCCGGCGTTGGTCACTCGTCATCCCGCGGGCCGCGGCCCAGCACCCGGTCGACGAAACCGGAGACGACGTCGTCGGCGCGGGCGGTCTGGGTGCGCACGTCGGTGATCACCTCGGCGGTGACGGTACCGGTCGACTCGCGGATGATCGCGGGCAGATCGACCCCGTCGATGATCTGGTCCGCCAGGCCGATCAGGTCGATGCGCGCGATGATCGCGTCGATGTCGACGTCGGCGGCGATGGCATTGACGTCCACCCGTTCGCGCACCAGGGCGGTCAGGTCGAGCTGGTCGAGGACCAGCTCGGTGATCCGGGTGACGGCCGCGACGGTGACCCTGGTGGCCTCCACCCGGGTGGCCCGCAGCGGCTCACCGATCAGCGGCAGTCGTTCCCAGAGCACCACGGCATCGTAATCAGGCGCCGGCTACTCCGCGGCCGCGGAGCCGTCGGCCTTCATCGCCGCAAGGGCGGCGGTGCTCAGCCGGGCCAGTTCGTCGGCCTCGGCGGGACTCAACGCCTGGCCGATGATCTCGGTCATCCGCCGGTCGGTGGCCTCCTCGGCGGTCAGGAACCGGTCCCGCTTGGCCTCCACCCCGTCCGGGTAGGGCGGCTGCCAGCCCATGAACGCGGCATACTCCGGGCCCTTGTTGAGCAGGTGCGCCTCGACCGGGGAAAGCCCGGACAGCGCCAGCGCGCAGAAGTGCACGGCGGCGCGCAGCTCGCGCAGCACGAACATGACCTGGAACGCCCGGGCCGGGGCGTCGTCGGCCAGCGGCATGGCCCGCCAGCCGGCGTACAGCGGCAGACCGGGTTCGGGCGCCGCGGCGATCACCTTCTCCCCGAGGGCGGCCAGCCGGTCCAGCCCGGCGACCCCGGCAAGATGCCTGCGGCCGAAGTCCGCGCACTGATCCCAGTACAGCTGGGCGGAGCCGGCGGCGTCGCGGACCGCCAGACCGTTGCGCCAGCACAGCTGCACGACGTTGGGCTCGAACACCGCGAAGACCGCGTTGACGGTTTCCGCGGTGGTGTCGCCGAGCACCCCACCACGGCCGACGAAGTAGCCGGCGAACGGGTCCGGGTAGCCGGCCTCCAGGGACTCCTGCGACGTTTCGGGGTGCAGCATAAAGATGCTGATGGCTTCCCCGGCGGCGGCCGCGAGGTCGCGGACCGAGGCGTTGTCGACCTTGCTCATGGTTGAACTCCTTTGGTGGAAGTGATGGTCACCGGGATGCCGTTGAGCGCTCCGTTGCCGGACGGTTCGTCGAGAAACGTCGGCGGCGAGAGGATGTTGGTGTTCACCCCGGGTGAGCCGTTGGCCACCGACAGCCGGGTGCCGGGCAGGCCGTGTCCCCAGCCGTGCGGCATCGACACCACGCCGCCCTTGATGGCGTCGGTGATCTCGACCGGCACCTCGATGCGTCCCGCCGAGGACCGCACCGCCACGGTGTCCCCGTCGGACACCCCGCGGCGGGCGGCGTCGTCGGGATGCATCAGCAGGGTGCAGCGGTCGCGGCCCTTCATCAAGGCAGGCACGTTGTGGAACCACGAGTTGTTCGACCGCAGGTGCCGCCTGCTGACCAGCACCAGTTCGTCGGGCTCGCGATCGAGGCGGTGGGCCAGCCGCGGCAGATCGTCGAGCAGGTACTGCGGGGCCAGCCGGATCTTGCGGTCGGTGGTGCCGAGGACTTCAGGGACCTGGGGCACCATCGGGCCGTAGTTGATGCCGTTCGGATTGTCCTTCAGCTTCTCCAGGGTCAGCCCGTCGGGGTTCTCGCCGTAGCGGTCGCCGAACGGTCCGGTGCGCAGGGTCAGGTCCAGAATCCGCTCCGGGCCCCCATGCGCGTAGTGGCCGCGGATCTCCGCACCGTCGAGGCCCTGCGTAAAGCACAGGTAGTCGAAGAACCCGTCGTCGATGGCCGCGACGTCGACGTCCTCGGCCGGGGTGCCCGCGCACAGTCCGGTGAGCCGGATCAGGATCTCCCACTCCTCCGGGCGGTCGGGATCGTCGGGGGCGAAGACCGGCGCCGAGTAGTTGGCGATGCTGTTGATCGCGAACATCAGGATCAGGTCGTCGTGGTGCGGCTGCTCCAGCGGGGAGAGCCCGGGCAGGATGACGTCAGCGTGCCGGGTGGTCTCGTTGAGCCACAGGTCCACCGCGATCATCGCGTCGAGTTGGGGCAGCACCTCGTCGAGGCGGTGGCCGGCCGGTGTCGACAGCACGGGGTTGCCTGCGACGGTGATGAGCGCCCTGATCTGTCCGTCGCCCGGGGTTTCGATCTCCTCGGCCAGACACGACACCGGCACCTGGCCGAGCACCTCCTTGGCGCCCCGCACCCGGGTGCGCCAGCGGCCGAATTCGGCCAGCCCGCCCTCGAGGCCCGGCTGCGGTTGGGCGGTGATGGTCCAGGCGGCGGGCCGGGGGAACATCGCGCCGCCGGGGGTGTCGAAGTGGCCGGTGAGGATGTTGACGACGTCGACCAGCCAGCTGGCCAGGCTGCCGAACTCCTGGTTGCACAACCCGATCCGGCCGTACACGACGGCTTTCTTCGTACCGGCCAGTTGCCGGGCCAGCTCGCGGATGCGTTCGGCGGCGATTCCGGTGACTCCTGCCACCCGCTCCGGACCCCAGTCGGCTGCGGCCGCCCGCAGGGCGTCGACGCCGTCGACGTGGTCGGCCAGTCGGTCCAGTCGCACCAGGTCCTCGTCGAACAGGGTGTGCACGACGGCCATCAGCAGGGCGGCGTCGGTGCCCGGGGTGATGGGCAGCCACTCGTCGGCCTTGGCGGCGGTGGCGGTGCGCACCGGGTCGATCACGACGACGCGGTCGATGCGCTCGAGGATGCCCATCACGTCCGGCGCGGCGAGCAGCGAACCCTGCGAGGCAGCCGGGTTGGCGCCCATGATCACCAGCAGGTCGGTGCGTTCGATGTCGGGCACCGGGAAGCCCCACCAGTTGCCGTACATCAGGTGCGAGGACAGGTTCTTCGGCCACTGGTCGACGGTGCCGGGCGAGTAGCTGACCGGTATCCCGGACATCCCCAGCAGCACACCGGTGTAGCGACCGAGGGAGAACGAGTGGGCCAGCGGGTTGCCGGTATAGCAGGTCACGGCACCGATCCCGTGCTCGGCGATCACCGGGGCGAGCAGTTCGGTGCAGCGCCGGAACGCGGTATCCCAGTCCACCTCCCGCCACTGGCCGTCGACCTTGATCATCGGCGTACGGATTCGGTCGGGGTCGTGGTGGATCGCACCCAGCGACACCCCCTTGGGGCACAGATGCCCGCGACTCCACACGTCGTCGGGGTTGCCGCGGATCGACGCCACCCGGCCGTCGGTGACCTGAATCTCCAACCCGCACATGGCTTCACACAGCGGGCAGGTGTAGCGGTGGCGGCCGTCCTGGCCGGGGGCGACCCGCTCGGCGGGTTCGGTGCTCACCGACCCACGGTAGATCCGCGGCGGCGGGCGCGGCGCCGGTTCTCGGCGATTGCTCAGTCCGGGAAGTCCATCGGCACCCCGAGAGTGTTGAGGTTCAGCGCGAGGGCGTCGTACTGGCCGACCAGGGTGACGAACTCGATGAGCTGCCGCCGGTCCAGATAACCGGCCAGGCGCCGCCAGGTCTCGTCCGAGATCCCGCGGGTGCCGATCAATTCGTCGACGCCGGTGAGCAAAGCCTGGTGGCGCGGGGACAGGCCCTCGGCCGCCGGAAAGGCGAACACCGCCGCCTGGGTGTCGGTGTCCACGCCGCGGGTCAGTGCTATCCGGCGGTGCTGCTGCAACTCGTACTCCGACTTGCGCAGGTGACCTACCCGCAGGATCACCACCTCGGTGTCGCGTCCGGGCAGCCGCCCACGCCGCAGCAGCACGGCGGCGAACGGCAACCAGGACCAGAACAGCCGTGGGTGGTGGGCGAGAACAGTGAAGAGATGTACCTCGGGCGTGCGCTGCACCCGCGCCGCGAGCCGGCAGAAGAGCCAGCCGAACAGCCCCAACTCCCGGCGACCGCCCGGGGCAACCCGGGGCGGGTGCGCGGCCGGACGCGCGGGCCGATCGGCCGGTCGTGGCTCTGAGGACGACATGGTCCGCCTTTCGCAGTGCCGGGGGTGCCTTCCGGCCGCCATTACACACCAGTACCGCGGCGCGCGCTGCGGCGCACACCGCAAACCGACGGGACGGTTCCTCCCGCCGCTCGGCGACCGCCCGGCGGCCGGCCCGGCAACCGACCGTCAGCAGGCCCGTTATACCGATTCCCGGCCGCTCGGGATTTGCGCGATGGCGGCCATGACGTCGGCGTCAGCTAAGCTGGCGCAGGACCCGGGCGTGGCGCGAGCCGCCGTGCAACGGCGTGGCGTGCGGCACCCTGGCGATACATCAGACGACGAAGGAACCCCTAGTGGCTGAACCCAAGGTCACGCCCGTTGCGGTGATCGGACTGGCCTGCCGCCTGCCCGGCGGCATCGACTCCCCCGAGCAGTTGTGGGAGGCGTTGCTCGCCGGGGCCGACCTGGTCACCGAGGTGCCGGCCGACCGCTGGGATGCCGACGAGTACTACGACCCCGAACGCGGCGTTCCCGGCCGAACGGTGTCGCGGTGGGGCGCGTTCATCGACGATATCGCCGGGTTCGACGCCCCGTTCTTCGGCCTCGACGACAACCGAGCCACCGCGATCGACCCGCAGCACCGGCTGTTGATGGAAACCTCGTGGGAGGCCGTCGAGCAGGCCGGTATCGATCCGTCCACGCTGGCCGGCACGCGCACCGGGGTGTACTTCGGGATCTCCCACGACGACCACACCTCGATCGCCCTCGACGCCGGTGTGTACGGGTACACCGAGACCTCGGCCTGCATGGCCTCGGGCCGGGTGGCCTACGTCCTGGATGTGAACGGTCCGGCACTGACCACCGACACCGCGTGCTCGTCCGGGCTGCTCGCCGTGCACATGGCGGCCCGCAGCCTGGCCACCGGGGAGAGCGATCTCGCGCTCGCCGGCGGCTGTGAGGTGATGCGGGAGCCGCGCAAGAACGCCTGGGCATCCGCCCAGGGGATGCTGTCGCCGGTCGGGCGGTGCAAGCCGTTCGACGCCTCCGCCGACGGTTTCGTGCGCTCCGAGGGCTGCGCCGTGGTGCTGCTGAAGCGGTTGCCCGACGCCCAGCGCGACGGTGACCGGATTCTCGCCGTCATCCGCGGCACCGCCGCCAACTCCGACGGCCGGACCCGCAACATCGCCACCCCCTCGGTGGATGCCCAGGTCGCCGCGCTGCGGGCCGCGCTCGACGTCGCGGGGGTCGACCCCGAGACCATCGGTGCGGTCGAGGCCCACGGCACCGGAACCCCGGTCGGCGACCCGATCGAGTTCACCAGTCTGGCAACCGAGTACGGGACCACCGGCCCGGTTCTGCTCGGTTCGGCGAAGTCCAATTTCGGCCACGCCGAGGCGGCCGCGGGAGCCATGGGTTTCGTCAAGGCCGTCCTCGAGGTGCAGCACGGTGTGGTGCCGCCGATGGTGCACTTCCACCGCATGCCGGAGGCGCTGGCCGAGGTCGAAACGGGACTCACCGTCCCGCAGCAGGTTTCGTCGTGGCCCACCGGGCATGGTGATGTCCGGCGTATCGCGGTCTCCTCCTACGGCATCTCCGGCACCAACGTCCACGCGATCGTCGAGCAGGCACCGGCCGGCGCATCCCCGGCGGCCCGCACCGAGGAGTCGGCGGCCGGTGCCCGGTTGTTCGTGCTGTCCTCGACATCCACCGAGGAACTCCGGCACACCGCCGATCGGATCGCGGAATGGCTTGAGCACCAACAAAGTCCAACTCCGATGAATGATCTGGGATACACCCTGGCCCGGCGGCGCGGGCACCGCACCGTTCGCGCCGGCGTGGTCGCCAACGACCTCAAGGAGTTGTGCGCCGGCCTGCAGGACATCGCCACCGGCGACACCCCCTACCCGGTGCGGGTCGGGCCGGACGACCGCGGGCCGGTGTGGGTGTTCTCCGGGCAGGGCTCGCAGTGGGCGCAGATGGGCGCCGAACTGCTGGCGACCGACCCGGCGTTCGCCGCAACCGTCGCCCGCCTCGAACCGCTGATCGCCGAGGAGTCCGGATTCTCGGTGACCGAGGCGATGTCGGCGCCCGAGACCGTGACGGGCATCGACAGGGTCCAGCCGACGCTGTTCGCCATGCAGGTGGGCCTCGCCGAGGCGCTGGCCGCCAGCGGGGTGCGCCCCGGCGCGGTGATCGGCCACTCGATGGGCGAGGCCGCCGCGGCGGTCGTCGCCGGATCCCTGTCGCTTCCGGACGGCGTGCGGGTGATCTGCCGGCGCTCCAGGCTGCTGGCGCGGCTGGCCGGTTCGGGTGCGATGGCCTCGGTGGAACTGCCCGAGCAGACCGTCCGCGCGGAGCTGGCCGCCCGCGGCGTCGACGACGTCGTGGTGGCCGTGGTGGCCTCGCCGCAGACGACGGTGATCGGCGGCGACACCGCGACCATCCGGGACCTGGTGGCGCAGTGGGAACAGCGTGAGGTGCTGGCGCGGGAAGTAGCCGTCGACGTCGCCTCGCACTCGCCGCAGGTGGACCCCATCCTGAGCGAGCTCGCCGACGAGCTGGCGGAGCTGGCGCCGGCCGAGCCCACCGTTCCGTACTACTCGGCGACACTGGCCGACCCGCGGGCGGTGCCGGCCTGCGACGCCGGGTACTGGGTGGACAACCTGCGCCAGATGGTCCGCTTCTCGGCGGCGGTCCAGGCCGCCTTGGAGGACGGCTATCGGGTCTTCGCCGAGTTGTCCCCGCACCCGCTGCTGATCCGAGCCATCGAGCAGACGGCCGCCGACACCGGGACACCCGTCGCGGCGCTGGCCGGGCTGCGCCGCGACCAGCCGCTTCCCCACGGGCTGCTCGAGCTGGTGTCGGACCTGCACGCCGCGGGCGCCGCGGTGGACTTCGCCGCGCTGTACCCGGTCGGCCGGCTGGTCGAGGTGCCGCTACCGTCGTGGACCCACCGGCACCTGCTGCTGCCCAGGGAGAAACCCGCCGGGCAGGACCACCTCGTTTCGGTCCACCCGCTGCTCGGGGCGCATGTGCGGCTGGTCGAGGAGCCCGAGCGGCACGCCTGGCAATCCGACGTCGGGACCGTCGCCGCCCCCTGGCTGACCGACCACCGGGTGCACGAGGTGGCGGCCCTTCCCGGCGCAGCCTATTGCGAGATGGCGCTGGCCGCCGCCGACCAGGTGTTCCCAGCGGGCTCGGAGGTGCGCGACGTCCGCTTCGAGGAGCTGCTGCTGCTCGACGAGCGCACCGAGCTGACCACGGTGGCGGCACTGGACGCAGCCGGCGTCGCAGCATTCAGTGTGCAGACCGACGACGACGGCGAACGCACGCTGCGCGCCACCGCCGCCCTGCACGCGGCTAACCCGCCCCGCCCAGCCCGCCGCGATATCGCCCGGTTGCTGGCGGAACATCCGAATACGGTGAGCGGCAACGACATCCGGCAGGTCCTCGCCGCCCGGGGAATCGAGTTCGGCCCGGCCTTCACCGGGCTGGCCCAGGTGCACACCGCGGACGACGCCGCCACCCTGTTGGGCGAGGTGTCCGCACCGGCGGGGATCCGGGCCCAGCAGTCCGGCTACGCCATCCACCCCGCGGTGCTCGACGCGTGCTTCCAGACCGTCGGCGCGCACTTCCTGGCTCCGGGCGCGCAGGACGGCGGCCTGCTGCTGCCGTTGAGTGTGGGCAGCCTGCGCCGGCACGGCCCGGGCCGGGCGGCCCGCTACTGCCACGCCCGGATCACCAAGGCCGAGCCCACCGAGATCTCGGCCGACCTCGAGATCCTCGACGAGCGCGGCGACGTGGTCCTCGAGGTCGCCGGGCTGCGGATGGGCAGCGGCAGCACCAAGGCCGCCGAACGGGAACGCGTCCTGGCTGAGCGACTACTCACCGTCGGGTGGGAACAGCGCCAGCAACCGGCCGCCGACCCCGCGGCCACCGGCCAGTGGCTGGTGGTCCGGACCGGTGGCGCCGACGACCTGGCCGACCTGCCGGACGCGCTGACCGCGGCCGGCGCCGGATGCCGGGTGGTCGGCCCCGATGACGATCTCACCGCCGGGGATCCCGTCGCGGTGGTGGTGCTGACCCCACCGCCGGGCGTGCAGCCGGATGCCGGGTGCCTGGCGCGCGGCCGTGACCTGGTGGCGGGGCTGGTGCACATCGCCCGCACGCTGTCCGACGGCGAGGGGCGGCCGCCCCGGCTCTACGTCGTCACCCGCGACGCCCAGGACGTCACCCCGCATGATCGGCTCAACCTCGACCAGGGTGGCGTGCGCGGCCTGCTGCGGGTGATCGGCTCCGAGCAGCCGTCGCTGCGACCGACCCAGATCGACATCGACGCCCATACCACCGCCCGGGAGTTGGCCCAGGAACTGCTCGCCGACTCCGACGAGGACGAGACCGCCTGGCGGGCGGGCTCCTGGTACGTCGCGCGCCTGCAGCACAGCCCGTTGCGGCCCGAGGAGCGCCGCGCCGGGGTGATCGACCCCGACCGGGACGGCATGCGGCTGCAGGCTCGCATCCCGGGGGATCTGCAGACGCTGGAACTGATCGCCACCGAGCGCCGCACCCCGCAGGCCGGGCAGATCGAGGTCGCCGTCAGCGCATCCAGTATCAACTTCGCCGACGTGCTGGCGGCATTCGGGCGCTGCCCCACCTTCGACGGCAAGCAGCCGGAACTCGGTCTGGACTTCGCCGGGGTGGTCACGGCGGTCGGGCCGGACGTAACCGACCACAAGGTCGGCGACCGGGTGGCCGGGGTCAGCCCCGGCGGCTGCTGGGGCACCTTCATCACCTGCGATGCCCGGCTGGCCGCACCGCTGCCGGCGGACCTGTCCGCCGAGGAGGCCGCCGCGGTCGCCACCGGCTACGCCACCGCCTGGTTCGGTCTGCACGACCTGGCCCGGATCGGTGCCGGAGACCGGGTGCTGATCCACTCGGCGACCGGCGGGGTGGGGCAGGCCGCGATCGCGATCGCCCGGCAGGCGGGCGCGGAGATCTTCGCCACCGCCGGCAGCGCGGGCCGCAGGCAGCTGCTGCGCGATATGGGGATCGAACACGTCTACGACTCCCGCTCAACGGATTTCGCCGACGAGATCCGCCGCGACACCGACGGTTACGGCGTGGACGTCGTGCTGAACTCGCTGATCGGCCCCGCCCAGCGAGCCGGGATCGAACTACTGGCGTTCGGCGGGCGGTTCGTGGAGATCGGTAAGCGCGACGTCTACGAACACACCCGGGTCGACCTGTTCCCGTTCCGGCGCAATCTCGCCTTCTACTACGCCGACCTGGCGTTGATGACGGTCAGCGACCCGGTGGCCAGCGGCGCATTGCTGCGTAAGGTCTATCAACTGGTCGGCGACGGGATGCTGCCGGTGCCCGAGCACACCACGTACCCGTTGTCAGAGGCGGCGACCGCGATCCGGGCGATCAGCGCCGCCGAGCACACCGGCAAGCTGGTGCTGAGGGTGCCGCGCAGCGGCGAGATCCCCGTTGTGGTGCCCCCGAATCGGGCGCCGGTGTTCCGCGGCGACTCCTCCTACATCGTCACCGGCGGCGTGGGCGGCCTAGGGCTGTTCCTGGCCGCAGTGATGGCCTCGGGCGGCTGCGGCCGGATCGTGCTGACCTCCCGTTCGCAGCCGAATGCCCAGGCGCAGAAGACGATCGATCGGCTGCGGGCCAACGGCGCGGATGTCGTGGTGGAGTGCGGCAACATCGCCGACCCGGCGACGGCGCCCCGGCTGGTCGCCGCGGCGACCGCCACCGGATTGCCACTGCGCGGCGTGCTGCACGCCGCGGCCGTGGTCGACGACGCCACCCTGGAGAACATCACCGACGAACTGGTTGAACGTGACTGGGCGCCAAAGGTTTACGGTGCCTGGCACTTGAACGAGGCGGTGGCATCCCAGCCGCTGGACTGGTTCTGCAACTTCTCCTCGGCGGCCGTACTGCTGGGTTCACCCGGGCAGGGCGCCTACGCGGCGGCCAACAGCTGGCTGGACGGCTTCACCGCGTGGCAGCGTGGCCAGGGGGTGCCGGCGACGGCGATAGCCTGGGGCGCCTGGGCCGATATCGGCGCCGGCACGGGGGTCGCGCAGCGCGGTGACGTGGCGATGATCAAGCCGGAGGACGGCGCATATGCGTTCCGGGCCCTGCTCCGTCATGACCGCGGGTACACCGGCTACCTCCCGGTCACCCGGATGCCCCTGCTGACCGCGTTGGCGGCCCGCAGTCCGTTCGCCGAGGCCTTCCGCAGCGACGACGGCCACGTCGGCGAAACCCCAAGCGTACTGACTGAATTGGCGGGAATCGCCAGGGACGAGTGGCCGCACCGGCTGCGCCGGCTGGTCGTCGACCAGGCCGCGCTCATCCTGCGGCGCGCGATCGACCCGGACCGCTCGTTCGCCGAGCACGGCCTGGACTCGCTGGGCATGCTCGAGTTGCGCACCTCCATCGAGACCCAGACCGGGATCCGGATCAGCCCCAAGACCATCGTCAGCCACAACACGGCGCGCAGCCTCGCCACGCACCTGAGCGAGTCGTTGGCCGCGCAGTCCTGACGGTCAGCCGTGGATCAACCGCCCGGCGATGGCGATCACGAGTCGCCGCGGCAGCACCCGGTTGAGCCCGCGGATGACCACGGCGTTGGCGGTCCCGTCGACGAAGCTGGGTTTACGACCGGACAACGCCCGAATGGTGTGGCCGACAACCTGCTGGGGGGTGCGGGTGAAGGTCTGCGCCGCCGAACCCGCCGCGGCGGTGGCCGCCGCCGGGCCGGCCAGTTCGAAGAACGGAGTGTCGGTCAGTCCCGGGCAGACCGCCAGCACGCGGATGCCGTGCGCGCGCTCCTCGGCCCACACCGCCTCGGTGAAGGACAACACGAAGGCCTTCGACGCGGAGTAGACGGCCATCTTCGGCAACGGCTGGAACGCCGCCGTGGACGCGACGTTGACGATCGCGCCCGCGCCCCTGGCCCGCATCGCCGGAAGGTAGCGGGCGGTCGTGCCGACCAGCGTTCGGCAGTTCAGCTCGACCTCGTTCTCCAGCCGCGCCGGGTCGGCGTCGGCCACATCGGCGTGCGTTCCGACGCCGGCGTTGTTGACCAGGACGTCGACCTCCAGTCCCAGGTCGCTGGTCCGCTGCCACAGCTCCGCGGCCGCGGTGTGCCGGGACAGGTCCATCGCGATCACGGTCACGCGCACCCCGTGGGCCGCCCGCAATGCCGCGGCGAGCTCCTCGAGCCGATCCGCGCTGCGGGCCACCACGGCCAGGTCATGCCCGAGGGCGGCAAATTGCCGGGCGAACTCGGCGCCGATCCCGGTCGAAGCCCCGGTGATCAGGGTCACCATGCGCCACCTCCATTGCAGCTCGTCCGGCAAGCCATCGTAGATGGCCGCCCGCGGGCGGCCGTCAGGCACCGCAGCAAATCACCGGCCCGCCGTGTGCGCGGGTGGCGGCGGGTATGATCGCTGGCGTGCAACGTCCGCACCGGGTCAGCGGACTCGACGACAGCTTCGTATCCCTCGAGACCGCATCCCAGCATCTGCAGATCTTCTCGATAGCCGAATTGGACCCGACGACGGTGCCGGGCGGGTACAGCTTCGAGCGCCTCCGTGACGCGATGTCGCTGCGGCTTCGGGCTTTGCCGGAGTTCCGCGAGAAGATGTCCGACGCTGCGCTGAACCTCGATTTCCCGGTGTGGGTGCAGGACAGCGATTTCGACATCGACCGGCACGTGCACCGGATCGGTCTGCCGGCCCCCGGCGGCCGCGCGGAGCTCGAGGAGCTCTGCGGGTACCTCGCCGGTCTGCGGCTCGACCACAGTCTGCCGCTGTGGCAGATGTGGGTCATCGAGGGTCTCGCCGGCGGCGGCGTCGCCGTCATGCTCGTGGTGCACCACGCCATGGCCGACGGCGTGACCTTCGCCGACTTCCTCGGCCGGCTGTCCAGCGCTGAGCCCGACCCCGGTACACCGGCTTTGGTCCCGGCCGCGCCGTCGGTCGGGACTCTACGGATCGCGCTCGACGGCCTGGTCCGCTTCGCGCGCCGCCCCGCGCAGATGATCCGGCTGCTGCCCCCGACCGTGCGAGCGGTGATCGAGACCCTGCGGCGGGTGGCGTCTCGTCGCGCGATGGCACTTCCCTTCACCGCCCCCCCGACGGTGCTCAACGGCCGCACCACCACGGAACGCACACTCGCGCTCGCCCGGCTGGAACTCGACGACGTGAAGAAGGTGGCGCGCCACTTCGGGGTCACGGTGAACGACGTGGCGATGTCCCTGGTCGCGCGGCAGGCCCGCCAGTTCTTCCTCGACCGTGGCGAGCTGCCGAAGCGCACCCTGGTCGCGTTGGTGCCGGTGGGGGCGCACGAGGACCCGGATTGCCAGGCGCGCAACCAGGTTTCGGGGATCTTCGCCAAACTCCAGACCCAGATCGCGGATCCGGTCGAGCGGCTGCGATCGATCGCCGAAGCCAGCGTCATCGCCAAGGAGCACAGCTCGGCGCTCGGTGTGACGCTGCTCAACGGCTGGGGCGAGGTCATCGGCCCGATGCCCCTCGGCGTGGCGAAGCGGGCGTACGGTCGCCTGACCCAGATCCGCCCGATGTACAACATCGTGGTGTCCAACGTGCCGGGACCGCAGACGCCCTACTTCCTCGGCGCCAAGGTGTCGTCCCTCTACATGTTCGGGCCGGTCATGATCGGTGTCGGACTGAACGTCACGCTGTTCTCCACCAACGGAGCGCTACACATCTCGGTACTGTCGTGCCCGGCACTGCTGCCGGACCCGCATGCGATCGCCGACGGATTCACCACCGGGCTTGCGGAACTGCTCGCCGAGATCGACGGAGCGACAACGATATCCGCTGCGGTCTGAATCCGCCGCTACTCCGTCACCCAGCCGTGCTTGGCCGGTATCCCCGCTAGGAGTTTGTGGATCTCGGTGACGTAGCGCTCGATATCCGGGCCGTGGCTGTTGTAGCTCACCAGCAGGCGTCCGTCGTAGGTTCCGACGGAGTACATGTCGACACCCGCCGTCGTCGAGGCGAACAGCACCTCGAGGTCGTACTGCTCGACAGTCAGATCGGGCGGGGTCGGCAGCGGAGGCAGCTCACCGCCGTCGGTGGCCATCACGACGTCGGGCAGGCCCGGCGGGTTGCCCTGATATTCGGCACTGAAGTGTAGGAACGATTGTGCGATGACGCCGTCGGCGAGGTCGGCCCGGAACGCCTCGACGATGTCGCGGGCGAGGTCGAGAAGGTCTGTGTCGGAGCGAATCTCGGCCAGATACATGGCCATCCCCAGCGGATTGGTCGCTTCGGTGGCACCGACCGCGGGAGTCAGGAAGAAGCGCAGATCGACGGGGTAGATGTAGGGGATCGGAAGATGCCGGGTCTCCCGAACGGTCCACTCGGCCACCAGGATGGCGGCGGCCACCAGGGCGTTGACACTGATCCGGCGGTCGGCGCAGATATCCGCCAGATCCTGGGTCTCCTGCCGGGTGAGCCGGCAGGACGCCGATGGCACGCGGACCGACTGCGGGCCAACACGTCCCGCATTTCGCTTGGACGGGGGCAGGTCATAGGCGAACATCGCGGGCAGGAAGCGCTCCAGGCCGAAGCGTGGGAGCTTGCCGATACCCCGCTCGGACAGCACCGTTTCCAGGGACTCCGGGATGGGCTCGGGCTTGACCGGTCCGACGCCGGTTCCGGCGACGATGTCGGTGTACCAGCCGAACAACTGCTCCAGCAGGGCGAACTGGTGGTGTCCGTCGGCCAGCGCATGGTGGGTGTAGAGGGTGACGGTGGACCGATCCTCACCGAGCCTGATCCGCAGGTTCAGCAACGCCTCGGACTGGCTCGGCAGCCGCCCGCTCGGCTCGTCGTCGAGCTTCTCCAGCCAGATGCCCTCGTGCTCGTAGTCGTCGACCATGATCTGGTACCTGCCGTCGGCGCCGCGCTCGAGATGACCCGCGTGCGCGGGGTGCACCCGCAGCAGCGTCTCGAAGGCCTCGGCCATGGCGCCGACGTCCAGCGCGCCGCGCAACGTGAGGGTCAGCCCGATGAAGTTCTCGGCCTGCGCGTAGAACTCCTCGCTGGGCGACAGATAGCGGATCGGCGTTGCGCCAAACACCCGTGCACCTTCCCTTTCGACGTCCGGCTACCGGCTGGTGCTCGCCCGGCGGTAACCGACCATGATCGGCCACAGGCACACCGCGAAGATCGCCGCGCACCACACCAGGGTGCTGATCAACGGCGACAGCACCGGGCCGCCCACCGACAGTCCGCGCATCGCGTCGACGGCCGGCGACATCGGCTGGTAGCGGACCACCGGCTGGACCCAGTCCGGGTACTTGTCCACCGGCACGAACCCCGTGCAGAACGTGGCGCCGAGCACGACAACGGGCTGCAGTGCCTCGACCATGACGGCCTTCGGCCAGTACAGCGCGGCCGTGGTGGCGACCGCGGCGAACGCCACCCCGAAGATCACCGGGATGGCCAGCCACAGCAGCGCCGCCGCGGGCCCCTGATGGAAGCGGAAGTCGAGGACCATCCCGGTGCCTGCGATGACCAGGGTGGTGAACAGCAGACGCGCCGTCTCGGCGCCGAGTCGCGCCAGCAGTCCGGCGGAGCGGTGAATCCGCAGCGACCACAACCGGGCCAGGAAGCCGTCGAGGCGTTCGGCGTTGACTCCGACCATACCGGTGGTGGAACCGGTCATCGTCGCCACCAGCGCCACCAGGGGCACGCTGCGGTACAACGCGTTCTCTCCGGTGATCGTCGTGATCGAGTCGGCGAAGACGACCTTGAGCGTCAACAGGAATGCCACCGGCAGCAGCACGGCGTGCACCAGCGTCATCGGGTTTCGGGCCGACCGGACCAGCAGGCGGCGGGTGAGCACGACGGTCTGCGAAAGCAGCGCGGAAAGCGATGTCTCCGAGCGGGTTCCGCCCCCGACGGGGCCGGTGAGCACCGTCATCAGGTCTGCCGCCGGTAGACCACGACGGCCCACGGCAAGGTCACCGCCGCGATGCCGACCGCCCAGGCGATGGCCGGCCAGAGCACCGACCAGGTGACCGGCGGGACGCCGTCACCGGAGTCCCCGGCGAGCGCCTGCATCGCGTAGATCAGCCGAGAGATGGGCTGATGGTCGACGATCGGCTGAATCCAGTCCGAAAACCGGTGCAGGGGCTGGATTCCCACCGACAGGAAGCCGAAGATCAGCTGCGGCAACAACAACCACTGGGCGGTCGCCGCGGGATCCCGCGACCTGGTACCCAGCGTGTCACCGAGCAGGGCGAGCGCCACCCCGACCAACAGGGTCAGCAGGCAGAACACCACGGCGTACCACGGCCCGCGGTAGAAGCGGAAGCCGATCACGTAGCCGCACGTCAATGCCACGGCCAACCCGATAAGACAGCGATAGACGCTGGCCGTGATCCGGGCCGCCAGCGGTGTCAACGACGGGACGGGCAGCGCCTGGAAGCGACGGTTGATCCCCTGCACCGAGTCGGTCGCGGCGCGAAAGGCGGTGGAGATCCCCGCGAACGCGATCGCCTGCATCACGATCAGTGGCACCAGGTATTGCGCGTAGCTGCTCATCTTCAGGTCGGGGCCGTCCATCAACCGATTCAGCGGGATGTACAGGCTCGCCGTCACCGCCACGGACACCGCCACCCCCACCGCCACCTCACCGTTGCGCAACGTGGGGGCGATCAGCCGGTTGGTGAGCACCCACCACTGCTGAAGACCGGACGGCGTGGGTCGCGTCGCGGTCAGCGCGGTCACGACACCACCTGGTGGCGGATGCGGTCGGTGACGTCGGTGTCGGCCGGCTTTCCGGTCAGCGACAGGAAGACGTCGTCCAGCGACGGCCGGCGCAACGCGATGTCGGCCAGTCGGATGTCGGCCGCGTTCAACCGCACCAGTGCGGCGCTCAAGGTGTTGGGCCCGTCGGGGGCGGGCATGCTGACCCGGTCGGACTCGGGAGTGATCGCGGCCCGACTGGCCGCCGGAAGCAGTGCGCCCAGTGCGTCGGCGATGGCGTACACGTCGGCCGGGTCGCTGGGCACGATCTCGCAGACCGTCCCGCCGGTGCGCTCCTTGAGCTCGTCGGCGGTCCCCTGCGCGACGATGGTGCCGTGATCGATCACGATGATCCGGTCGCTGAGCGCGTCGGCCTCCTCCAGGTACTGGGTGGTCAACAGCGTCGCGATGCCGGCGTCCTTGAACGTGGTCACCAGTTCCCAGATCGCCTGCCGGCTACGGGGATCCAGCCCGGTGGTCGGCTCGTCGAGGAACACCACCTCCGGACGGACCACCAGCCCACAGGCGATGTCGACCCGTCGGCGCATGCCGCCCGAGTAGGTACCGACCCGCCGGTCGGCGGCATGCTCGAGGTCGAATTCGGTGAGCAGTTCGCGGGCCCTCGCCTGGGCCTCGGACTTGCGTAGCCCTTGCAACCGGCCGAACATCACCAGGTTCTCGTAGCCGCTGAGCATCTCGTCGAGCGCCACGTGCTGGCCGGTCAGCATGATCGCCCGCCGCACCATCGCTGGTTCGTCGACCACGTCGTGGCCGGCAACGCGGGCCCGGCCACGGTCCGGGCGGGTCAGTGTCGACAGGATCTCCACCGTGGTCGTCTTGCCCGCACCGTTGGGGCCGAGCAGCGCGACGACCTCGCCCCGGCCCACATCGAAGGTGATGTCGCGCAACGCATGCACGGAGCCGAACGATTTGCCGATGCCGTCGACATCCACACCCTTGTCGGACTCGGACACGCTACCTACTCATCGTCGTCGAAAACGGCCGCCGAGAGGTCCACCAGGGCCATGGCCTCGTCCTCGGCATCACTGTCGGCGCTGTCCCCCGCACCGGAGAACGCCTCGTCGATCAGCGTGACCAGGGTGGCCGGGAATTCGCGCGCGAGCGCCTCCACCGTACTGGCCGGCACCCGCCGACCGTCGTACCACCAGTCGATGTGCAGCACCCCGCCGTACCGGTAGGACCGCAGCTCCACCGGATGGCCCAGGCCCGGCGGGGCTCCGGCGACCGTGAACTCGCGGTCGGCGTCGAACTGGACCGGTGCGTCGCTCTCCTGCCATTCCGGCAGCATTCCGAGGTAGGTGAGGTGGATCTGCGCCGCCCCGGCGCCGCCGAGCAGTCCCGCGGTCGGCGCGTGCAGATACCGCAGCAGCCCGTAGCCGATCCCGTGGTGCGGCACCGCCTTGACGGTGCGGCTGACCTCGTCGAGCAGCTGGGTGGCGCTGGCGCCCTGCCCGCCCATGCACGGCAGCGGAATCGGGTAGACCGTGGAGAACCATCCCATCGTCCGGTGGAAGTCGACATCGGGCCGCAGCACCGACCGCCCGGCCCCGGTGAGATCGACGCCGGCGACGCCCTCACCCACGGTGCGGGCGAGGCCACGCGCCAGCGCCGCCAGCAGGATCTCCTCGGTCGAGGCCTTCATGATCCGGCGGGCATTGTCGACCTGGGAGGTCTGCTCGGGGGTCAGGGTGTTCGCGATCCGGCCGTAGTCCCCAGCCATCGGAGCACCGGTGGCCTCGACACCGGCCAGTCGCACCGTCGTCGACGCCTCGTTGTCGATCCAGTAGCTGCGCCGGTCGAGGACCGCGGGGTGGGCGGCCAGCGCGGCGCAGCGCTGCGACCAGTCCCGCCAGCTCGTCGTCGCGGGCTCCAGCACGATGTCGTCCCCGGCCAGCTGCTGGCCGAACCCGGTCAGCAGATCGGTGACCAGAACCTCGCGTGAGGTGGGGTCGTCCACCATGCCGTGCACGGTGAGCACCAGGAAGCGCGGCACCGCCGCGTCGTCGACGACGTAGGTGGCGGTCAGCGGCGGGCTGCTCAGATCCACGTCCAAAGCCTCGGCGACGATGGCGCGCAAGGCTGCTCGCTCCTGCGGAGTGCCGGACCCGGCATCTGCGGGCAGCGTCCGTTCGGCCAGATCGGTGAACTCACCGGCCGCGGCGATGTGCTGCTCCCACATCCCGGCCCGATTGACCACCCGCATCCGCAGAGCGTCGTGCTGGCCGACCACCGCGGTCAGCACGGCGGCGACGTCCGATACGCTCACCCGGGCGTCGAGGCGCAACACCAGCGGCACCCGCCAGCGGCCCGGTTGGGCCAGGCCGCCGTCGAGGAGACGCAGGATGTTCGGCGGGACAGCGGGATTGAGATCGCCGGTGTCCTGGCTTGACAGTCCACCGGCGGCGTGGCGGGCGACCAGGGTGTCGGCAAGGGCACCCAGGGTGGCGTTGTCGTAGAGATCCTGTGGGGTGAGTTCCACCCCCTCGTGAGAAGCGGTCATCGCGACGCCGATCGCCACGAGCGAGTCACCACCGAGTTCGAAGAAGTTGTCGCTGGGCGCGACCGATTCCACGCCCAGGCACTGCGACCAGATCCGCTGCAGGGTGGCCTGCATCTGCGCCCTGGCGTCCACTGGTGCACCGGTGGCGCCGGTGGCCGGGTTGGCTGCCACGATCTCCTGGACGCCGCCTGCCTTGCGCACGGCGGTGTTGTCCGGATCGATCCAATGCCGTTGCCGAGCAAAGGCATACCCAGGCAGCGTGACACGGCGGGGGTGCTCGCCATACAGCCGGGCCCAGTCCACCTCGACCCCCGCGGACCACAGTTGACCCAGCGCGAGCAGGAAGGCATCCCGGTCGTCGCGGGTCTGCACGGGGTGGCGCATCAGGCGGACCGCGCGATGGGTGTCCGACCATCCCGGCATGCGCACCGCCGATCCGGTGAGGCTGCCGCCGGGCCCGACCTCGACGAGCACCCGATGGGTGTCGCCCAGCAGTGTCTGGACTTCGTCGGCGAACCGCACGGTGGACCGGATATGCCGGGCCCAGCGCTGCGGGTCGGTGGCCTCCTCGTCGGTCATCCACGTTCCGGTCACGTTGGACAGCATCGGGATTCGCGGTGCGTTCAGCGTGAGGGTTGCGAGGAAGTCGGCGAACGGCTCGAGTACCGAGTCCATCGTCTGGGAGTGGAAGCCGTGCGAGGTGCGGACCCGCCGGGCGACGATGCCCGCGGCCGCGCACCGACTGGTGAACTCACGGATCGCCGTGTCGGGGCCGGCGACCACGCAGCTGCCGAACTCGTTGACGGCGGCGAGGTCGATATCCGCGGTCAGATGCGCGGTGATGTCGTCTGGGCCGGACGCCACCGCCACCATGGCGCCGGGCGGTGCGGCGTGCATCAGGCGGGCCCGGGTCGAAACGGCCTTGATCGCCGAGTCCAGGTCGAAAACCCCCGCCACGGTCGCGGCCACGAGTTCGCCGATGCTGTGTCCGGCCAGGGCCGTCGGGGTGACCCCGTACGACATGATCAGCTGTGCCAGCGCGTATTCCACGGTGAACAACGCCGGCTGGGCCAGGTCGGTGGGCTCGAGGGACGTACCGTCGAACACCTCGGCCTTCAGGTCGATGCCCAGCTCGGCGGCGAAGCCGGTGGCGCAGCGGTCGAAGGTGTCGGCGAACACCGGCTCGGTGTCGTAGAGGCCGCGAGCCATGCCGACGTGCTGCGCGCCCTGGCCGGGGAAAAGGAAGGCCACCCGCTGGGCGCCCGGCGTGCTGCCGGCCGGGCAGGTACCGAGCGTCACGTTGTCGTGCTCGGCGGCGCACAGCACCGAGCGGGCGTCGGCGCGATCCCCGACGACGGCGGCCAGGCGGACCTCGTACGCCCGCCGGTTGGCGAGGGTGAACGCCACGTCGGGCAGTGGCAGGCTCTCGTCGCGGTCCAGGGCGGAGGCCAGCGCGGCCCTGGCGTCCTGCACCGACTCGGCGGTACGGGCGGACAACAGCAACACCTGCGGGCCGCTCGGGGCCGTCTGGACCGGTGCCGGTTCGGGTGCCTCCTCGAGGATGACGTGCGCGTTGGTGCCGCCGACCCCGAACGAACTGACCCCGGCCCGGCGCGGCCCGGCGGACTCCCACCGGCTGTAGCTGTCGGCGACGACGAAAGGCGTCTTCTCCAGATGCAATTCGGGGTTCGGCGCGGTGTAGTGCACGGTCGGCGGGATCGCCTTGTTCTTCAGGCACAGGATGGTCTTGACCAGACCCGCGACACCGGACGCCGCATCCAGGTGACCGATGTTCGACTTCACCGAGCCCAGGACGCACGGGCCGGACCGGTCGGCCTCGGACAGGTCGAACGCCTGCCGCAGCGCTTCCACCTCGATCGGGTCGCCCAGTGGCGTGCCGGTGCCGTGCGTCTCGACGTAGGAGATGGTGGACGCGTCGACCTCGGCGACCGCATGGGCCTCGGCGACCACCTCGGCCTGGCCGGCCACGGCGGGGGCGGCATAGGTGATCTTCAACGCGCCGTCGTTGTTGATCGCCGAGCCGCGGATGACGGCATGGACGCGGTCCCCGTCGTCGAGCGCCGCCTGCAACGGCTTGAGGATCAACGCGGCCACGCCGCTGCCGAATATGGTGCCG
This sequence comes from uncultured Mycobacterium sp., assembly GCA_964535335.1. Taxonomy (GTDB): domain Bacteria; phylum Actinomycetota; class Actinomycetes; order Mycobacteriales; family Mycobacteriaceae; genus Mycobacterium. The sequence goes on from CAZHUU010000031.1 coordinate 29,452, forward strand.
TCCGACTTGGCGTCGAAGGGCCGGCAGTGACCCGACGGCGACACCATCGCACCCGGCTCGTAGGTGTAGCCGACCCGATGGGGCACCCGCACGGCGGACGCACCGGTCAGCGCCATGTCGCACTCACCGGACAGCAGGCTCTGGCACGCCAGGTGCACGGCCACCAACGACGACGAACACGCCGTCTGCACCGACAGGCTCGGACCGCGCAGGTTCAGCTCGTGTGACACCCGGGTCGCCAGGAAATCCTTGTCATTGAGCAGCACCAGGTTGAACATCTCGACGGTGATGCCCTCACCGACGAGCGTCTTGGGGTCGCGGTGCGACATCAGGTTGTCCATCAGATATCCGCTGGCGGTGCTGCTGGCGAAGACACCGATGGAGCCGTCGAAGGTGGCCGGGTCGTAGCCGGAGTCCTCGAGGGCATGCCAGGCCGTCTGCAGGAACAGCCGCTGCTGTGGATCCATCATACGCGCGGTGTACGGGGTCATCTCGAAGTAGTCCGCGTCGAACTCCTCGATCCCGTTGAGCAGGGCGGCGCGTCGCACATAGGCGGGGTCGGCCAGCGTCTTGGCGCTGACTCCCTCGGCGGTGAGGGCTTCCTCAGAGAGCGTCTGGATGGACTCCTCCCCGCGGCACAGGTTCTGCCAGAACTGAGTCACCGAGTCGGCGCCGGGGAACCGGCCGGCCATGCCGATGACCGCGATCGCGTTGGGGGGCAGGTCGTTAGGGGTGGTCACACCACGTGCCCTTTCCGTCTATTCGCCGCGGCGCCCTGACGAGCCATGGCGCGCTTCTGCGCCCGGGCGGCCAGGCCCGATCGGGCCGGTGTCGAGCCCTGATCCTCCGTCGCCAATCCCAGCCGTTCGTACAGCGCCTCGGTGAGCGATGAGATGGTCGGATACTCATAGATCAGCGACGCGGGCAGGTCGATGCCGAGGCCGGCGCTGAGCTGGCGCTGCAGTGTGACGCTCATCAGCGAGTCCATGCCGAGTTGGAAGAATCCGGAGTCGGGATCCGGTCGCTTCTCGGGAGACAGACCCATCACGGCGGCGGCGGCCGTGCCGATGTGATCGGCCAACATCTCGCGGCGCAGCTCCGGCGCGCATTCACGCAGTCGCCTGCCGAACTCGCTCTCCACGGCGCCGGTGGCCGCGCCGCCGGTCAGGACGTCGTCGATGATGCGCACCGCGCCACGGGTGCGGTACGCCGCCGCCAGCAGCGGCCAGTCCGCGTCGACGACAGCGCTGCGCACTGGCGCACCGGCGGCCATCACCATCGGCAGGGCGCGGATGGCGGCCTCGTCGGGCATCGGTTCGAGCCCGGCGTTCGCCATCACCTGCCCGGCATCGGACTCTTTGTCCGCCAACGACTTCCACAGACCCCAGTTGACCACCGTGGCCGGCAGGCCCAGGTTGCGGCGGGCGTAGGCGAACGTGTCCAGGAAGCTACTGGTCGCCGTGTAGTGCGCCAGCCAGCGCGAGCCGAGCAACCCCGAGATCGATGAGAACAACACGAAGTGGCGGACCTTCGTCCGCAGGGACAGCCGGTGCAGCACCGCGAGGGCGTCCAGTTTCGGAGCGAACATGGTGGTGACGTCGTCGTCGGTCATGTCGGCAAGGGTCACCGGGCCGCCGGCGAACGCCGCGAGGTAGACGCCCTCGAGCGGGGGAAGTTCTGAGCCGAACCGGCCGAACAGCGCGGCCATCGCGGTCTCGTCGGTGGCGTCGGCGGCGACCGGTACCAAGGTCGTGCCGGCCGAGGCCAATTCGAGGCGCAGATCATCCAGCCGGTCACCGGGGTGGCGCGACACGGCGACGATCGTTCCGGCGCCCATGCCGGCGAGCTGGCGGATGAGATGGGGACCGATGTGGCCGGTGGCCCCGATGACGAGTTGGCTGGTGGCGTTGCCCAACATGGTATCGGATGTCGTTGCGGCGGTTGGCTGCAGACGTGGCACATGCCGTTCACCGGCCCGGTAAACGACCTGGTCCTCACCGTCGCCGGCCCCCGCCTCGTCCCCGACCAGACGCCCGGTCAGCACCGCGGGCATCGACTCGTCGAGATCGACCAATCCGCCCCAGATCTCCGGGGTTTCCAGGGCGAGTGTGCGGCCGAGCCCCCACAGAACGGCATGCGCCGGGTTGGCGCGGTCGCCCGCGATGACGGGCTGGGCATTGCGCGTGACGATGAACAGCCGCGGTGGCGCCGGAATCGAGATCAGCTCCGCGACAAGGCTCCTGGCCTCATTGAACAGGGCGTAGGCCGACCCGACGTCGAACCCGTCGGCATCGACCTGCGGGGCGAACACGACATGGTCCACCCCATCGAGCGCGGCACGCAGGGTGCCAGCGTCGGCTACACGGTCCACACCACGACCGAGTTCGGCCGCCAGCTCGGAATCCCCTACGACGAGCCAGGATCCGGTGGCGGCGGTGTCGCTCGCGGGCAGCGGGCGGACCTGCCAGGTTGGCTCGTAGAGCCAGTCCGGTGGGACCGGGCTGTCGGCCGAGCCCACAACTTGCCGGCGGCTGCGCGCCTCGAATCCGTTGGTGTGCGCGGCGGGAAATTCGTCGATCCAATACCTGCCGTGTCGCCACGGGGTGGTGGGGAGGTCGGGATGCGGCTCGGGCGGGTGCCCGCCCGGTGGCGGGGACGCGATGTAGGTGGCGTTGAGGTTGGTGTGGAACGCAACGGTGTCGTGAGTGTCGCGCTGCAGCGTGCCGAGACTGTGGGGGTTGCCCAGGTCGAAGACGTCCAGCGTCTCGGAGACCGCCCTGGTGAGCAACGGGTGCGGGCTGATCTCGATGAAGGTGCCGTAGTCGGCGCCGGCGGACACGACGGCCTGGCTGAACCGGACCGGGCTGCGCAGGTTGGCGACCCAGTAATCGGCATCGAAAAGCCTTGCTGCGGGAGCATTCTCGACCGTACTGAGCACCGGGATGCGGGGCTGTCGCGGGGTCAGCCCAGTCAGCGCGGTGCGCAGTTCGCCGAGGATCGGATCCATCATCGCGGTGTGGGAGGCCACCTCCATGTTGACCCGGCGGGCGAAGATGTTCTGCTCGCGGGCCGAGGCGATGACCGCATCGACCGATTCGGCGGGGCCGGCCACCGCCGTCTGGCGCGGCGAGGAGTACACCGAGACCGTCACCCCGGGGTGTCCGGCGATCAGCGCCTCGGTCGCGGCCGCATCGAGCTCCAGGAGGGCCACCGCGCCCTTGTCGGCGAGCTGAGCCATCAACCGCGACCGGGCGGCAATCACCCGCAGTCCCTCCCTGGCGGTCAACGCACCGGCCACCACGGCGGCCGACACCTCGCCCATCGAATGCCCGATCACCGCATCGGGTTCGACACCGTACGAGCGCCAGAGCGTCGTCAACGCCAGCTGCAGACCGACCAACACCGACTGCACCCGGACCGAGCCCTCCACGGGCTGTCCGCCGGCGATCACCTCGCGCAGCGAGAAGCCGAGCTGGTCGACGAAGTCCCCCTCCAACTCCGCGACCGCTGCGGCGAAAACCGGCTCGTCGGCCAGCAGCCGACCGGCCATACCCGCCCACTGCGAACCCTGACCGGAGTAGACGAAGACGGTTCCCGGGCCGCCCGGCCGCTGGGGTGCGACCACACCGGTGGCCTGCTGCCCCGCCGCCAGCGCACGCAGGCCGGCCACGGCCTGGTCCCGGTCGGCCGCGCAGACGGTCCCGAAGGTCGGGTGATGGGTGCGGTGGTGATTGAGCGTGTGGGCGATATCGGCCAACGGAACCGCGACCCCCGCCGCGCCCATCCAGTCGGCCAGCGTGGTGGCGAGCTCGGCCATCCGCTCGGTGGTCTTGCCGGTGATGACCAGGGTCGTCACCGCCGGCGTCGGCGCGGGCGGTCGCGGCTCCGGTTCAGGCGCCTGCTCGAGGACGACGTGCGCGTTGGTGCCGCCGAAACCGAACGACGACACACCGGCGCGACGCGGATGCCCGGTGTCCGGCCACTTCGTCGGTTCGGCGACCACCTTGAGCCGAAGTTCGTCGAACGGGATGTGCGGGTTGGGCGCATCGAAGTGCTGGTTGGGCGGGATCTCGCCGGACTGCACGGCCAGCGTCGCCTTGATCAGCCCGACCATGCCGGCGGCGGCCTCGAGATGGCCGAAGTTAGTCTTGACGGCGCCGGCCAGCAGCGGGGCCTGCGGCGACCGGCCGCGTCCGTAGACCGCTCCCAGCGCGCGCGCCTCGATCGGATCGCCGAGCAGGGTGCCGGTGCCGTGGGTCTCGACGTAGTCCACCTGGGACGGCTCGATGCCGGCGTCGGCGCACGCCGCCCTCAGCACGGCCGCCTGGGCGGCCGGGTTGGGGGCCATCAGCCCGTTGGATCGACCGTCCTGGTTGACGGCCGCCCCGCGCACCACGGCGAGCACCCGGTCGCCGTCGCGCACGGCGTCGGAGAGTCGCTTGAGGATCGCCACCCCACAGCCCTCACCGCGAACGAATCCGTCGGCGGCGGCGTCGAAGGCATGGCAGGCGCCGGTCTTCGACATCGCTTCGGCGGCGTCGAAACTGCGTGTCACGGTGGGCGCCAGCAGGAGGTTGACACCGCCGGCGATGGCCAGTTCGGATTGCCCGGTGCGCAGGCTCTGGCAGGCCATGTGCACCGCGACCAGCGAGGAGGAGCAGGCGGTGTCGACGGCCAGCGACGGCCCGCGCAGGTCCAGGAGATACGACAGCCGGTTGGCGATGATGCTCAGCGCGCCGCCGGTTCCGGTCCAGGCGTCGATCTGGCTGAGGTCGCGGGAGGCGAGAAACCCGTACTCACTGACACAGGCACCGACGAACACACCCGTCAGCGAACGCTGCAGCGATTCGGCCGGGATGCCGGCATGTTCGAGGGCCTCGACTGCGACCTCCAGCATCAGGCGTTGCTGTGGATCGATCCGGTCCGCCTCGCGCGGGGCGATGCCGAAGAACTCGGCGTCGAAACCTGCGACGTCACTCAGGAACGAGCCCCACCGCGTGGTGCCGGCCAATGCCGCGACCGTCCCGGGTGAACCGTCGTCGAAGGCCTGCCACCGGCCCTCCGGCACCGTGGAAACCGCGCTGCGGCGCTCGACGAGGAAGTCCCACATCTCGCCGGGGCCCTGGATATCGCCCCCGCTGTCACCCGGCAGCCGGCAACCCAACCCGATGATCGCGATCGGTTCGTTCAACGCGGCCACCGAACCGGATGCCGGGCGCAGCGCCTCGGCGTCGGGATTGACCAGTGCGGTGGCCAGGGTGTTGATGGTCGGGGTCTGCCAGATCTCGACCGGCGACACCTGGCGGCGGAGCAATTCGGACAGTTCGCCGGCGAGCACAACCGCGTCGCGCGAGCCCACCCCCAGCTCATTGAGGGGTAGGTCGGGGTCGATCTGGTCGGGGCTGCATCCGACGTTGGTGACCAGGTAATAGACCAACCAATTTCGGAGCTGTGCTTCATCGTCCGCGAAGGACGTCATACCGGAACGTCCAGTCGCTGGAACTCACCCTCGCGATACAGCTCGGCGCACGACGAACGGCGGATCTTGCCACTGGTGGTGATCGGGATGGATCCGGGCGACACCAACACCAGGTCGCCGACCCGCAGGTTGTGTGACTTCCAAATCGCCATGGCCAGTTCGTGTTTCACGCTGTCCAGCCGCTCACCGCCCTCGTCCTCGCGCGGTTTGACCTCGACGATCGCCACCAGGTTCTCGGTGACGTCGTTCTCGACAGCGATCGCCGCCACTCGCCCACCGGTGATCTCCCGGATGGTGGACTCGATGTCGTCGGGGTAGTGGTTGGAACCGTCGACGATGAGCAGGTCCTTGAGCCGGCCCATGATGTAGAGCTCGCCGTCGGAGATCGCGCCGAGGTCACCGGTGCGCAGCCACGGCCCTGCCGGCGTGTCCGCCGACGGCCGGCTGATCTGTCCACGGAAGACACGGTCAGTCAGTTCGGGCTTACGCCAGTACCCCTGCGCCACATTGTCGCCGCGCACCCAGATCTCGCCGATGTGGCCCTCGGGCTGCTCGATGCAGGTCTCCGGATCGACGATGCGGGTGGGGTGCGCGACCGGGGTGCGGTAGGTGACCAGTTCGGTGCTGCCCTCCCGGCCGGGTTCAACGCGCTGCGCGACCCCGGCTGCGAGCTTCCCGAGGTCGAAGCGGGCGCTGCGGAGCGTGTCGGAGGGATGGGGTGTGGCCACGTACAGCGTCGCCTCGGCCAGACCGTAGGAGGGCCGGATCACCCGCTCCTTGAGACCGAAGGCGGCGAACCGCTCGACGAAGCGCTTCACCGTCGCGGGGTGCACCCGCTCGGCGCCGCTGAGGATGCAGTGCACCTGGCTCAGGTCCAGGCCCTCCATATCGGCGTCCGACGTCCGGCGGGCCGCCAGTTCGAACGCGAAGTTGGGCGCGCCGGAGAAGCAGCGCGGATGCTTGGCCAGCAGCTGGATCCAGCTCGCGGGCTTCATCAGGAAGGCGAGCGGGCTCATCAGCACCGCGGGACGTCCAGTGACCAGCGGTGAGCAGACGCCCATGACGAGACCGAGGTCGTGGAAGAACGGCAGCCAGGACACCACCGTGGTCGCCTCGAGCGCCGCCGGATCGTCACCGAAGTAATCCCGCAAAACCTGCTCGATGTTGGCGATGACGTTCCGGTGCGAGACGACCACACCGGCGGGCGTACGGGTGGAACCGGAGGTGTACTGCAGGTAGGCCGGCCCGGGGCGGGAATGGTCGGTGTCGTCCAGCTCGCGGGTGATGTCGACGTCGATCAGGTCGACCTCGATCACCCCGGGCGACGGCCGACCGCCGTGCGGACGGGCGTACTTGTTGACGTCGGCCACCACCGCGGACGTGGTGAGCACCACGGTCGGGGCGCTGTCCTCCAGCACGGAGGCCACGCGTTCATCGTGGGCACCGAACTGCGGCACCGACAGCGGCACCGCGACCAGGCCGGCCTGCATCGCCCCGAAGAACGAAACGATGTAGTCGAGCCCCTGGGGTGCGAGGATGGCCGCGCGATCACCCGGGGACGTGCATCGGCGCAACTCCTCGGCGAGGGCCAGCACCCGGCGATGCAGCTGGGACCACGTCAGACTCTCCGGGTGACCCGAGCCGAGCACGGCGGCGTCCATGAACGTGTAGGCGACGGCGTCGCCCTGCGTGGCGGCCTGTTTGCGCAGAAGTGCGGGAATCGACATCTCGGCGATCGCCATGCGGGGTTACCTCTTCACGTTTTTCTCGATGTGCGCCACCGAGTGTCGGGGACCCCGGTCGCGTAGTCCGGCAGCCAGCGAACGCGGCCGCAATGCCCGATGGTTCTTTCCACCGTTGGTTCCGGTGCGCGGTCCTCCGGCCCGAGTGCGATCCGGGTCTTTGGCTAATTTATCAGTTGCGTCAGCAGCTTTTCGTCCTCCGCCAACCCCCCGCCCTCGCCTGGGCGGCACAGGCGTACGAAGCGGGTTTGCCCAGCGCGCCTGCAGACCCGGGCGAGCTGTGATGGGTGATGCCATTGTGCTGGCCCTTTACCTCTGACCACTCGCATTTGCGCAGCAGTCAATATTTTGCTGCCAGCGTACATGAAAATTTGCTGAGCAAATCGCTCAGGGCGTAACCGGACCCCCGAAACGGGAACCGAACCACCGCCATCGTGGTGCCGCCTCGGCGGCCGGCCCACGCCTGGCAAACGATTCTGGCTAATCCCCCCCACAGTCCGCGAGCACCCGTTCTTCCACCCACCGGGCCAGTTGCGGCAAATGATCGTTCAGGTAGAAGTGGCCGCCCGCGAAGACGGTCAGGTCGAAATCCGACGTGGTGCGCTGCTCCCAGGGAGCTACCAGTTCATCGGTGGCCAACTCGTCGTTGTCGGCCATCAAAGCGTGGATGGGACAGGAAACCTTCGCCTCGGGCGGACTGGTGTACTCGACGAGGGCCTTCAAAGCGCGCAGGGTGGGCAGGATCGTCGCGGCGAATTGCTCATCGCTCAAGAACTCGGGGTTGACGCCGGTGACCTGGCTGACCCATGCCAGCAACTGGTGGTCGGAACCCTGCACATCGGCGACCCGGCGCAACAACCCCGGCGCGGGCGACGCCGACACGAACAGTGCCGCGATCGGGTTGCCGACCTGCTCGAACCGCAGCGCCAGCTCGAAGGCCAGCAGCGAACCCATGCTGTGGCCGAAGAAGGCGATCTGCGAGCCCGGTGTTTCCTCCGGCTTCAACAGCGTGAGCAGCCGGTCAGCGAGTTCCTCGATGGCGACGTACTGAGACAGGTCCCTGCCCGCCCGCTTGCCGGGATATTGCACCGCGACACATTTGACGCCGCGGGTGAACGCCCGCGCGAAGGGTACGTAGAAATCCGCTGATCCACCGGCGTGCGGGAAGATGTAGAGCCGCGGCTCGACACCCGCCCCACCACTCGCCTCGGTGCTCACGGCGCTCAACGGTAGATCATCGGCTTCGGTGAATCCGCAACAGTTCGTCCACCGACCACTGATCGTCGGCGTGTGCGCCGTAATGCACCGCCACCAGGGACCCGTCCGGGTCGATCAGGAAGTCGGCGGGCAGCCCCAGGTGGGTGCTGTCATCGGACTCGCCCACCCCGGCCCAGCGCGGGTCGGCGTGGTGGGCCAGCCACTGACCGCCGCCCCGCACCGCGCCAAGCCACGACCGCGGATCCAGCAGCGACCGCACGCCGGTCTCCACGCCGAATCGCCCGTAGTGCTCCCGACGCGGATCGGCCACCACCGCGAACGGCAGATCGGCCTGATAGCCGCGCAGGTGATCGGCGGCGGAATGGAAGAACACCACCTCGGTGATGCCGGCCGCCGACACCTCGGCATGCCGCTCGGCGAACGAACGCAGGTGCAGGCTGCAGATCGGACACCCGGCGAACCGGCGGAACTGCAGGTGCAGCCGGCCAGGGCCGGGTACCGGGATCGACGAGCCATCGATCGCGCGGACGCTAATGGGCTCGACCACCGTGCCCGCCGCCAGCCTCGTCACCGCACCGCTAGATCGGGATCAGGCCGTGTTTGCGCTGGACACGCTGAATCTGCTTGTCCCGCAACAGCTTCAACGACTTGCGCAGCAGCAGCCGGGTCTGGTGCGGTTCGATGACCGCGTCGACGTAACCGCGTTCGGCCGCGATGTAGGGGGTCGCCAGATTGAGGTTGTAACCCTCGATGAAGTCGGCCTTGATCTTCTGCACCTCGGGCGCGGTGGGGTCGGGGAACCGCTTGACCAGCAGCTGGGCGGCGCCGTCGGCGCCGATGACGGCGATGCGCGCAGTCGGCCAGACGAAGTTCAGGTCGGCCGTCAGCTGTTTGG
>CAZHUU010000032.1:0-4501 GCA_964535335.1 uncultured Mycobacterium sp.
TGGGTGCTCGGCCGGATCGACGACGTGATGAACGTGTCCGGACACCGCATCTCGACCGCCGAGGTGGAGTCGGCGCTGGTGGGGCATGCCGGGGTGGCCGAGGCGGCCGTCGTCGGCGCCACCGACTCGCACACCGGGCAGGCCATCTGTGCGTTCGTCATCCTCAAGGCCCATCACGCGGACATGGCGCGCGAGGCGATGGTCGAAGAACTGCGGGCCGAGGTCGCCCGCGAGATCTCCCCGATCGCCAAACCCCGCGAGATCCATGTGGTGCCCGAGCTGCCGAAGACCCGCAGCGGCAAGATCATGCGCCGGCTGCTGCGCGACGTGGCCGAGGGCCGCGAACTCGGCGACACCTCGACGCTGCTCGACCCGACCGTCTTCGAGGCGATCCGGGCCAGCAAGTCCTGAGGAGCGGTATTACGCCGGCCCCGGCGGCGGATCCGAGGTCGGGACGAAGCCGGCGCCCGGCCGGTCCCGGGCGGCCAGGTCGGCGAGGATCGAGTTGATCGACATGGTCACCGCCGGGGTGTGCAGCGGGATGAACTTGACGATGCAGGTGGGCAGGTCGTCGCTGAAGGCGCCGTGGATCATGCCGACCAGCTTGTTGTTGACGGTCACCGGCGCTCCCGAGTCCCCGGGCTGCCCACACACCTGATTGACGATGGTCCCCGGATCCTGACCCGGGCCCCAGGTGACGCCGCAGGAGTAGCCGGTCGTGCGGCCCAGCTTGCAGGCGACCTCACCAAAGGTCGGGTCCGGGCCGATCCCGTCGATGGCGAAACCCTTCCAGTTGGACACCGGCTGCACCTTGGCCGGGTCGAACCGGATGACCGCATAGTCCAGGCCGTCGTTGCCGGTGACCATCGTGCCGACCACACCGCTGTCCGGCGCGGACTCCGAGGAGACCTGGGCACCCGGGCCGCCGCAGTGCGCGGAGGTAAAACCGATCAGGGCACCGGTCTTGTCGGTGCCGATGGTGGTCAGCGTGCAGTAGGTGTCGCCGTTGACGACGATCCCGGCGCCGCCACCCAGCGGCACCTTGTCGTCGGCGCCGGCGGGGGAAGCAGAGGTGAGCAGCAGGCCGCCGAGAGCCAGGACCGTGGTCCCGACCATCAGCCGCACGCGTCGTGCGGTCGTCACTGCCACCTCCATCTGCACCCCGCCCGACTAGCGAGTCTAGCCTGATCACACCAGTAACTCCGGTAACAGCTCGGTGGGTACCCCGCTGCGAGTCGGGCATGGCAACATGAACCGCGCCCCACCCCGACCCTGGGAGGCAAGCCGTGAGTAATGGCGATCGCAAGAACGGGGTGCCCACCACCGTGACCTCGATACCGCTGGTGGACCCCAACGCGATGCCCGCCAACCCCTCCATCGGCGACCTCGTCAAGGACGCCACCACCCAGGTGTCGACGCTGGTGCGGGCCGAGGTCGAGCTGGCCAAGGCCGAGATCACCCGGGACGTGAAGAAGGGCCTGACCGGCAGCCTGTTCTTCGTGCTGGCGCTGGTGGTGCTGTTCTACTCCACCTTCTTCCTGTTCTTCTTCCTCGCCGAACTGCTCGACACCTGGCTGTGGCGCTGGGTGGCGTTCCTGATCGTGTTCGTCCTGATGGTGCTCACCACCGCGGTGTTCGCGCTGCTGGGGTATCTGAAGGTGCGCCGCATCCGCGGGCCCCAGCAGACCATCGAGTCGGTGAAGGAGACGCGGGAAGCGTTCACCCCCGGCCATGAGAAAGCGGCCCCTGCGCCGGTGGCGCACGCCAACGGCGCCGCCCCGCCGGCCCCGGCCGACCCGTCGGGCTGGTGAGAACCGCGCCGGATCCGTCGGTCACCCGTATCGACGGGCCATGGCGTCACCTCGATGTCCATGCCAACGGCATCCGGTTCCACTGCGTCGAGGCGCTGCCCGGGCCCGATGACGCGACCCCGCCGACGGCGCGCCCCCTGGTCATCCTGTTGCACGGTTTCGGCTCGTTCTGGTGGTCGTGGCGCCACCAGTTGCAGGGTTTGTCCGGCGCCCGGGTGGTCGCGGTGGACCTGCGCGGCTACGGTGGCAGCGACAAACCGCCCCGGGGTTATGACGGCTGGACGCTGGCGGGTGACACGGCCGGGCTGGTGCGTGCGCTCGGGCACAGCTCGGCGACGCTGATCGGCCATGCCGACGGCGGGTTGGTGTGCTGGGCCACCTCGGTGTTGCACTCGCGCATGGTGCGGGCCATCGCGCTGGTGAGCTCACCGCACCCTTCCGCGCTGCGCGCCTCGGCCCTGGCCCGCCGCGACCAGGGCCGCGCACTGCTGCCGCCCATGCTGAGCTACCAGCTGCCCCTGTGGCCCGAGCATGTGTTGACCCGGCACAACGCCGACGAGCTCGAGAGGCTGGTACGCAGCCGCGCATCGGCGAAATGGCTTGCTTCCGAGGACTTCTCGGAGACCATCTCGCACATGCGCCGCGCCATCCAGATCCCGTCGGCCGCGCACTGCGCCCTGGAGTACCAGCGCTGGGCGGTGCGCAGCCAGTTGCGCAGCGAGGGGTGGCGGTTCATGAAGTCGATGAACCGCCAACTCGACGTCCCACTGCTGCACCTGCGGGGTGATGCCGACCCGTACGTGCTGGCCGACCCGGTGGACCGCACCCAGCGCTACGCCCCGCGCGGCCGCTATGTCGCGCTGGCCGGCGTGGGGCACTTCGCCCACGAGGAAGCACCCGGGGAGGTCAACGAGCACCTGCGCCGGTTCCTGGCGCAGGTGTACGGCCCGGCTAGCTGACGCAGGCCCCGGTCGGCACCTTCTCGGTGTTGCCGATCTTGGCCAGCTGTCGGGAGACCTCGTTGGCGGTGAGCACGAAGCCGGTGTCGGTGTCGTCGACGGCCGCCCCGAACACCACGCCCAGCACCTTGCCGTCCTTGTTGATCATCGGCCCGCCCGAATTGCCTTGCCGCACCGTGCCTCTGATGGTGTAGACCTCACGGTTGACGGTGGTGCTGCGGTAGATGTCCGGCCCGTTGAGTTCGATGGTCTCCCGGATTCGTGCCGGGGTGGCGGCGAACTCACCACCGCCGGGATACCCGAGCACCACCGCGTCGGTGCCGCTCTTGGCCGGCTGCTCGGCGAACACCAGTGGCGGGGCGGGCAGATTCGGCACGTCCAGGATGGAGACGTCCTCGTCGGGGTCGTACGACACCACGATCGCGTTGTAGCTCTGCCCGCCGGACTCCACGGTCACGCTGTCAGAGCCGGCCACGACGTGGGCGTTGGACATCACCCGGTTCGGAGCGATGACGAAACCCGTTCCCTCCAAGACCTTTTGGCAGCCGGGCGCGACACCGCGGATCTTGATCACACTTTCCCGGGCCTTGGCCACCAAGGGGCCGTCGGCCAGGGCGGCGTCCGGGGCGTCGACGGCCTGGATCGGGGTGCGGCCGAACGGCTGCAGCACCTCGGGCAGCCCGGAGGTCCGCAACAGCGTCGACATCCGCTTGGGCACGCTCTTGAGCCAATCCGGGGCGTACTTGTCGACCTCGGCGAGAACCTTCGACCCGCGCACGGCGGCGGCCAGGTTGGGCTGGTCCGACGACGTCAGCGGGGCGGCCAGCAGCCAGGCGGCGACCAGTACCACGACCAGTTGCAGCGCGACGCCGATCATCGAGTCGACGGTGCGCACCACCCGGCTGCTGATGGCGCCGCGCACCGCGCGGCCGAGCACCACGCCCGCCACCTCCCCGATCACCACCAGGGCCAGGATCAGGAACAACGCCGCGAACAGCTTGCCCCGCGGGGAGTGCAGGTGGTTGACGATGTGGGGTGCCAGCATGACGCCCGCGACCGCGCCCAGCACCACGCCGACGAACGACATCAGCGACCCCAACGCGCCGGACCGCCAGCCCGAGATGGCCGCGACGAACGCCACGCCCAGCACGGCGATGTCCAGCCATTGCGAACTCGTCACCGCGGCTCCTCACTGTCGTCGCCGACGAGTGCCATCGCCTCGTCCAGTTCCCGGACATCATCGGTGTTCCATGGTCGGGCCCAGCCGGCCACGTCGAGCATCGCCGAGATCACGTGTCCGGTGAACCCCCACACCAGCATCTCATTGAGAAGGAAGGCCGGACCGGCGAATCGGGTGCCCGCACCCGTGCGGTACACCATCAGCCGGTTGTCCGGATTGATGAACGCGCGCAGCGGAACCCGCGCGACGACCGCCGTCTCGGCCTCGTCGACCACCGACACCGGTCCCGGGTCGGGCGAGTAGGCCAATACCGGGACGACGTGGAAACCCGAGGGCGGGATGAACATTCGCTCCATCGTCGCCAGCGGATGCAGCCGTTGCGGGTCGATGCCGGTCTCCTCGACGATGGCGCGGATGGCAGGTTTCGCGGCAGCGGGTTGCGTCGGTGTCGGCGTGGTGGTCATCGGGCGAAACTCTCGTCAGCTACCGGCGCGCCGGACGCGCTCGACCAGACGCGCCACATGCTCCGGCGGCGTCTGCGGCACGATCCC
>CAZHUU010000032.1:4511-6505 GCA_964535335.1 uncultured Mycobacterium sp.
GTTGCGGGTCGATGCCGGTCTCCTCCCGGGCCTCCCGCAGCGCGGTGGCCACCGGTCCGTCGTCGCCCGGGTCGGCGGCGCCGCCGGGGAAGGCGGCCTGGCCGGCGTGGTGGCGCAGGGTTCCCGCCCGCACGGTCAGCAGCAGGTCGGCCTCGTCGGGAAACCCACCCGGGACGTGTTCGGCGTGCGGCCCGGAGAACAGCACCAACACGGCCGCGTCACGGCGCGGACGGCCGGCGGCCGCGGCGTCGCCGGTGACAGCGGCCAGCAGTTCCGGCGGCACCTTGCGCCGATACGCGTGCGGCACCCGGTCGACGTTGTCCACCAGGGGTGCCAGCCAGGGCGGCCGGATCTCCGGAGCCGGCCGAACCGTCCCCCGCAAACCGGAGGAGCCGCCAGCGCTCACCGGGTCACTCCCATCGGTCGACGTCATCGAAGTGCATTCTCCACCGCGGCGGCGATTTCGTCGGCGCTGGTGAACGCCTGCGGCAGGATTTTGGCAACGCTACCGTCCGCACGCAGCACCACGGTCGCAGGCATCACGTTGGGCACCCCGAGGGCCGCGGCGATGCGCCGCTGGCCGTCCTGCAACGTGGGCAATCGGACGCCGAGGTCGGCCAGCCGGCTCAGCGCGGCGGCCTCGTTCTCGTCCTGGTGCACCGTCACCACCGAGACGTCACCGCCTGCCCGACGCTGGTATTCGGCCATCGCGGGCAACTCCACCGCGCACGGCGCGCACCAGTACGCCCACAGATTGAGCACCACCGGCCGGCCGGCCAACGCCCGCGCCACATCCACCGTTGACCCGTCGGCCGCGCACTCGACCTCGACGCCGCGCAGTCGCGGCGGGCCGGGATTGTCCGCGCCGGCCGGGCATGGCGGCAGGTCCGCCCGCTGCCGCAGCCCGGCCAGCGCTTCCGGGGTGTCGGCGGCACGGTGGGCACGGGGGCCTTGGGCGGACGGGTCTGTCGCGGTGGGTGTCTGGTCGCGGCCGATCTGCGCGGCCAGCGCGGCGATCAGCACCGCCACCACGGCGAGCAGCACCAGCGTCCAGCGGGTCGATCGGCTCATCGACTCAGGTCAGGCCCGGCGATCACAGCCCGGCCAGGCCGAGCAGGTGTTCGGTCTCGGGGCCCTTGACCAGGGGTGCGGCGACGAGCGGGTCGGTGGGGCCCAGCCCATAGGACGGGCAGTCCTTGGCCAGCACGCACACCCCGCAGGCGGGTTTGCGGGCATGGCAGACCCGGCGGCCGTGGAAGATCACCCGGTGACTCAGCAGCGTCCACTCGTTGCGTTCGATCAGCTCACCGACCGCGTGTTCGACCTTGACCGGATCCTCCTCGGCGGTCCACCGCCAGCGCCGCACGAGTCGACCGAAGTGGGTGTCTACGGTGATGCCCGGGATGTCGAAGGCGTTACCCAGGATCACGTTGGCGGTCTTGCGCCCGACGCCGGGCAGCGTCACCAGTTCGGCCATGGTGCGGGGCACTGCGCCGTCGAACCGCGCGACCAGCTCCTGGCCCAGCCGGATGAGCGAATTGGCCTTGTTGCGGTAGAAGCCGGTGGGCCGCACCAGTTCCTCGAGTTCGGCGCGGTCGGCCTGGGCATAGTCCAGCGCGGTGCGATATTTGGCGAACAGCGCCGGGGTGGTGAGGTTGACGCCCTTGTCGGTGCTCTGCGCCGACAGGATCGTGGCTACCGTCAACTCCAGCGGGTTGGTGAAGTCAAGTTCGCAGTAGACGTGCGGGAAGGCCTTGGCCAGCGCCCGGTTCATCCGCCGGGCCCGGCGCACCAGGCCGAGGTGGGTTTCCCTGTCCCATTTGGCGTCCCGTTGCGGGGCCGGTTTCGTGGTACCCGACCGCCCGGCGGTCGGCCGCCGTGTCGATGAACTGCCTGCTGTCACCCTTGTCAGGATACTGACGGCGGTGCGCAAGCCGCGGACAGACCGGTGGCAACTCGTGATCCCGCTGAGACCTTGCCCCGGTTAACTTCTC
>CAZHUU010000032.1:6515-37795 GCA_964535335.1 uncultured Mycobacterium sp.
TCTCCGGGTGTCCTGGTTAGTTGCGGCGTGCATCCCCGGGTTGCTGATGCTCTCCACGTTCGGTTTGGAGCGCCTCGAGACCGGCCTGCATCACGGCCGCGGCGCCACCGAGGAGGCCACCAGCTTCCTGGAACAGGCCGTGCGGGCCGCCCGGGAAGAGGCCCAGCTGCGCGCCGCCGAAGCCGCGCCGAAACGCCCCGACACCCACTTCGGCCTGCTGACCGAGGAGCCGGGCCTGCCAACGCGGATGTATGCGCACCCGCACCCCAATCCGCAGTTTCACCGGACTCGATACGCCAATCGTGTGTAGCGTTGGCTCGTTGCGCAACCGGCTGCCTCTAAACTGATCTCGCGACACAACTTGAGGCTGGCCTGCGCGTCTCACATCGACGATGAGCTGAAGAGGGGCAACGTGGACGAGATCCTGGCCAGGGCCGGAATCTTCCAGGGGGTTGAACCCAGCGCCGTTTCCGCGCTGACCAAACAACTGCAGCCGGTTGATTTTCCGCGCGGCCACACCGTTTTCGCCGAGGGCGAGCTCGAAGGACTTCGCCGGACGGTCGGGAAAACCTTCTGACGATCATGGGCCCGTCGGACATGTTCGGCGAGCTGTCGATCTTCGACCCCGGGCCGCGGACCTCCAGCGCCACCACTATCACCGAGGTGCGCGCGGTGTCGATGGACCGCGACGCGCTGCGGGCCTGGATCGCCGACCGCCCGGAGATCGCCGAACAGCTGCTGCGGGTATTGGCCCGCCGGCTCCGGCGCACCAACAACAACCTGGCCGACCTGATCTTCACCGACGTGCCGGGCCGGGTGGCCAAGCAGCTGCTGCAGCTGGCGCAGCGCTTCGGCACGCAAGAGGGCGGCGCGCTGCGGGTCACCCACGACCTGACCCAGGAGGAGATCGCCCAGCTCGTCGGCGCCTCCCGGGAGACCGTCAACAAGGCGCTGGCCGACTTCGCCCATCGCGGCTGGATCCGCCTTGAGGGCAAGAGCGTGCTGATCAGCGACTCCGAGCGGCTGGCTAGGCGCGCGCGCTAACCCCGCAGGTAGTCCAGCTGGGCGCGCACCGACTTCTCGGCGGCGTCCCAAAGTTCCTCGTCGACGTCGGTATAGACATGCTCAACGACCTGGCGCGCGGTGGCGTCCTCGCCGAGCGCGCGCAGCGCGGCACGGACCTGGTCCAGCCGTTCCTCTCGGTGCGCCAGATACATGGTGCTGACGGCCTGCAGGTCGTCGAGTTCGGGTCCGTGGCCGGGGAGCACGGCCCGGCGTCCGAGCCCCTGCAGCCGGCGCAACGACTCCAGATAGTCGGTGAGGCTGCCGTCTTCGTCGTCGATGACGGTGGTGCCGCGGCCCAGGACGGTGTCGGCGGTCAGCACCGCGTCACCGACGAGGAACGACAGCGAGTCCGCGGTGTGCCCCGGCGTGGCCATCACGGTGATGCGCAGCCCGGCCGCGTCGATCACCTCGCCGTCGGCCAGCGGGCCGCCGAGTCCCCGCAGGAATCCGCTGCCGATGGCCCGCACGGTGGCTCCGGTGGCGTCGACGATCTTGTCGATGCCGTCGGTGTGGTCGCCGTGTTTGTGGCTGATCAGCACCAGGGGGATCCGGCCCAGCGCGGCCAGCCGCCCGAGGTGCTCGTCATCGTCGGGGCCGGGGTCGACGACCACCATCTCGTCGCTGCCCGGGCCGCGCAGCACCCAGGTGTTGGTGCCCTCGAGCGTCATGATGCCGGGGTTGTTGCAGAGCAGTACGGATGCGACCACCGATTCTGTTTCCAGGACCGGCCGCAGCACCCCGTAGGCCGGATGGCTCACCCGACCTCCGCCTGATCGTCGCTCACGCGACCTCGACGATGAGTTCGACCTCCACCGGTGCGTCCAGCGGCAACTCCGACACCCCGACCGCCGAGCGGGCGTGGGCGCCGGCCTCCCCGAACACCTCGCCGAGCAATTCCGAGGCGCCGTTGATCACCCCGGGCTGCCCACTGAATCCGGGGGCCGAGGCGACGAACCCGACGACCTTGACGATGCGGGTGATGCTGTCGACACCCACCAGCGAGTCGACGGCGGCCAGCGCGTTCAGCGCGCAGATCCGGGCGGCGACCCGGGCATGCTCGGGAGTGACCTCCGCGCCGGTCTTGCCGGTGTGGGCGAGCTCTCCGTCGACCAGTGGCAGCTGTCCCGCGGTGTACACCAGGTTGCCGGTGCGGACCGCCGGCACGTAGGCGGCCAGCGGCTTGGTCACGGCGGGCAGCGCGATGCCCAGTTCGGCCAACCGCTCGGTGATAATCCCCGGCTCGCTGCTCCCCTGCCCGCGGGTGCTGCTCACTTCGGCCGCTTCAGGTAGGCGACGTGCTGTTCGCCGGTCGGTCCCGGCAGCACGGCGACGAGTTCCCAGCCGTCGGCACCCCACTGGTCGAGGATCTGCTTGGTGGCGTGGGTAAGCAGCGGCACGGTGGCGTACTCCCATGTGGTGGGTTCACTCATGACGGAAGCCTATCGCTGCGGCCCAATCGTCCAGGGGCCTGTCGTCCCTTGGCTAGCATGCATTGATGGCGACCACATCGACCGACGGGAGCTCCGTCGGCTGGCCCTCCCGCCTGACGAAGGCGCGTCTGCACTTCGTCAGCGGCAAGGGCGGCACCGGCAAGACCACCGTCGCGGCCGCCTTGGCGCTCACCCTGGCCGCCGGTGGGCGGCGGGTGTTGCTGGTGGAAGTCGAAGGGCGCCAAGGGATTGCACAATTGTTCGACGTGCCGCCGCTGCCCTACGAAGAGCTCAAGATCGCCACTGCCGACGGCGGCGGCCATGTGAACGCGCTGGCCATCGACATCGAGGCCGCGTTCCTGGAATACCTGGACATGTTCTACAACCTCGGCATCGCCGGGCGGGCCATGCGCCGGATCGGTGCCATCGAATTCGCGACGACGATCGCGCCGGGTCTGCGCGACGTGTTGCTGACCGGCAAGATCAAGGAGTCGGTGGTCCGGCTCGACCGCAACAAGCGCCCCGCCTACGACGCCATCGTGGTCGACTCACCCCCGACCGGTCGGATCGCGCGTTTCCTCGACGTCACGAAGGCGGTCTCCGACCTGGCCAAAGGCGGTCCGGTGCACTCGCAGGCCGAGGGCGTGGTCAAGCTGCTGCACTCCGATCAGACCGCCATCCACCTCGTCACGCTGCTGGAGGCGCTTCCCATCCAGGAGACCGTCGAGGCCATCGAGGAACTGGAGTCGCTCGGGCTGCCGATCGGCAGCGTCATCGTCAACCGCAACATCCCGCCGTTCCTGCCCGCCGACGATCTGGCCAAGGCCGCCGAGGGGGACATCGACGCCGACGCGGTGCGGGCCGGGCTTTCCGGCGTCGGCATCAGCCTGGGCGACACCGACTTCGCCGGCCTGCTCACCGAGACCATCGAACATGCCAGCCGGATCCGGGCCCGGGCCGAGAGCGCCGAACAACTCGATCAGCTGCATGTGCCGCGGCTGGAGTTGCCCACGATCGCCGACGGCGTCGATCTGGGCAGTCTGTACGAGCTCGCGGAAACGCTTGCGCAGCAAGGGGTCAGGTAGATGAGTGGCGCGCCACCGACACTGGACATGCAGTCCATCCTCCGCGACAAGTCGACCCGGGTGGTGGTGTGCTGCGGGGCCGGCGGTGTCGGCAAGACCACCACCGCCGCGGCCATCGCGCTGCGCGCCGCCGAGTACGGCCGCAGCGTGGTGGTGCTCACCATCGACCCGGCCAAGCGGCTCGCCCAGGCCCTGGGCATCAAGGAGCTGGGCAACGAGCCGCAGCAGGTGCCGATCGGCAACGGGACCACCGGTCAGCTACACGCGATGATGCTGGACATGCGGCGAACGTTCGACGAGATGGTCATCGAGCACTCGGGACCCGAACGCGCACAGGCGATTCTGGACAACCAGTTCTATCAGACGGTGGCCACCTCGCTGGCTGGCACGCAGGAGTACATGGCCATGGAGAAGCTGGGCCAGCTGCTGGGTCAGGACCGCTGGGACCTGGTGGTGGTGGACACCCCGCCATCGCGCAACGCGCTGGACTTCCTGGACGCGCCCAAACGGCTGGGCAGTTTCATGGACGGCCGGTTGTGGCGAATGCTGCTGGCCCCCGGCCGCGGCATCGGCAAGCTGGTGACCGGTGTGGTCGGGCTGGCGATGAAGGCGATGTCGACGATCCTCGGCTCACAGATGCTCTCGGATGCCTCGGCGTTCGTGCAGTCGCTCGACTCCACCTTCGGCGGTTTCCGGGAGAAGGCCGACCGCACCTACGAACTGCTCAAGCGGCGCGGCACTCAGTTCGTGGTGGTCTCGGCGGCCGAACCGGACGCCCTGCGGGAGGCGTCCTTCTTCGTCGACCGGCTCTCCGGGGAGGGGATGCCGCTGGCGGGCCTGGTCCTCAACCGGACCCACCCGACGTTGTGCTCGCTGACCGTCGAGCGTGCGATCGATGGTGCCGAGGAGCTCGACGCGCGCGGCGATGCCGGGGGCGAGCTGCCCGCGGCGGTGCTGCGCATCCACGCCGACCGTGCCCAGACCGCCAAGCGTGAGGTGCGGTTGTTGTCGCGGTTCACCGGCGCCAATCCACACGTACCGGTGGTGGGGGTGCCGTCACTGCCGTTCGACGTGTCCGATCTCGACGCCCTGCAGGCCCCGTCCGGGGCCCGGCTGCGCGAAGGTCCGGTTAGCTAACGCTGCGGTGTTTGCGCTGGGCGGCGAAGAACTCGCTCCAGGACATCACCTCGGGGTGTTGCTTGAGCAGCGCGCGGCGCTGCCGCTCGGTCATGCCGCCCCAGACGCCGAACTCGACCCGGTTGTCCAGGGCGTCGGCACCGCATTCGGCGATGACGGGGCAGTGCCGGCAGATCACCGCGGCCTTGCGCTGGGCGGCGCCGCGGACGAACAACTCGTCGGGATCGGTCGCACGGCACAAGGCCTTCGACACCCACGCGATTCGGGCTTCGCCCTCGGCGCCGTGGATTGAACCGTGCAACGGTACTGCGGCTGTCCTGCGGGCAGCGGGCCGAATACCTGACACCGGCGGTCCCCTTCGTACGGGCCGCCAGCCAGGCGGCACATTCCCCGTGTAGATCGTGTGTGCGACCTACGCCACATTGCGCCTCGAGGTGTTACCTGAATCGCACTGTGTGTTTAAGTTAGGTGGTCAGGTATCGTTTGCGCAACACTTGAATCACAGCTTTTTTGGGACGACCGTCCCGACCGATCTTGAACTGCGATTATCTGACACCCCCGAAAAATCCCGGCCTTATCTTGGCCGTGGTCGGCTCCGTCCGCAAGTGCCGAATGGCCTCAGTACTCTGTACGCATGTCGGAACGCCCCCCGGCCGGCGCCACCTTCATCAAGTTGGCCTGGTGCTGCCTGTTGGCCAGCGTCATCATGGCGGCGCTGTTGTTCCCGGTGGTGGGTGGTCTCGGCCTGGTCTCCAACCGGGCCTCCGATGTCGTGGCCAACGGTTCGGCCCAGCTCGTCGAGGGTGAAGTCCCGGCGGTGACGACGATGGTCGACGCCAAGGGCAACACCATCGCGTGGCTGTACTCCCAGCGTCGCTTCGAAGTCCCCAGCGACAAGATCGCCGACACGATGAAGCTGGCGATCGTCTCGATCGAGGACAAGAGGTTTGCCGAACACAACGGTGTCGACGTCCAGGGCACCCTGACCGGTCTGGCCGGGTTCCTCAAGGGCGACGCCGACACCCGCGGCGGTTCCACCATCGAGCAGCAGTACGTGAAGAACTACCAGCTGCTGGTGATCGCGCAGACCGACGCGGAGAAGCGTGCGGCGGTCGAGACCACGCCGGCCCGCAAGCTGCGCGAGATCCGAATGGCGCTGACGCTGGACAAGACGTTCACCAAGCCGGAGATCCTGACCCGCTACCTGAACCTGGTGTCCTTCGGCAACGGCGCGTTCGGCATTCAGGACGCCGCGCAGACCTACTTCGGGGTCGACGCCTCGGCCCTGAACTGGCAGCAGGCGGCGTTGCTGGCCGGACTGGTGCAGTCGACCAGCACGCTGAACCCGTACACCAACCCCGACGGGGCCCTGGCGCGGCGAAACCTGGTGCTGGACACCATGATCGAGAACCTGCCCGATAAGGCCGACGAGCTGAGCGCGGCCAAGCAGGAGCCGCTCGGCATCCTGCCGCAGCCCAACGAGCTGCCGCGCGGCTGCATCGCCGCCGGGGATCGGGCATTCTTCTGCGACTACGTGCAGGAGTACCTGGCCCGGGCCGGCATCAGCAAGGACCAGATCGCCAAGGGCGGCTACCTCATCAAGACCACCCTGGATCCCGACGTCCAGAACTCGGCCAAGTCCGCGGTCGACTCGCTGGCGGCCCCGGATATCAACGGCATCGCCAGCGTGATGAGCGTGATCCTGCCCGGCAAGACCGCGCACCCGGTGGTGGCCATGGTCAGCAACCGGACCTACGGACTGAACATGGCGGCCGGGGAGACCATGCAACCGCAGCCGTTCTCGCTGGCCGGCGACGGGGCCGGGTCGATCTTCAAGATCTTCACCACCGCTGCGGCCATGGACATGGGCCTGGGGATCAGCGCCAACCTCGACGCCCCGGTGCGCTTCGAGGCCAAGGGGCTGGGCAGCGGCGGCGCGAAGGGCTGCCCGAGGGACACCTGGTGCGTGCAGAACGCGGGCAACTACCGCGGCTCGATGAGCGTCACCGACGCGCTCGCGCAATCGCCGAACACCGCCTTCGCCAAGCTGGTCTCCCAGGTCGGGGTGCAGCGCACTGTGGACATGGCGGTCAAGCTGGGCCTGCGGTCCTACGCCGAGCCCGGCACCGCCCGACCCTACGACCCGGGCACCAACGAGAGCCTGGCCGACTACATCAAGCGGTACAACCTGGGTTCGTTCACGCTGGGCCCGATCGAGGTCAACGCGCTCGAGTTGTCCAACGTGGCGGCCACGCTGGCCGCCGGTGGCGTGTGGTGCCCGCCCAATCCGATCGACAAGCTCTACGACCGCCAGGGCAACGAGGTCGCCGTCACCACCGAGACCTGCGATCAGGTGGTGCCCGAAGGTCTGGCCAACACGCTGTCGAACGCGCTGAGCAAGGACGACGTCAGCGGCACCGCCGCCAATTCGGCCGGCTCGGTCGGGTGGAGCCTGCCGATGTCGGGCAAGACCGGCACCACCGAGGCGCACCGGTCCTCGGGGTTCCTCGGCTACACCAACCGCTACGCGGCGGCGAACTACATCTACGACGACTCCCCCAACCCGTCGGACCTGTGCTCCTGGCCGCTGCGCCAGTGCGGTGACGGCAACCTCTACGGCGGCAACGAGCCCGCCAAGACCTGGTTCACCGCGATGAAGCCGATCGCCGAGATGTTCGGCGACGTCACCATGCCGCCGACGGATCCGCGTTACGTTGACGGCGCCCCGGGTTCGAAGGTGCCGAGTGTGTCCGGGCTGAGCCAGGACACCGCCCGCGACCGGATCAAGGAAGCCGGCTTCCAGCTGGCCGACCAGGCCAACCCGATCAACAGCGCGTCCCCCTACGGAACCGTGGTGGGCACCTCACCGGGCGGGCAGACCGTGCCGGGGTCCATCGTCACCATCCTGATCAGCAACGGCATTCCGCCCGCCCCGCCACCGCCACCGCCGGGCGCCCCGCCGCCACCCCCGGACGGCGAACCGCCGCCGGCCGGCTCGACGGTCGTGGAGATCCCGGGGCTGCCGCCGATCACCGTTCCACTGCTGGCGCCACCGCCGCCGTAACGGTCACGGTTCCGACACCATCTCGCCCGGCTGCGGGGGGTGGATAGCAGTACGCTGCCCTGTATGGCCGCCGCGTCCCCTGCCTTGAAATCCACGGCCCTCGCCGCCGTCGGCTCGGCCGCGCTCGCGGTCGGCTATGCCGCGGTGATCGAGCGCAACGCGTTCGTCGTGCGCGAGGTCACCATGCCGGTCCTGACGCCGGGCTCCACCCCGCTGCGCGTGCTGCACCTCAGCGACATCCACATGCGCCCCACCCAGAAGCACAAGCAGGCCTGGCTGCGAGAACTGGCCCGCTGGGAGCCCGACCTGGTGGTCAATACCGGTGACAACCTGTCGCACCCCCGCGCGGTGCCCGCGGTGGTCCAGGCCCTGGGGGATCTGCTCTCGGTGCCCGGCGTGTTCGTCTTCGGCAGCAACGACTACTTCGCGCCCCGGCTGAAGAATCCGGCGAAATACCTGACCGATCGCGACCACCGGGTGTTCGGCAGGCCGCTGCCCTGGCAGGACCTGCGCGCGGCGTTCACCGAGCGGGGCTGGCTGGACCTGACCCACAACCGGCGCGAGTTCGAGGTGGCCGGGCTGAGCGTCGCCGCCGCCGGCGTCGACGATCCGCACCTGCAGCGCGATCGGTACGACACCATCGCCGGGCGGCCCAGCCCGCTGGCCAACCTCAGCCTCGGGGTGACCCATGCGCCCTACACCCGGGTGCTGGATCGGTTCGCCGCCGACGGCTACCAGCTGATCCTGGCCGGGCACACCCACGGCGGCCAGCTCTGCCTGCCGTTCTACGGCGCCCTGGTCACCAACTGCGACCTGGACCGCTCGCGGGCCAAGGGGGTCTCGCGGTGGGGCGCGGAGACCGCCCTGCACGTCTCGGCGGGCATCGGCACCTCGCCGTTCGCGCCGCTGCGATTCTGCTGCCGGCCGGAAGCCACGCTGTTGACGCTGGTCGCCTCGCCCACCGGGGGCCGCGACGAGAACCGCAGTGTGGTTCGGTCGACCCCGACCGCGTCGGTGCGCTGAGTTTCCCGGTCGCCAACTCCGCATCCCGCCGGGCCCGGCGCTGATGTAATAGCAGACGATGACCACCGTCGCGCTCGACACCGTCCACGACCGGCCCCGGGGCTGGGTCGACGACGCCGTCCGGCTGATCGAGGCCGACGCCCGGCGCAGCGCCGACACCCACCTGCTGCGCTATCCGCTACCCGAGGCGTGGTGTGACGGTGTCGACGTCCAGCTGTACCTGAAGGACGAGTCCACCCATATCACCGGCAGCCTCAAGCACCGGTTGGCCCGGTCGTTGTTCCTCTACGGGCTGTGCAACGGCTGGATCGATCGGGACACCACGGTGGTGGAGGCGTCCTCGGGGTCGACGGCGGTGTCGGAGGCCTACTTCGCGGCGCTGCTCGGGCTGCCGTTCGTCGCCGTGATGCCGACCTCGACCAGCCCGGCGAAGATCGCACTGATCGAATCACAGGGCGGCCGTTGTCATTTCGTCGAACGATCCAGTGAGGTGTACGCCGAGGCGCAGCGCATCGCCGACCAGACCGGTGGTCATTACCTCGATCAGTTCACCAACGCCGAGCGGGCCACCGACTGGCGGGGCAACAACAACATCGCCGAGTCGATCTACGCGCAGATGAGCGAGGAGTCCCACCCGATCCCGTCGTGGATCGTGGTCGGGGCGGGCACCGGCGGCACCAGCGCCACCATCGGCCGCTACATCCACTACCGGCGCCACCGGACCAAGCTGTGCGTCGTCGACCCGGAGAACTCGGCGTTCTTCCCCGCCTACGCCGAAGGCCGGACCGACGTCGTCACCGGAGCATCCTCTCGCATCGAGGGCATCGGCCGGCCCCGGGTGGAGCCGTCGTTCCTGCCCGGCGTGATCGACCGGATGATGTGCGTGCCGGACTCCGCCTCGATCGCTGCGGCGCATCACGTCTCCCGGGTGCTGGGCCGGCGGGTCGGACCCTCCACCGGAACCAACGTGTGGGGCGCGTTCGCCCTGTTGGCCGAGATGGTCGCCACCGGAGTCGGGGGCTCGGTGGTGACGCTCATCTGCGACGGTGGTGATCGCTACGCCGATACCTATTACAACGACGAGTGGCTACGGGCGCAGGGCCTCGACCCCAATCAGCACGCCGACGCGCTGGTCGAGTTCGAGCGTTCCTGCGGCTGGGCGTTGTCGGAGTCCTCGGCCGGCGAGTCGTAGTCGCCGGTCACCACCAGCCACAGGGCGGCAAGCAGGAAGAATCCCCCGTACACCACGGCCCCCAAAGCAGTCATCATCCGCTCCACCTTCTCCGGAACCGGCGAGGTCCCCGCCGCTTAGTGTGCACAACACCACCGCCAGCCCAGATCCATCCCGGCGGGCGTGTCGAGTTTCGGCCACCACCGCCGGACAAGCCGGTTGGCTTCGCGGCCAGCGGCTGCGATAGGCTGTCGACGCTTCACGCGGGGTGTGGCGCAGCTTGGTAGCGCGCTTCGTTCGGGACGAAGAGGTCGTGGGTTCGAATCCCGCCACCCCGACAGTGCAAGCAACGCCCTGACCATCAGATACTCGGTCGGGGCGTTGTCCTTTCAGACTGCGGCTGCGACGTCCGTCCGCAGTGCGTCCGCAGTAGATGCGCAAAGGGCTTGCACAGCTGCGTCGAGTGCGTCCGCAACGGCCGCAAGATCGTCGGGGAATAAGTCAGCGCATGTATCCAGCGTGAGAGCCGCAGACTTGTGGCCCAGCATCAACTGCACTGCCTTAACCGTTCGCGCCATTACTGATCGCTAGCGACGCCGCGGTGTTGCGCAAGTCGTGCACCTGTCCGCGGAAGCCGCCGAGCGCGAAGCCGGCGAAGACGCCCGGCAGGCGGTCCCGAGGTGGGACGCGGCAGGGATTTCGACCGACCCCCTCCCTCCCCTGGGGTGCACAGTGCCTATTGCGCCGCTGCCTACGGACATTAACCGCCGATACCCGGCCCGCCGCCGATACCCGGCCCGCCGCCGATACCCGGCCCGCCGCCGATACCCGGTCCGCTGTCTAGAGAAGCGCTTCCGAGGTCCGAGGAGGGATAGATGGGGCCGATACGGGGCGTGCCGATTCCCGAGCCGGGTGCGCATCCGATCGTCTGGCTTCCGATCGGATAGCCGCCGCCGATAGGAGTACCGCCGCCGATAGGAGTACCGCCGCCGATAGGAGTACCGCCGCCGATAGGGGTGTTAGAACCGCCGGCGCCGCAGGCCGAGTTGACAGCCGGGTTCAGGTCTTGTGCCACCGAGGGCACTACTAGGGCCAGGACGAGCGACCCGGCCACGATGAACCTTTTGACCATGGTTCGTCTCCATTCTTTCTTCATGGTTTCTTCTGCTTGTGGGGGTGCCGGCTGACGAACCTCCCCCTCGAAGTAATCCCTAGACGGTGAGGCTACCGGAGCACGGCGACAACTGCCGAAGACTTGTCGATAAGCGCCCCAGCCGTCCGCAGTGCGTCCGCAGTCACCGCAACGCCACCCATCACCTGACAACAACTCCAATGCTCTGACCAGCGCCGATCATGAACGCCCAGGATGTGTCGTTCGGGGCGAAGAGATCGTGGGTTCGAATCCCGCCACCCCGACGGTGGGAGCAACGCCCCGATTCGCAGACCGTGATCCGGCGCTCTCGTCTCCCCTAGGTCAGACCGGCTTGGCCGGAGCCCGTCTACGCCGACCCACTCCTTCAGCGAATGTCCTCGATCGCGCGTCCGCTGTCCAGGTCGCGGTAGGCGGTCAACAGTCGAACGTGGTTGCCCACGTTGACCTCCCAGCCGTAGTTCTCGACCGGACAGGTCAGCCAGCCGATGTAGGTGTTCCACGCCTGGGCGCGGCGGTGTTCGTCGAACGCCTCCGCCGCCGTCGGCAGGTCGTCGATCCCGTTGTCCCGCAGCAGGCTCAGGTGCAACTCGATGAGCCGCCGCTCGTGGGCACGTCGTTCTGTGACGTCCAGTCCGGTAGTGATCAGGTAGGACAAGTCGTGCATGTAGTGGCCGCGAACGCTGAGCTGCCAGTCCACGAAGCCCATCGACTCGTCGGGCAGCACGAAGGTGTTGCCGACGTGGCAGTCGCCGTGCACCAGGGTCTGCTGCAGCCGGGACTGATGCCGCTGGACCAACTGCACCTTGTTCAGCAGCGAATCGACGGTTTCGTCGACCGACTGCACCAGTTCCCGCTTGTGCTGGGTCTTGGCCACCTCGCCGGCGATCATGGCCGGCACGAGGTCGGGGTGGTTGAAGAGATCGTGCAGTTCCCCGCTGACGTGGGTCTGCGCCCAGCCGAGTTGGGGCGACGACCAGTCGGCGCGTGCCCCCCAGTGCCGCGCGTGCAGCGCGGCCAGTTGTCCGATCGCATCCTCCAGATTTGCCAGCGAGGGTGGCGCCGCCACGGACGGGAATCTGGCACCGGCCGCGGTCAGGTCTTCCAGGGCCAGTCCGAAGCTGCCGGTGCCGTCGTCGAACCACGCTCCCAGGCACTGCGACGTGCGGATGAACCGCCACGGCTGCAACCGACTGTAGGCCGCAACCTCGTTGCGGTACAACGGAAATGCCGGCAGCTCAGGCCGCGCGACCTTGAGCACGACCTGCCGGGGCAGGCCGCTGCCGGCCGCATCGTAGGTGAGGTCCAGATCGATCCGTCCCGACGTGGAGACGGCGTCCCCTTCGCCCCACTGCCACACCCGGCGGATGCTGAAATCGCGAACGCCGACGCCGGGATTCAGCGTGCCGATCAGCCGCTCGAGGATGTCGGGCGTCAGTGCCGTCGCGTCGGCCGGGATCGGGCCCAGTTCAGCCATCGGAGTACCTCACATCGGCGACGTTTCGTGCGGCGGATAGCAACGCCCGCGGATATTAATACAAATGGGTTAGGAGTTCAATGCGATTGTGCTACGGTCCGATCGTGGAGGAGGTCAGCCGGGAACCCACCCGTCCAGCGCTGATCGACGCCGCCGAGCGGCTCATCGCCGAGCAGGGGCCCGCGGTGTCGCTGCGCCAGGTGGTCGCTGCCGCGGGACAGCGGAACAGTGCCGCGATCCGGTACCACTTCGGCACCCGCGATCAACTGATCGCCGCGGTCGTCGACGCACGACAGAGCGAGTTCGAACCCCGGCGACTGCAGAGGCTCGTGGCCCTCGAGGCCGAGGGTGCGGTCACGCCGCGCGGGCTGGTGGAGGCGCTGCTGCAGCCGGTCTTCGAACACCAACGGGCCACATTCCCCGGCTACCACGCGCGGTTCATGGAGAAGATCCGCGACTACCCCGGCATCGACTTCGTCCGGCGCGGGGACTGGACCGCGACCACCCTCATCGTTCAGCGTCTGGCCGGTGCCGCCGGCCCGGTGCCGGACGACCGGCGGGCGGCTCGGGTGCGCGGGCTGGTCACTGTCGTGTTCGCCCTCCTGGCCGATCTCGAGCGAGGCGGTCTTGAATCCGACGACGCCCGGACGGCTGCCGAGCAGATCACCGTCGACATGGTGCTGGGCGCCGTATCAGCGACGCCAGCGCAATGACAGCGCGCCGCCGTCCAGATCGGTCGCCAACTGAGAGCTAGGCCCAGGTGCCCTTTCGAAGGCGGGCCATGGCATTGAGCTCGCCGATCGCCTTCACGATGGATGGCCTCATCAGCAGCTGGGACTTTGCGCGGTATTTCTGGACGAAGTCAAAGGCCAGCTGGAAGTCATGCTGACTCGCTTGATACGCACCGCGAATGGTGTCCAAGGCGGCGGTGTCGATTGGCGTGTCTTGAGCCGCCGCCCGCAGGATCTCGTATGTGGTGGAGATCCAGTCGGTACCGAAGCGATCGGTGATCGGTCCGCTGTACCTCTTGTGGCGCAGATCCGGCGTCAGGAACGCGTCAACGTCAACCGCTCGATCGTCAGCGGTGCTGAGTTCGATGCTTAGGGCCGCCGAGATTCGCGTGACTTCAGCACGCCAGTCCCCGAGCAGGTTCGCGTAGTCCACGAACACCCGCGGCACACCTCGAGTCACTCGTTCGGACCACAGATTGGCCCTGAGCCATAGGGCGGTTGCGAATTCGGGGGGCGCTTTGAAGTGGTCCTGCATCGACGCGGAGACTTCCTCCGGATTTCGCACCGCGATCACGGTCGCGACCTTGAAGCCGGACTGGACGGCCGCGTCGAACCACATTTCCGCCGTGGAGACGATCTGAAGGTCTTTGATCACGACCAGCGGCGAGGCCGGTAACTGAGCGAGATAGGCGGCGATCTCGGCTGTGTGGGCCTTGCGCTTTGCGGTGTCCAACTCGCCACCCTGCGGCATTGCGAGCTCCCACCAGCCACTGCCACGGTCCCGGAGAATCCCAATGTTGAGCGCGATGGATTCGCGGGGCTCCCAATATCCGCGCTCGTTGCCCTTGTTTGCGCCCAGCATTCCGGCCGGCAGGGTCGCGCCGCACAAGGAAATGACCCGCGTCAGAGCGGACGTTCCCGAACGGCCCATGCCCAAGACGAACAGGAGAGTGGGGCGATCGTCTGTCCCCTCGCTCGTCTCGGTCAATTCCCTTGCCCTCCACGCTGTCATCGTTGCCTGCAAACGCCTGACGAATTATCGGGCCTTCCGAATCGGACGGCTGTGGTTTCACCAATATGAATCACTGCGATAACCCGTATCCGGGCGGGCCGAAGGATCAATTCTCCTGCCTAATCGCGGGACCGCGATCGCACTACGACAACCTCGGCGACGATGAAGACCACCAGTGCGATGATCACAGCCGCGATGATGCCCACATAACGTCCGCCGAAGCCACCGGCGGACGTCTGCCGTAGCAGGATCCCGAGGTAGGCCCAGATCAGCACCAGCCCGTAGGCGACGTCGCGGTTGCGCAGCATGGCCGCCGTTCCGATGGCCATCCCGACCACGACGATGACCGCGGCCCAGGTCGACTCGGACAGCCCGAAGCCGTTCCAGTGCCAACTGACCAGCAGCACGGTGATGTTCGCGATCGTCGCCACCGTGCTCCATCCGAAGTAGACGCTGAACGGCACCCCCACGAACCACCGCTCGCGCCCGGTCAGGCTCGCCGTCCGCAGCGTGTTGGTGATGAGTATCAGGCAGACCAGGATGACGATGAGGAGGACCGCCGACAACGGGATGATGTCGTAGTGCCAGGCGAACACCCAGGCGGTGTTGGCCAGCGACGAGACCGAGAACAACACCCCGATCCGGTTCAGCAGGGCGTCGCGATCATCGCGGAGCTGGTCGCCGCGGAACAGCCCCAGTTGGTAGAGGACATGCATGCCGAGCAGCAGGTAGATCAAACCCCAGATCGAGAACGTCACACCGGCCGGGGTGAACAGGCTGGGATAGGCGTCCGACACGTCACCGGTGCGGCGCCCGTTGAGCGGCAACGCATTCGCCAGATAGTTGACCGTGATCATCGCGGCGTAGGTCACCGCGACGAGTGCCTTGATCGGCGCCCGTGAACTCGTTGCCGTCATAACATCTCCCCTCGTCGAGTGCACGCTGACACCAGTTGACCACCACCGCCGGTCATTGCGCCGCCGGGTGGGCCGGCCTACCGGGCGGCGTCAGCAACTCGTCACAGTCAGGTGACGTAGTCGAAGGTGTTGGCCATGCCGGCTTCGGCGTGGTAGGTGTTGTGGCAGTGCAGCGGCCAGTAGCCGGGATTGTCGGCGACGATGGCGATCTTGACCGACTGGCCGGGGATGACGATCACGGTATCCTTGCGGGCTCCCAAGTCTCCCTTGTCATTCAGTATCTGGAAGGTGTGCCCGTGCAGATGCATGGGATGCCACATCCGGGTCTTGTTGACGAACGTCATCGTGGCCTGCTGACCCTGCTTGACGGTGAAGGGCTTGTTGTCGGGATAGAACCCGTTGACGCCCCACTGGTAGCCGGTCGGGGCGGCCGTCAACTCAGCGGTGTAATCCGTGTCCGCCTTGGTGAACTTCAGCCGCGCCTCGGGCGGTGCGGTGAACATGTCGACGGTGCCGATCTTCCCATTGAGTTCGCTGGGCCGGAATCCCGGCTCGGGCGCCGCCCCGTTACCGGTGGAGAGCAGGGCCCGCGCCACGGCGTTCTTGCCTTCGGCCAGTGCCACCAGGGGGAAGATGCCGTCACCCGCGGTGACGATCACGTCGTAGCGCTCGCCCATACCCATCAGCAACGCATCGACCTCGGTCGGCACCACCGGGAAGCCGTCGGTATGGGTGACGGTCATCTTGTGGCCGGCCAGCGCAACCCGGAAGGCGGTGTCCGCGCCGGCATTGATGAAGCGGATTCTGATTCGCTGACCCGGCTTGGCCGCGAATGTGGTTGGGGCATCTGGAATTCTGCCGTTGATGATGTAGTACGGGTAGATCACGTCGCCGGGGTCGCCGCCGAGCAGCTTGCTTTCACCGCCGCCGCCCATGGCGCCCATGCCGCCCTTCTTCAGGTCCTCGAAGATCGTCTGGGGTGAGCGTCCGACGCCGTCGGTCCAGTCGTCCATCATCACGATCCACTCGGCGTCGTAGTCGGCCGACCCCTTGGGATCGTCGATGATCAGCGGCAGGTACAGGCCGGTGTCGGCCTCCACCCCGGTGTGCGGATGCGCCCAGTAGGTGCCCGGATCCGGAACTGAGAACTTGTAGGTGAACGCGCCACCGGCCGGGATGTTCGGGGTGGCCGGCATGGCGCCGTCCATGTTGTTCTGCAGGGCGATGCCGTGCCAGTGCATCGAGGTCGGCTTGTCCAGTTTGTTGGTCACCGCCACCTGCAGTTCGTCACCGACGTTCGCCCGGATCGCCGGCGCGGGGATGGCGTTGGCGTAGCCGAGGGTGTTGACCACCCGCCCGCCCAGGTCGACGGTCACCGGACCGGGCGTCAGCGCCGCGGTGACGGTACGGCCGGTGTGCGGCCGCGCGGCCTCGGCCGCCTGGATCGCTCCGTCCAGGCTCGACGGCACGCTCATCGGCTGCGTCTGCATCGGCGCCGCCGGGGTCGCCGTACGCCCGCACGCGGTCAGTGCGGCACCCGCGGCGATGGTGCCGGTGGCGATGAAGGAACGCCTGCTGAGCTGCCACTGACCGAGTTTGGAGTCCACCGTCATATCCGTTCCATCAGCACCGCGAATCGGCCTCGCGGTCCCCTCGAAATTTCGTACACCCCCGGCCGCGCGAAGGATCCGGAAATCGCGATATTGACGGCATCGCCAGATTCGCGGGCTCGGAGCGCAGCACCCGCCGCCGCACTAGCGTCAGACGCATGACCGAGTTGCGCTACGAACGTTGGTTCCTTTCGTCGTCGGTACCGCTGGGCATTTGCCCGGCCAACAGTACGGTGACCGTCGAGAGGGACAGCCTGCACGTGGCGATGGGCTGGGGCTTCTCCGCAGACATCCCACTGGCGTCCAGCACGGACGCCAGGCCCAATTCCGGCCGAGTGCTCGGCTGGGGGGTACACGGCTGGCGCGGCCGCTGGCTGGTGAACGGATCCTCGCGGGGCATCGTCGAGTTGACGATCGACCCTCCGGTTCAGGCACGGGTGCTGGGCGTCTCGACGACGTTGCGAGATCTGCGCGTCAGCGTCACCGAACCGGACGCCTTCATCGCCTCGCTGCGCCGTGGCTGATGTGACACAAGGGGTTTAGATCGCCGCGGGCGTGGGAAAAAGTCCTAGGTGTCACTTGCCCCCATCGCCCTCGAGCCGGCCTTGCCGACCGCTCGGGGACCGTTGTCGATGGCTGTGCTGGATCTGCTGACCGAGCGGGCCCCGCGTACCCAACTCAACCGCATCGAAGCGTCCGTCCACGACTCCGATCCCTACGGGATCGATGTCCAGTTGACGCTCTACGTCTGCTACGAACTGCACTATCGCGGCTTCGCCGGGGTTGACGCGGGCTGGGAGTGGAACCCCGGGCTGCTGCACCTGCGCGCCCAACTCGAAGACACGTTCCTGAGCGCCGTGCAGCGCGATGTCGGCGAGATCGGTACGGACGCAACGGCCGCCGCCGAGCTGGAGCGACTGTCGATGGAGCCGGTCGATGGCGCGGGGCCGTCGTACTTTCTTCGCTCCGAGGGCACCTGGGAGCAGATGTGCGAGTACTTCGTGCACCGTTCGCTCTACCACCTCAAGGAGGGTGATCCGCACGCTTGGGCCATCCCCCGGCTGACTGGACAGGCCAAGGCCGCGTTCGTGGCCGTGGAGTTCGACGAATTCGGCGGTGGCCGCGCCGAACAGGTGCATCAACAACTGTTCGCCGATCTGATGGTCGCCGCCGGCCTCGACGCCAATTACCTCGCCTACATCGACGCGGTGCCGGCCGAAACGCTCGCCGTGGTGAACCTCATGTCGTTGTTCGGCCTGCATCGCGCCCACCGCGGCGCGGTCATCGGGCACTTCGCCTCCACCGAGATCACCTCGTCACCGGGCTCGCGTCGGTTGGTGGACGCACTCGAGCGGTTGGCCGCGCCGGAAGCCTGCGTCCGGTTCTACCGCGAGCATGTGGAAGCCGACGCGGTGCACGAGCAGGTGGTCCGCACCGACGTGGTCGGCGACCTGGTGCGCCGTGAGCCCGCACTCGACCGCGACGTGGTGTTCGGGATCCGGGCCCACGAAGCGGTGGAGAACCGGTTGGCCGATCAGCTGATGCGGTGCTGGAGGGGCGGTGGGACGTCGCTACGCCGGCCGCTGGGCTGAATCCTCACCGCGGCGCCGCCGGCGATGACTGGTGTCGCACAGCGGATAGCTCTTGCTGCGCCTGCAAGTACAGATGGCGACCATGAACCGGTCGGATTCGATCACGGCGCCGTCGGGCATTTCGATGCGCGCCGGGCCCTCGACCATGATGGGGCCGTCGGGGATGATCCGTACCGTCCGTATCTGATTGGAAATCATGACTTCTGCGCCCGGATCACGACGAGCTCCTCCTCGCGGCGACCGACCGGCAGCCGGCCGTTGCTCTCGAGCCAGGCCGCGCGGGCGTGCAGCACCGGCCCGAACGGGATCAGCTGCGCCATAAGGACTTCGACGCTTAGTCCACGCCGGCGCAAGCGCCGGACGGTTTGATCGGCGTCGGCGAATTCCGACTGCACGATCAGCATCGTGCCCTCCTCGTCGAGCAAGGCCGGCCCCGCGTCGCACAGTGGGTCCAGCACCAGCCTGCCGTCGGTGCCCGCGTTCCAGGCCCAGGACGGCCCAACGGCACCGGGCATCTCCTCCAGATGCGCATCGGGACCCGTTGGCACATATGGGGGATTGGACACCACAAGGTCGTACGGTCCGGCCCGCAGCGCGGATTCCCAGGTGCCGAGCCGGGTGTCGACGACGACATCGGCCGCGGCGGCATTGCCCCTGGCGCACCGCACGGCATCCGGGCAGATGTCGTAGGCGGTCACGTGCCGGGCGCCCAAACGGGCGGCCGCGATGGCGACGACGCCGCTTCCGGTGCACAGATCGAGCACAGCCCGTCCGCCCACCGCGTTGGTCTGTTGCATGGCCTCGATGAGGAGCAACGAATCATGCTGTGGTGCATACACACCTGAACTCGCGGCAACCGGCTTCCGCAGATCGGGGTAGAGGGTGGTCAACATTGGCCTTTCGGGAAAGCTGCGCCGTTGTGACGCGCAGTCGCATGGGATAAATGCCCGAATTGGCTTTTGCTAAACCCACTAGGGCTTCGTCTGCCGCCAAGCAGCTGGAACCCATCAGCCAGCCGACATCCCCGCCCGCGCCGACGTCTCAGTCCAGGGGCTCCTGATCCGAGTCCATCTGCACGCCGGGGGTCGACTCATCGACGAACCCACCGCCATCCCGCACTTGTCGGCAGCGGCTCTCGTCGGCGAGTCCTGATGGCCGTGAGTGTCGTCGGCCATTGCCGCGACGTAACGAGCGGGTTCTACAGCCGGTCGCGCACCGCCGCCGACAGCCGCGCCCCGTCGGCCTTGCCGGCGGCGATCTCGGTGGCCGCCTTCATCACCAAGCCCATCTGCTTGACCGTCGGGCGTTCGCCGAGTTGTTCGGCGACCTGCGCCATCGCGGTGTCCACCACGTCGGCCACCTCGGCCTCGGTGAGGGGGGTGGGCAGGTACTCGTCGATGATGCGGGCCTCGGCGTGCTCCTCGGCGGCCAGTTCACCCCGGCCGTTCTGGGTGTAGATCTCGGCGGCCTCGCTCCGCTTCTTGGACTCCTTGGCAAGCACCTTGAGCACGTCATCGTCGGTGAGCTCGCGGGCCGCCTTGCCGGAGACCTCCTCGGTCTGGATTGCCGCCAGCAGCATGCGCAACGTCGCCGTACGCAACTTGTCCTGGCTCTTCATCGCCTCGGTGAGATCGGATCTGAGCCGGTCTTTGAGCTCCGCCATGGCGCAAACGCTACCGGTCGAAGATCGCAGAACGTTGAGAAATACCCCGCGCGCCGACAGGATGGGCTGATGAGCAACGTCGTCGGGGGCGTCGGCCGGTGACCCAACCACCCGCCGGCCCGCAACAACCACCGCCCGGCTGGCCCGGCCAGCCGCCACCACCGCCCCCCGGATACCAACCGTCCGCCCCCGGCTATCCGCCGCCGGGCTATCCCCCACCCGGCTACGGCGCACCCGGTTACCCGCCGCCGGGATATGCGCCGCCGGGCTACGGGGGTCCCGGCTACGGGGCGCCGGGGTATCCGCCCCCGAGTGGACCGCCGCCGGGTTACCCGCCTCCCGGCTACGGCGCTCCGATGTCCTGGGCACCCAAGCCGGGCGTCATCCCGCTACGCCCGCTGTCGTTGAGCGACATCTTCAACGGGGCCGTCGGCTACATCCGCGCCAACCCGAAGGTGACACTGGGCCTCACCACCGTCGTCGTGGTCATCACCGAGGTGCTGGCACTGCTCCTGCAGACCGGGCCGCTGGCACTCACCGGAAATCTGAAAGTGTTGCGGGGGGAGGCGGCGTCGACCGCGGCCGTGGCCGCTTCCTCGCTGTCGGCCGCGGCCGGCGCGCTGGCGACGGTGCTCGCCGCGATCCTGCTCTCCGGCATGCTGACTGTCGTGGTCGGCCGCGCCGTCTTCGGCTCCAGCATCACCATCGAGGAAGCCTGGCAGAAGGTCCGCGGCAGGCTGCTGGCCCTGATCGGCCTCACTGCGCTGGAAGTTGTTGCCGCCGTGCTGCTGACGGCCGTGGTGGTGTTGATCATCGTCGGTATCGCACTGGCGGGCAACGGCGCCGTAGCGGTGATCATCGGCATCCCATTGGGACTCGCACTCATCGCCGGGCTGACCTACCTGTTCACCATGCTGACGTTCGCGCCGGTCGCGATCGTGCTCGAGCGCAAGCCGGTGATGGCGTCGATCACCCGTTCGTTTCAGTTGGTGCGCAACCACTTCTGGCGAGTTCTGGGCATCCGCCTGCTGGCCTCCCTGGTCGCCGGAGTGATAGCCGGCGCGGTGTCGGTCCCGTTCACCATCGGCGGTCAGATCATGCTGGCCGGCGCCTCATCGGCCGGTATGCTGCTGCTCGCCGCGGCACTGGGCGCCGTCGGCCGGGCCGTGAGCCAGATCATCACCGCGCCGTTCACCGCCGGTGTCGTGGTGCTGCTGTACACCGATACCAGGATTCGGGCCGAGGCGTTCGACCTGGTGCTGCAGACCGGCGCAGCCGGGGGTCCCGCCGCCACCGAGTCCACCGACAACCTCTGGCTCGCGCGATGAGAACCGATTGCCATGCCCGCCATCGACATTGACCGGGAGGCCGCTCGCGAGGCTGCTGAACATGAGCTGGCCAAGCCGATCTACCCGAAGGCATCCCTTACCGACCGGATCGGCGAGTGGATCGACGAGTTCCTCAACCGTCTGGTCGCCAAGGGTTCCACCGTGCCGGGTGGCTGGTTGACCATCACGGTCCTGGCGATCCTAGTGTTGGTCGCGATCGTCGTGGCGGTGCGCATCGCCCGCAACACGATGCGCACGAATCGATCCGGCGACTACGGGTTGTTCGGTGCCCACGGGTTGACCGCCGCCGAGCACCGGGCCACCGCGGAAAGGGCCGCGGCCCAGGGTGATTGGTCGGCGGCGATCCGGCACCGACTGCGCGCGGTGGCGCGGCAGTTGGAGGAGGTGGGTCTACTCAACCCGGTGCCCGGCCGCACCGCCGGTGAACTGGCTCGTGACGCCGGCGAATTGTTGCCCGATCTCGCCGCCGAATTCGGCTCGGCGGCCACCGCCTTCAACGACGTCACCTACGGTGAGCGCCCCGGGACCGAGTCGGGCTACCGACTCGTCGCCGACCTCGACGACCGGTTGCGCAGCCATTCGATTCCGGCAGCGAGCGCCGCGCAGGCTCCTGGACCGGCCGGCACCTGGACCCCGATTCGGTGAGCCCCGTCGCGCAGCGCTGGCGCACCGGCCGCTGGATCGCCCTGGCGGCGGTCGTGATCACGGGGCTCGCACTGGTGAGCACCTACCTGACCGCCCCGCGGCCCGGTGGCCGGATGGACCCCGAGTCCACCTCCCCCGACGGTGCCCATGCGCTGGTCACCCTGTTGCGCGAGCACGGGGTCGATGTGGTGGTGGCCGAAACCGTCGCCGACGCAGAACGGGCCGCCGGACCCGACACCCTGCTACTGGCCGGCGAGATCTACCAGGCGCGCAACGAGGCACTGCTGGATCGACTGTCTGAACTACCGGGCGACCGACTTCTCCTGGAACCCACCGCACGGGCCCGGGAGATGCTGGCGCCCAGCATCAGGATCAGCACCGACGACACTCCCACCGACGATCCCGGTTGCGATCTGCCCGAAGCCCAGCGGGCCGGGGTGGTCGCACTCGGCGCGACCGATACCTACCAGAAGGTCGGTGACGCCGCGTTGACCCGCTGCTACGGCGGGGCACTGGTGCGCTACGAGTCGGGCGAGCGCACCATCACCGTCGTCGGTAGCGCCGACTTCATGACCAACGGATCACTGTTGAAAGAGGGCAACGCGGCGCTGGCGATGAACCTGGCCGGAAGCCGGCCGCGGATCGTCTGGTACGCGCCCCAGAAGCCGGAGGGCGAATCCGCAGCCGATGCGGAGATCACCGACCTGATCCCGGATGCGGTGGCGCCGGTGGTGTGGCAGCTCTGCCTGGTCGTGCTGCTGCTGGCCGTCTGGCAGGGCCGGCGGCTGGGTCCGTTGGTCGCCGAGAGGCTGCCGGTGGTGGTGCGCGCCTCCGAGACGGTCGAGGGCCGGGCACGCCTGTACCGTTCCCGGCGGGCCCGGGACCGGGCCGGCCAGGCACTGCGGACCGCTACGCTGCAACGACTTTCACCCCGCCTCGGACTGGGGCCCAATGCGGCTCCGGCGGCGGTGGTCGCGGCGGTGAGCCAACGCGCCACGGCCGGCGAGCAGGCCCTGCACCACATCCTGTTCGGTCCACCACCGATGACCGACAATGATCTGCTCCACCTCGCACACGCGCTCGACGACATCGAAAGGCAGGTCACCCAGTCGTGACACACTCCGCCTCGGCCCCGCCGTCCCCGGCGCACCACGACGCCGCCCGCAACGCCCTGCTGACCCTGCGGGCCGAGATCGCCAAGGCCGTCGTCGGGCAGGACGCCGTGGTCAGTGGTCTGGTGATCGCCCTGCTGTGCCGCGGGCACGTGCTGCTGGAAGGCGTTCCAGGCGTGGCCAAGACGCTGCTGGTGCGCGCGCTCGCGGCCGCGCTGCAGCTGGATTTCAAACGCGTGCAGTTCACCCCGGACCTGATGCCCGGTGACGTCACCGGCTCGTTGGTGTACGACGCCCGCACGGCGGCGTTCGTGTTCCGGGAGGGCCCGGTGTTCACGAATCTGTTGCTGGCCGACGAGATCAACCGCACCCCGCCCAAGACCCAGGCGGCCTTACTGGAGGCCATGGAGGAGCGTCAGGTCAGCGTCGACGGGGAGCCTAAGCCACTACCAGACCCCTTCATCGTGGCCGCCACCCAGAACCCGATCGAGTACGAGGGCACCTACCAGCTGCCCGAAGCACAGCTGGACCGCTTCCTGCTCAAGCTGAATGTCCCGCTGCCGCCCCGGGATCAGGAGATCGCGATCCTGAGCCGGCACGCCCACGGCTTCGATCCGCGTGATCTGTCGGCGATCCGGCCGGTGGCGGGCGCCGCCGATCTCAGCGCAGCCCGCGAGGCCGTGCGCCAGGTGCTGGTCGCCGACGAGGTCCTCGGGTACATCGTCGACATCGTCGGCGCCACCAGGAATTCCCCGTCGCTGCAACTGGGTGTCTCACCGCGTGGCGCGACCGCACTGCTCGGCACGGCGCGGGCGTGGGCCTGGTTGTCGGGGCGCACCTACGTCACCCCCGACGACGTCAAGGCGATGGCCAGGCCCACGCTGCGGCACCGGGTGGCGCTACGCCCGGAGGCCGAACTCGAGGGGGCCAGCCCGGACGGGGTGCTGGACGGCATCCTGTCGGCGGTTCCGGTGCCGCGCTAGTGGTCCTCACCGGCCGCACCGGTCTGGTCGCACTGATCCTCATACTGCCGATCGCGGTATCCCCCTGGCCGGCAACTACTTTCGTGTTGATGCTGGCCGCCCTGATCGTCGTGGTGCTGGTCGACCTGCTCCTGGCCGGCAGCCCGCGCGCGCTACGCTTCACCCGCTTCGGTGAGACGGCCGCGCGGCTGGGCCAGCCGGTCGAGACCTGCCTGCGGGTGCACAACGCGGGTTCCCGTCGATTCCGCGGAATGATCCGGGATGCCTGGGCCCCCAGCGCCTGCGCCGAGCCGCGCAGCCAGCCGCTGATCCTGGGTGCGGGGCAGAGTACGACGGCGGCGAGTGTGCTGAATCCCCTGCGCCGCGGAGATCAGCAGTCGGCGGTGGTGACCGCGCGCTCGATCGGCCCGCTGGGCCTGGCGGGCAGACAACGCTCGCACCCGGTGCCGGGCCGGATCCGCATCCTGCCGCCGTTCCTGTCACGCAAGCACCTCCCGTCCCGGCTGGCCAAACTGCGCGAGATCGACGGACTGCTGCCCGTGCTGATCCGCGGCCACGGAACCGAATTCGACTCGCTGCGCGAATACGTCGACGGCGACGACGTGCGCTCCATCGACTGGCGGGCCACCGCACGGCGCGCCGACGTCGTCGTGCGTACCTGGCGGCCGGAGCGGGACCGCCGGGTGGTCATCGTGCTGGACACCGGCCGGACGTCCGCCGGTCGGGTCGGGGTGGATCCCACCTCGCGCGATCCCGGCGGGTGGCCGCGGCTGGACTGGTCGATGGACGCCGCGCTGCTGCTGGCGGCCCTGGCGTCACGCGCCGGCGACCATGTCGATTTCCTCGCCCACGACCGGGTTTCGCGGGCCGCGGTGTTCGGGGC
This sequence comes from uncultured Mycobacterium sp., assembly GCA_964535335.1. Lineage (GTDB taxonomy): Bacteria > Actinomycetota > Actinomycetes > Mycobacteriales > Mycobacteriaceae > Mycobacterium. Next base: position 31,615 of record CAZHUU010000032.1, read on the forward strand.
CGCCCGCACCGAACTGCTGGCGCAACTGGTGGACGCGATGGCCCCGCTGGAGTCGGCGCTGATCGAATCCGACGCCACCGCCATGGTGGCCGCCGTTCAGCGCCGGGTCCGCCGCCGGGCCCTGGTGGTGCTGCTGACCGACCTGAACGCCTCGGCGCTGGACGAGGGGCTGCTCCCCGTGTTGCCGCAGCTGTCCGCCCGCCATCAGGTGATCGTCGCCGCGGTGGCCGACCCCCGCGTCGACCAGTTGGCGGCGGGCCGCGCCGACGCCGCCCAGGTGTATGACGCCGCGGCCGCCGAGCGGGCGCGCAACGACCGGCGCGCCATCGCATCCCGGCTGCGGCACAGCGGTGTGGAGGTGGTGGACGCACCGCCCGAGGAACTGGCGCCGGCGCTGGCGGACCGCTATCTGTCGATGAAGGCCACCGGCCGGCTCTAAGCGCGCCTCAGCGCGTCGGGACCACGTCCGGGGCGTCTTCGATGTCCCCGGTCTCGCCGGTCCGAACCGCGCGGCGCCCGAAGTACACGACGTAGGCCAGAAAACCGGCTTCGGCCGCCAGCCCGATACCGATTCGCAGGAAGGTCGGCAGCGGGGACGGCGTCACCATGGCCTCGATCAGACCCGACACCAGCAGTACGGCGACCAGGCCGACCGCCGCCGCGACCACCGCGCGCCCCTGTTCGGCCAGCACCTGACCGCGCGGGCGGTCTCCGGGGGCGACCACCGTCCAGCCCAACCGCATGCCGACCGCGCCCGCCAGGAAGACCGCCGACAACTCCAGCAGACCGTGCGGAACCAGCAGTCCGAACAGCACGTCGGCCTTGCCGGCTTGGAACATCAGGCCGCCGATGACGCCGAGATTGGCGGCGTTCTGGAAGAGCACCCAGGGGATCGGGATGCCCAGCAGGATCGAGAACGCGATGCACTGTGCCGCCACCCACGAGTTGTTCACCCACACCTGCAGGGCGAACGACCCGGCCGGGTTCTCGCTGTAGTAGGACGCGAAGTCGTGATTGACCAGGTGGTCGATCTCGGCCGGCGTGCTCAGCGCCGACTGCACCTCGTGGCTGCCGCCCACCCAGAACCCGATCGCGAGAACCACCGCGAAGAACAGCACAGCCGTCGCCAGCCACCAGCGCCACGCCCGATAGGCCACGACGGGAAACGACACGGTCCAGAAGCGGGCGAATTCGCTCCACAGCGGGGCGTGCGCACCGGTGACCGCCGAGCGGGCGCGCGCCACCAGCGTGGAGAGCCGGCCGACCAGCACCGAATCCGTCGACGCCGATCGCACCATCGACAGGTGGGTGGACACCCGCTGGTAGAGCTCGACGAGTTCGTCGACCTCGGCGCCGGACAGCTGTCGGCGGCGCTTGACCAGCTCGTCCAGCCGCTTCCAGGTGTCGCGGTGGGCCACGACGAAGGCGTCGACATCCACCAGGCGATCCTAGTTGCGCCGTGGCCGGACCCGGATGGGTCCTCGCGGGTAGCGTGGGTCGGTATGGTTGCGGCGCCCGAGACGGTGGTGACCGGGGACGCGGTGGTCCTCGATGTGCAGATCGCCCAGCTTCCGGTGCGCGCCGTCGGTGCGCTGATCGACATCGTGATCGTGGTTCTCGGCTACATCGTGGGAGTGCTGTTGTGGGCGGCGGCGGTGACGCAGTTCGACGACGCGCTCAGTGCGGCTACGTTGATCATCTTCACGGTGCTGACCCTGGTGGGTTATCCGATCGCGATCGAGACCGCCACCCGGGGAAGGTCACTGGGCAAGATGGTGATGGGCCTTCGGGTGGTGTCCGACGACGGCGGCCCGGAACGCCTCCGGCAGGCCATCTTTCGTGCGCTTGCCGGCTTCGTGGAGATCTGGATGTTCTTCGGCGGTCCGGCCGTCATCTGTAGCCTGCTGTCGGCCAAGGGGAAACGGATCGGCGATGTGTTCGCCGGCACGGTGGTGATCAGTGAGCGCGGGCCCAAGCTCCCGCCCCCGCCGGTGATGCCGCCCGCGCTCGCGTGGTGGGCGGCCTCCCTGGAACTGTCGGGTCTGGGTTCGGAGCAGGCCGAGTTGATTCGTCAGTTCCTGCACCGCGCACCGCAACTGGCACCGCGGGTACGCGACGAGATGGGCTACCGTATCGCCACCGACTTGGCGGCACGGATCTCCCCGCCCCCGCCGCCCGGGGTGCCGCCGCAATACGTGCTGGCCGCCGTGTTGGCCGAACGGCACCGTCGCGAATTGGCCCGCTTACGACCGGCCCCGGCCGCCGGGCCGGTTCCCCCGCCGCCGATACCGGGTCCGCCGCCGATGCCCGGGCCCCCGCAGCCACCGCCGCCGTCGACGCCGCCCGGACCGGGGTTCGCCCCGCCCGTCTAGGTGAAGGTCGCGGTGAGCAGGCCGACGTCGATGAGGATCAACGCCCAGGCGACCACTGCCACCAGGTACCCGCGCCGATGCGAGGCGGTGAAGATGGTGATCACGATGGTGGCCAGGGCGATCACCGGAGGGGCGTAGGTGAGCAGGCCGTAGCCGAACCCGCTGGGCTTCGGGCAGTTCGGGGTGCTGCATGCGGCGGTGCCCATCACCGCGCCGATGGCGAACAATTCCACCGCCGCCGCACCCGGGACGGTCGACAACGCGAGAATCCAGTTCAGCCAGAGCCGGGACCGTCGCGAGCGATCCGGCCGGGTGTCATTCGTCGCGCTGGCCCGAGAAGCAGTCATGCACCCGGGCTACCCGCAGGCCGCCGTCGGCACACCCGTCGCCGATCAGTCGTCGGCCGCCCCGAGACGGCGCCGAAGCGCGTGCAGCGGATCGTCGGCGTCGCGCCGGCCGCGCGGACCCGGACCCTCGGGGGTTATGAACACCTCCCGGCGGGTCCATTCCCGCACCGCCCACCGCTCGACGATGGCCCACCGGCCCGAGCGGCGCTCCATCAGGTCGACGTACCGTACGCCGGTGGTGAAGTTGAGCCGCTCGCGTTGGCCCCAATGTGTTGCGGTGCAATAGGTCTCGCTGATCGCCCGGTCCGGGCCGACGAACTCGACATGATGGTTACCCATCATGTGCATCGAGCCGGTGAGGTACTCCAGGTTCTTGCCCAGCCAGCGCACGAAGTCGTCGACACCGCCGTCGAAACAGGTGTGATGGTCGATCCCGTCGGGGTGATAGGCACTGCGCACCAACTCCAGATCGAGCCGGTCCACGCCCCGGCAATAAGACGACACCACCTCGCGGATCGCGTGGAGGTCCGCGAAGCGGCCGGTCGGCTCGGACACCGCGACCCCCTAGGCGCCGATCCAGTTGCCGTGGAAGCCGTACGGAACCCGCCTCGGCAGGCGGACCCGGGCGACGGGATCGCCGGCGAAGTCGGACGCGTCCAGGATCACCAGGTCGCTGCCGTCGCGCGTCGGGTCGTAGACGTAGCCGAGATACCAGCCGCTGCTCTCGTCGGCGGGTCCGGACGCCGGCACGAAGGCGAACTCGCCGGGACCGCCGGGCGCATCGGGTGTGCCGAACCGATGCTCGATCGCCGCCCCGGTGTCGAGGTCGTGGCGGACCAGGCTGGCATCGCCGACCGACACCGAGTACCGGGCCCTCGAGCCGGCCAGGCGGTCGTCGATCCGCGGGAACTCCACCGCCCGGTCGTCGAGCTGGCGTTCCCGCACCGTGCCGTCGGCCAGGTCGATGGTCCAGTCCCACAGCACCCCGCTGGCCTCGAAACCGCCGTTGTCCCGCCACAGCTCCGGGTAGCGGACCGCCTGCAGCACAATCGATTTCCGGTCGGCGCTGTCGTAGGCGTTGGCGACGTGGAATACGTAGCAGGGGTCGATGTCGAACCAGCGCACCTCGCCGAACGGGTCGTCGCGGCGCAGCACTCCCAGCCGGGCGCCGTACTCGTCGTCCCAGCGGAAGGGCATGTCCCCCTTGCCATTAGAGGCGACCTCCAGGTTGAACACGATCGGCAGGTCCATGAAGACGACGTGGCCCTCGGTGAGGGCGAAGTCGTGCATCATGGTCAGCGCCTTCACCTCGAGCGGCCGGTTGACGGTCAGTTCATCGTTGGCGTCGGCCCGGTGATAGGTGACATAGGGCTCGACGAGGTTGCCGTATCCGAAGAAGTGCAACTCGCCGGTCGTGGGGCAGATCTTCGGGTGCGCCGTCATCGAGTCGTCGAGCTTGCCCCCGAAGTCATAGCAGCCGACCGTCTCCAGGTCGTTGGTGATCTCGTAGGGCAGCGACGATTCCACCAGGGCCAGGGTCTTGCCCGCGTGGTTGACGATATGCGTGTTGGCCACCGCCGCCCGCAGGTTCCGGGTGCCGTCGGAGTTGTAGAGCGGGAAGGGCTTTTCGAAGCTGTCGGTCCGCACCCAGCGGTTGCGGTACCACTGGGCGACGCCGTCGGAGATCCGTACGCCGTGGATCATTCCGTCGCCGGCGAACCAGTGACCGACCGGCTTGCGGGGATTGGGCCCGTTGCGCAGGTACCAGCCGTCGATCTCCGGCGGGATGGCTCCCTCGATCGGTAGGTTGTACTCGGTGATCTCGTCCGGCACGGGCGCGTAGTTGCCGATTTCGAAGAACTGTCCGGTGCTCGGCAGGTTGGCGGAGTCCACTGTGACGTCGGTCATGTCCACAACTCTGACATTCCATTGATGACATGTCAAGAATGAAATATGGGCCGCGGCACGCCGATTCGTGCTTTGACATTCCAGTACTGACATGTCGGGTCCTACGATGGTCGGGTGAGTCTCCGGTATGCGGCACTGGGCCTGCTGGCCCAGCAGCCGGGCAGCGGGTACGACCTGCTCAAGCGGTTCGAGAATTCGATGGCGAACGTGTGGCCGGCGACCCAGAGCCAGCTCTACGGCGAGTTGAACAAACTGGCCGACGCCGGCCTGATCGAGGTCGGCGACATCGGCCCGCGCGGCCGCAAGGAGTACCGGGTCACCGCGGCGGGCCGGGAAGACCTGCTGCGCTGGCTGACTGACGCCAGCGATGACCCGCCGTTCCGCAGCGCCGGGCTGCTCCGAATCTTCCTACTCGGGGAGATGCCCCCGCAGCAGGCACGGGAGTACGTCGAGTCGTTCGCCCGGCACGCCGACGCCGAGTTGGCGCGCTATCAGACGATGCGCGACACCATCCCCTGGCAGGAGACCGACGGCGACTTCTATGCCCGGGCAGCCCTGGAGTTCGGGATCCGGCGGGAGGCGATGGAAGTGGACTGGGCGCAGTGGCTGCTCAAGGAGATCAACCGCCGACCCCCGCACTGACCGTTGCATCACGATAGCTTCCGATATATCGTTGACGTATCGGAAGCGCAATCGGCGCTTCCCGTTCCCGAAATGAGAAACGTCATGGAGACCCCCTTTTCCCAGTTCAACGGCCCACAGGTGGGCCAGCCCGGCTTCGGCTTCGCGCCGCCCGGACCCGCACGTCGGCATGCCCGGCGGCACTTCCGTGAGCACCTTCGTGAGCAGATGGCCGTCGGCGGGGACGGCCCGGCCGGCTTCGGCCCGCGCGGCTTCGGCCCCGGATTCGGATTCGGCCCCGGCTTCGGCCCCGGATTCGGATTCGGGCCCGGCGGACGCGGCGGTCGACGCGGCCACGGCCGCGCCCGCGGCCGCCGCGGTGACGTCCGCGCGGCCATCCTCGCCCTGCTGGCCGAACGGCCGATGCACGGCTACGAGATGATCCAGGAGATCGCCGAGCGCACCGACGGTGTGTGGAAGCCGAGCCCCGGCTCGGTTTACCCCACCCTGCAGTTGTTGGTCGACGAGGGCGTGATCGTCGGCACCGAAACCGAGGGCAGCAAGAAGCTTTTCGAGCTGACCGCGGAGGGCCGCGCCGCCGCCGCCAAGATCGTGACCCCGCCGTGGGAGGAGATCACCGAGGGTATCGAGCCGGGCCACCTCAACCTGCGTGCCGCCGTGGGCCAGTTGTTCGGTGCGGTGGCGCAGTCCGCGCACACCGCGAGTCCCGAACAGCAGCAGCGCATCGTCGACATCGTCAACAATGCGCGCCGCGAGATCTACCAGATCCTCGGCGAGTCCGAGTAACTTCCCAGCGAGCAGACGCAAAGGCCCCCGCACGCCCGGCGTGTCGGGGGTCTTTGCGTCTGCTCGGCGTGGTGGAGGCTAGACCTCGACCCAGTCGAGCGTGCGCTGCACCGCCTTGCGCCAGCC